>JAFGPZ010000224.1 GCA_016935935.1 Deltaproteobacteria bacterium
AAGGCACTAAAACAGAATCTGAAGATCAAAACCTTTGTGGGGACTTCTGCTAATGCGGTCAAAATCCAGATTTGGACAGCATTGATTTCAGCAGTCACTTTCGTGAAAATAAAATTCCCTTTACCATTAACGTTGAATAATAACCAGAATTTTATAGGTAAAGATTAACCGCTTCCCGGACAGTCGGCATCTCTCTGGTATTGAGGTTCAGGCTGTTTCTTTTGTAACCCGACCTTTGGCGGTTTCTTCATCTTGAATCGTTTCAGTGGGTCGTTTGCCCGGGTTGCGATGGCCATAATGAGTGCAGTAATGGGGCTACTGGTCAAAATAGTCTGGAGGCTTTTCTGCAGGTCTATAGATTTGTTCCCGAAATTCTTCATGGAAAACTCATCGAAAACAGTTCGATTGAATTACTCTTGATGGTGCCGATCATAAAGGCATCCCCGAGAAGAAGAGAAACGGGGTACAAACTTTCTATTTGACGTTCTCTGAAACAAAGATTGGCTTTTCCGGTAATCCAGTCCGTTTTTTGTCGAGATCAATATTCTTGCCGCTTTGTTCTTCCTCAAGGCGGAGCAGTCGATAGTATCTGGTTTCCATGATCTTTTTCATTCGGATATTGCTGCCGTACCGGGACTTACGGAAGCACCGTGCAATTGCAGGTAATCAGTAATTCTAACAGGTCCCCGGGCAGGATGTTACGGATACAGCGGTGTGACCTTATCCCGAGGTTAAGGTAATGTTTCATGGGAACAGTTTTCGGATACTCTTGCCATTTCCTCTTTTCATTGAGCATTACAACTCTCCCTAAAGATACATTACTAGATATAAACTAGCAATAGGCTGAGTGTTAACTTGCAAAATAAATCTTTGTAATAACAAATAAATACATTTATTTAAGAAGCCATAATTCTAATAATTATAGATATTGCTGTTAGTGTTCTGAAGGGGGGTAGCTTGTGAAAGACGTGTTTTTGGTTGAGAGTGTACGAACGGGAGTAGCACGGGCCGGCAAAAAATCCTGGTTTATCAACTTGAGGGCGGACGACATGTCTGCACTGGTTATTAATGAGCTAATCAGAAGATCTGGTCTTGAGGGTGAAAGAGAACAAATAGATGATGTTATTTGGGGCGGCACATTATTAACAAAGGAAATGGGGGCTAATATAGGTCGTTACGCAGGGATCGTGGCGGGGCTTCCTTACAGTATTCCCGGATGTACTATTGACCGGTTTTGTGCATCAGGGGTGCAGTCTATCGCATTTGCGATTGCATCAATTGGAATGGGATGGATGGATCTCATCATTGCCGGTGGGGTGCAGCATATGACACACGTTCCCATGGGTAGCACATCGGATCATAATCCGAGACTGGGTGAAGTCTGTGATCCACAGATGATATCAATGGGCTACACGGCGGAAATGGTGGCACGAAAGTACAATATCAGCCGGGAAGAGCAAGATCGTATGGCGGTGGAGAGCCACACCAAAGCACATAAGGCAACAGAGGAGGGATTGTTTAAGGAAGAGATTTTGCCGATTCGAGTCGAAATTCCGGCAGATGATGGAAGTTTAAAGAAGATGGTAGTTGATAGAGATCAAGGTGTGAGACCCAACGCTAAAATGGAAACACTTGCTCAATTGGCTCCCGTATTCATGAATGATGAAAAGGCCACGGTGACAGCTGGTAATTCGAGCCAGATAAATGATGCTGCGGCATGTGTTTTGGTGGCGAGTAGAGAAGCGTGTGAAAAACTCAACCTGCAACCGAAATTAAGGCTCGTGGACTATACGGTTGTCGGTGTTGATCCCAAATATATGGGGATAGGGCCTGCTGTGGCGATTCCAAAGGTCTTACGTAAAGCCGGTTTGGATAAAAATAAGATTGAACTGTGGGAGGTAAACGAAGCGTTTGCATCGCAGGCAATATACTGCACCGAGGCACTGGGGATTCGGAACCATGAACTATTGAATCCCCGGGGAAGCGGCATATCGCTGGGCCATCCCCTTGGCTGTACCGGAGCGCGGATTGCGACGACATTGATGCATGAGATGCCTTACTATGGTGTCAAATACGCAGTTGAAAGCATGTGTGTCGGTCATGGCCAATGTGTTGCCGCTATCTGGGAGTGGGTCGGCGACTGAAGATATGAAAGGCCTTTGAATTTTTCAACAAGTGATTAAAGTTTGTGTTTTCTGTCAAATTTTTAAAAATGAGAGGAGGTTATCTCTCGGTTTTGTCTTTTACATGGTCAACGTTTCTTCCTTTGGAGTATTTGAAGCCGTAAAGTTGCTTACCATGAGGTGTTGTCCACCGGTCTTAATGCCCGGTCACACCTCTCCACTGGTTTATGTTACCAGGGCAGTCTTTGTGGGGAGTTGAGAATCAACCAAAAGAGAGTTTTCCGGATCTATCCGAAGCTTGTGAGAGATACCAGAATAAAAACCATAAGTCTTCTAGAAGTGGCCGATTGGGAGGTGTTCTGAAAAACTCTCGGTTTCTCAATGAAAGAAAAAACGTAAAACTGATAAGGAGGGAGGAGAAATGGAATTTAATGTAACGAGTTTAGTGAACAGAAGAGCTGACAAGCGGTGGGATCGTATTGCAGTAGGCGACATGATAGAGCGGATGACATGGAGTTATCCTGATCAGGAGGCTTTGATCTCATGGGAAGGAGCATACGCCGATAAAGAAAACGAAAGGTTAACTTACAAACAACTTGATGAGAAGGCCAATCAGTTTGCCAACGCATTGATGGAAAAGGGACTGTAAAGAGGCGACAGGATCATTATGTTTGCTCTCAACAGTGCGGAATACTACATAGCTCAAATCGGTGCGGCAAAGGCAGGGATAGTGATGGTGCCCGTAAACGTAATGATCGCTCCGGATGTTATCGATTATATCGTAAAACAGACCGAACCGAAGTTTTCGCTTGTCGATGCACAACTTTTCCCCAGAGCTGAAAAAGTATTTAAAGAAAACAGGCTTGAGGTCGGGGTTACCATACCTATAGGGGGGGATGTTGTTCCGGGCAGCGTATCTTTCAGCGAATTCGTTAATGGGAAATCTAAAGAGGAACCTGATGTAAAGATCCATGGGGACGATATTGTGGAGATTTTGTATACCTCTGGTACTACAGCGTGGCCTCGAGGTGTTATGTTAAGTCACATTTATCTTTATTTCTGTTCCATAAGTCACGCGATGACCATGGCTCGCGGAGCAGGAGTACTAACAGAATGGGATTATAGAATAGGAATTTATTACCCGATTTTTCACATTGCTGCTCAGGGTATGGCCCTTTCCGCACACGTAATAGGCGGAACAGCCGTGATGACACGTTTGCCCGATCCTCAACATATCGTGGAAACAATGACAAAAGAAAAGTTAACAAGCGTATTCGGCGGTCCCATTGATTATGCGAGAATAGCTGACGCGTACGAAAAAAATCCAGGTAAGTATGAAACACAATATCTCCGTACATGTCCCTGCGGTTGGGGACCGATACCTCCGAATGTGGACAAGAGGCTCAGAAAAATATTTGGAGAGGATCTTGTTATTCTCAGTTACGACGGACAAACAGAGTGTGTGTATGACACCAGAGGATGGCACCATAAATTCTACGAAACGTATGAGAAATGCTCTCCGTCATTGAACTATCTCGGGGTGTCTCATGCATTTTATGCGACCAGAGTAGTTGACGAGAATATGAATACCTGTCCACCCGGTATACCGGGAGAAAAAGTGATGCAGTCTCCGGTTATGATGGCTGGTTATTTCAAGGATGAAGAATCTACGAAGACTGCGTTCAGGGGTGGCTGGTTACATGGAGGAGATGCATGTCAATATGATGAAAAGGGTTATATGATCATGGTGGATCGTTTTAAAGACGTCATCAAGTCCGGTGGAGAAAACGTTTCAAGCATGAGAGTTGAAAACACGATAATCCTCCATCCGAAAGTAGAAAGTGCAGCGGTGTTTGGTGTTCCCCATAAACGCTGGGGTGAAAGCGACGTTGCTGCAGTAATTTCAAAATCGGGCGAAACGTTGAAGGAAGAGGAAATAATCGATTTCTGCAGGACAAAACTTGCCGGATTCGAAACTCCTAAAAAGGTGGTATTTGTTGATCAACTGCCCATATCGGTCGGAACAAAAATCAAGAAGTACGAGTTGCGTCAACAATATAAAGATATTTTCGAGAGTCACGACTAGATCGAATAGTGGCTACAGCCTGTAAATGCTGTAGCCACTATTTAATGTCATCGTACTGTTATCGGTGAACATGGGAACTAACGTTCATGGATCAACCCATGTTCTTTAAAAAGAATTAAGTTTTTAATGTTGAAGAAAGGGAAGAACGATGGATTTCGAATTTAACGAAGAACGCAAGATGTTGATAGCAACTCTTGAAAAATTCATTCGGAACGAATGCACACCAGAATTTGCACGTGAGATTGATGAAAGCGAAGAGTTTCCACACGATCTTTACAGGAAAATGGCTGAATTGGGATTTATGGCCATGCCTTTTCCGGAAGAATACGGTGGTACAGGAGGAGACGTAATCGATGAGGTGCTCATTATTGAAAAATTGAGCGAGGCTTCAGCAGCCATCGGTTTAACCTATTTCCTGTCAACGTGCTTCGGGGGGAAGTCTATAGAATTTTTCGGTACCAATGAGCAGAAACACCATTTTCTTCCCAAACTTTTTAGCGGTGAGATGATGTTTTCCCTTGCTTTGACTGAACCAGGAGGAGGAACAGACATTCTGGGAAGCTTAAAGACTTTTGCCGATAAAAAGGGGGACAAATATATAGTCAATGGTCAGAAGACATTCATTACCGGTGCCCATGTTGCCGATTATTTTATAACGGTAGTAAGGACAGGGAAAGACGAAACTAAGAAAGCAAGTGGTGTTTCGGTATTGATGATTGATACAAAGAGTCCGGGAGTAGAAATAAGACGGTTAAAAAAGCTGGGGATTCGCGCAACCGGCACAAACGAAATATTTTTTACCGATGTAGAAGTGCCCGAAGAAAATATCATGGGCGTTGAAAATAAAGGGTGGTATCAGGTTGTCCATACGTTGAACAATGAGAGGGTAACATTGGCGGCGCTATCGATAGGTATCGGTCAAGCGGCATTTGAGACAGCTTTAAAATATGCGAAGGAGAGAACGGCGTTTTCTGTACCTATTGCCAAATTCCAGGCGATTCAAGGGTATTTGGCAGAAATGGCCACAGAGGTGGAGATGGCACGTCTTTTGACGTACAAGGCCGCTTGGCTGCAATCTAAAGGTATTCACTGCGCCAAAGAGACGGCTATGGCAAAACTCGCTGCTTCAGAAGTTGGCTTCAAAGCTGCATTGACGGGGATGAGGATCATGGGCGGTTACGGATATATGATGGAGTATGATATGCAACGTTTCTTCCGGGATGCGGAACTCTTTCTCGTAGCGCCTATTACAAATGAAATGGCGAAAAATTTTATTGCCATGGAGTTAGGATTGCCGCGATCGTATTGATGTTCGTAAATGCGAGATTTTTTCTTGCACGGAAAATAAATAGATTTCGAGTTCAAAAATCGAGGATTTGATCGGAGACTGATCATGATAGATGCCCACATGCACATATTCCCCTCATATCGGAGTGTTAAGGCTGTACGGTGGATCAAAAGATATATTCCTCACCTGAGGGTGGAAGAAACAATCTCTGAAGAGGATATCATTCAAGTATTGGAATGTTCAAAAGTTTCTCATTTTGTAAATTATGTATATCCCATTAACCCCGATGAGACTCGATCCTTGAATGAATATAATTACAGGTTATCAAAAAGGGTTCGAAATGCGATCTGTTTCGGGTCAATTCATCCGGCAAATGCGAATCCGGAAGAAATTATCGAAGAAGCCATTTACGACCTTGATTTAATCGGGCTTAAATTCTATCCCTTTGTTCAGGGGTTTGATGTTCTCGATCCACGTATGGACAAAGTATATAAGAAAATGGAGAAAATTAATCGTCCCGTCGTAATTCACACCGGTTTCGATAAGTTTTACGGATCCCGGATTCTGCCCGAGGACATAGAGAAGATATTAAGGGAATACCCGGATCTTGTTGTGGTAATCGCGCACATGTTTTATCCTCTCATCGGAGAGGCTTTTCGCATCATCAGGGAGTATGACAATGTTTACCTGGATGGCACCAATATCTTTTCTGATTATCGGGAACCTCAATCAGGCGAAAATATATTCGATGGTCGTCTGGTCAAAGATGGAGACGATGCATCTTATAGAGTCTATTTTCACCATTCGTTAGAAGAACTGGAGAAGTACAGTCACAGAATTTTTGCCGGTACCGATTATCCTGTGGGTATGAATGATCCGGAGGAAATATATGCGCATATTCGAAGTTTGAAAATATCGGAGGATGCCGGAGAAAATATAATGAACAGGTCGATTAGAGATTTTATTGAACAATACAAGCCGAATTATTTTGGTAGTCTTTAAATCAAATAACAAAGGAAGGAGTATGAGTTCTATGAAAAAAGTTGTCATCGGATCAGGTTCGGCGTTCTGGGGAGATATGCTGGAGCCAGCAGTTGAGATGGCTGAACGGAGTGATGTCCAGTATATCGGGTTTGATCATCTCGCTGAACTGACTATGGCTCTGCTGAATCGCATGAAACTCAGGGATCCCGAAAAAGGTTATATACCTGACATAATACCGTGGATGAAAAAAATGCTGCCGGTTACGGTACCGAAAGGAATCAAAATGTTGACGAATGCGGGAGGTGCCAATCCCCTTCAGGCGGCGATTGAAGTTAAAAAGGTGGCGATGAACCTGGGCTTCAGCGGGTTAAAAATTGGCGTTGTATACGGCGATGATATTCTTCCATATCTCGATGAAATCAGAAGTAAAGGTTGGAAATTTAAGAACATGGATACCGGGGAGGAAGATATAGACAATATCAGAGATGATATCGTGGCTGCAAATGCTTATATTGGTGCCGACCAGATGATTGATCTGCTTAAAAGGGGTGCAGATTTGATAATCGCAGGGAGAGTATCCGATAACGCCCTGTTTGTTGCTCCGATAATGTATGAGTTTGGCTGGGATTTTTCGGAAGATTATATCGAACACATTGCAGCCGCTGTCACAATCGGACACATAATAGAATGTTCGGCTTGTGTGACCGGTGGCATGTCCAACATGTGGAGAGTTTCCGAGAAACCATGGACGATGGGATTTCCTATCTTGGAAGTATTCGAAAATGGCGAGGCGATCGTAACAAAAACTCCTGATTCCGGTGGCATTGTGAACGAATGGACGGTTAAGGAACATTTGCTCTATGAAACGTTGGATCCTTCAAACTACTTAATGCCTGACGGAATTGCTGATTTTACCAGGGTTAACCTCTTTGAGGAGGGGAAAAACAGGGTAAGAGTAACCAATATGGGTGGTAAAAAAAGGCCTGATACACTGAAAGTATGTATTGGATACCGCGATGGTTATATTGGTGAGGGACTTGTTTTGTTCCCATGGCCCGATGCGCTGGAGAAAGCCAAATTTGCAGAGAAATGGGTACGGGAACGGTTTAAGATGCTCGGGGTGGAATTTGACGATCTCCGTTTCGATTATATCGGTGTCAATGCCCTCCATGGAGAATCTGCGCCTGTTGAGGACAAAGATTTTAACGAAATAGGACTTCGCATTGCGGGCAAGGCCAAAACACGGGAAGCTGCAGAATACGTTCGGAGAGAGGCAACTCACCTGTGGACCCAAGGTCCGATTGGATCAAGTTTTGGTACTCCCATGAATGTGAGGAGATATAATCGAAAGTTGTGTTTGAGATAATAGGTGGTGTATCCTTCCGGGGTCACAGCAAATGAATCCCCGGAACTTTAATCAAAAAGAAAGGATACACGCACCATGG
>JAFGPZ010000225.1 GCA_016935935.1 Deltaproteobacteria bacterium
GGATTGCAAAATCGTCGTCCCGCTCATCAACCAGACATATACATCACCCGTCGCCTGGCTCCAAAGCAGGAAGTCCGAGTTGCCATCCCCATTAAAATCACCCTTAAACTTCTCACGATCCTCTTCTTCAGTTTCCATAAAGTAGACATTGTCAAACCAGAATAACGCTTCGGTTGTGACGGTGTCGTCTTCTATCATGGAGACGAGGGCCCTGTAATCTTTCAATGCCTTTGCCTCATAGATTGGAGAGGTAATTTCGTATGTAATCACCTCTATATCCCCATAACCATTATCGACTCTGAAAACTAATTTTAAATCCTTGAACTCGACTGACAAATATGCACCGAAATCAACGTATATGGAAAAAGGCTGGAAAAATACGTTAGACATTTCACCTATATCAGCCGGGTCATCGAATCGTTTGACAAAACCGAATGCCTGACAGTAATCGCCATATTCATCACTAGAGCAACTCAGTCCTACACCGGCTAAGATATCGCCTTCAAAACCGTTGCCGGCTCCGCTGTATGTGTCGTTGTAAAAGACACCTTGGATCATGGAGTTTGCAACAGCACTCGTTTCAGAATCTGGATCCCACAAATTCATATAGTCCGGGCCCATTTCCGCTTCGATGTAGGGCGTTCCATTGAAGGTGCTGAGCCTGGTCATTTTGTGAGTATAATCTGCCCCTAGATATAACGAACCGGAGTCTAGATCTATATAATAGTCATCTTCCGGTTCATTCCACTTGCTGAGATCGCTCTCGAAATCATCATAGAGGTAAATCTCGGCCGTCTGCACGCCGATGTCAAGATCGTCAACCCAGACAGAGCTTCCTGAGACCTCAAAGGGTTCGCTTTTTACAATCGTACTGCCATCCGACCCGAGGGCTTCGATTCTGTATGTGCCGTCCTGAACGTCATAAAAGATATAGTCTCCATAGCTGTCTGTTTCAGCAAAGCCATAGAACTGATCGTTCGAAGCCCCTATCAAAAACACCTCGGCAAATTTAACTGGGCTGCCGTATTCCAGAACATTCCCATAAACATCCTGGCCGGTCGAATAATTGAGGGCAACCGTACCGCCCCCTGTCTGGTCCAGTGCCGAACTGATGACCGTTACAGACTCCTGGCCTTCATCACCTTCCTCAAATCGTATCAGCATCAAATCGACAGTTTCACCCGAAGGACTGATCAGCGATGAATAGGTATACGTTCCTAACCCATCATCTTCAACGTCAACTTCACTCAAAGGCACAATTTCTCCGCTGTTTGCCGGGGACCATATCTGGTCGCTGAGGAAGGATATGACTGCCAAGCCATCCGTTGCATCTGTTACGCTGCCTGAATACACATCTCCCGTAACACTGTCGAAAGCCGTGATATCGCCGAGAGGTTTGTCATAACCCACATCCCCTTCAGCTACCGTAAAAGAGAAGGGGACCATGGAGTAGTTGTCATCTTCGAGACCCAGAACATATTCGCCTGGGGGCAGGATGGCTTCAAAGTAGCCGTTTGCCCCCGTTTCGCCCCAGCCCATCTCTTTGGTCCCTGATGCGACATAATATTCTGTCAAGACTCCGGCCAGGGGATTACCCGCCTGAATATATCCCGAAACTTTCGCGCCTGGTTGCAGGGTGATCCTGCGATACATATCCAACGGTTCTTCGCCTTCACCCATGTAGATATCGACCTCGTAGGGCGCGAGGTAGCCTGAATCGGGCCGAACGCTGATCTCAAAAATGCCTTGCGGAATGCCCGTGAAGTGGACAAAGCCGTTAATATCGGTCATGCTTCCGTTTCCGATATTGGAGGCCTCGTGGTGATAATTTACATAAACATTCGGCAGAGGATTTCCCGCTGCATCCACGATATGAGCCTTGAACCTACCTCCTGTTTGCAGGTAAAAATCCATACCGTCTATAACATTTTCCCCAAGATCTCCAAATGGAAATGCATCAGAGCAGTAGTAGCTGCCTTCGTAGCCATCATACCAGGTCGCCACGTACCACTGATCCGGGGGAGTATCATACCCTGTTTGCTGATATTCCGTTCGGACAGCGAAGTTCCCCACCGGAGGCACGCCCCTGAATATGTAAGACCCGTCCCCCTGCGTCGACGTGCCCATCACATGTGCATAATCTTCACAGGGGTTCTCTCCTTCTACCTTTACGAGGCTGACCGGTATGGATGCAATGGGGTCCCAAAAATTGGCATCAAAGACCGTACCTTCTATGCTGGCACCGAGCACCAGGTCGAAATTCTTACCAGTTTCCGTTTGTCCGGCTATCACAGTTATGGCAACCGGGGATGCTGATTCACAATCATATGCGCTGTAAGAACCTGGGGTAGCGCTGCCAGTGTACCATTCATTTACATAGTTGGACTGGTTATTGTTATTGGTCTGGATGTAATAGCTACCCGGCTGCAGACCCATAATCGCATAGGTGCCGTCCGGGTTAACACTTCCAAAATAGAGCTGGGACGGTGGTTGCCATTCCTGGCTGCATGGGTTGTTAGTTGTGGCCATTACACTCAAGGAGGAGACTCCTGTCAGAGGATCGGTTCCGTTTTCCTGAAAGACCGTACCGGTAATGGCGCCGGCCGGGTTAAGAGCAAAGTTTGCGGTATCTCCTGGAGCTCTAAAGGTTACCGACCCACTACAGACCATCTGATTATCATAGAACTCATTGAAATAGCTTTGTCCCGAACCGGAAGCGTCGGTGCCGATAATGTAAGAAGCGTCTGTGGGAAGTCCATGGATGGTGTAATTGCCATCAACATCGGTCCAGCCGCCTGATACCTGCGGCCCCCCGCAATCCGTCCATGCGAACACATACACACCGGGAATTAAAGCGGACGTGTCAGCATCCGTCACCGTACCTGAGATGCTGCCACCTTCTTCCAAGGCAAAGTTTATTCCGCTGCTGCCCGCTGAAACGGCCGTGGCGCCTTCGCAAGTGTAAATGGGTAAATTATCATAATATTCATTTACATATGTATAACTGGAGGAACCAACACACTGAGCATCGGTGCTGAGATACATATCAATTCCGGAAGGAACACCGCTAATGGTATAATTGCCATCTGCACCGGTCTGTCCCTGACCGAGAAACTGGCCCCCGCACTGCGCTGTCCGGGCGATCACGCATACTCCCTCAAGAGGAACAGGCGTTACCGAAGTATCAGTCACTTGGCCTGTTATGTCCAAAAATTCATAATCCAAGGAAATATTTACTGTTGAATTGTTATTGATTTCCAGAGTTATGGGGTTTGATGCGTATTGCCCGCCCCAGTCACCGCTAGTAGGCGCGCCGGAACCGCTGCTGTCCACATCCCAATAAGCTTGCACGTTAAGCGGCTGTCCATTGTATGCACCGGGTACGGTTAAAACGTAAGTCCCCAAGTCTATCAACTTTGTCCCGGCTACCAAACTATTGTCTCCGGGATTGCGCGCACCGATGTATATATCCGGATTGCTCTCCGGATAGGTGTATTCGCTGTTTCCAGCCGAAATGGTTCCTGATACCAAAACAGCATTTAGGGTGACAACAATGTCTGAACTGTTGACGACTTCATCGAAGTTCACGGGATTATTCAAAAAGCCACCCACCCCATCACCGCCATTTTTATAGGTATCGCCATTCGCATCATAGTGGGCTTTAATATAATACGAACCGCTGGAATTACCTGTCATATCTATCGTATAAGAATCTAAGGTCGTTGTCGAAGTCCAAGCTACCGGATTTGTGCTGTCAGGAGTGGTAAATGCGCCGACATATATAGTTCCCCCAGAAGTGTAAAGTCCAAAGGGATCGTCTATAGAGCCTGAGATATTGGCGGCCTGGGCGGCTGATCCGGCCGCTGTCAAAAACAATGCCAAAAAAATTATGAAGATTAACTTGCTGAATTCAGTTTTTTGGGTTTTCATTGATTTCTCCTTTTGAATGTTAACTTTAAAAACCTATCTCTCACAGAGAGCACAGAGGCTCAGAGTTTTTTTGACTGGTCTTCGTTGAAACTACTTCGAGATCAAAAATGACTCGATACATGCCAAGTTTCGAATCACTCAACCTTGAAGCATATTTCAAAGGTTCTTTCCGGTACCTTTCAAGAGTTTTTCCGATCCTCTTTTTAACGTTTTCATCAAGATCACGAATATCTCTGAAAGCCCTATGGGTATAAACCAATTGGTATTTCAAGCCCCAAAGACCTCATTATGGGATTTCACCCTGCCAGCCTTATAGTCTGCTCTAGCTTCCTTAATACTTTCCAGATACTCCGGTGAAGTGGCTGCAAGAAGATCTTCCAAGAATGAATCCCTTTCTTTTTTCTTCATTTTATTTAACGCAGTAATAATTACATCAGGTTTTATTTCCATCTTTATAGTTTCAAGCATCCGACCCTCCTTATTCTGAATCTAAAAATATAATTTTGGGTACACCTTATTCTCTTTGCGGCTCTCCGGGCTCCATGATTTTAACGCCCATCTAAAATTCATGTGTTCCTGCCTGATTTTTCCAACTCAAAGAAACAGGCGAATATGAATTTCATCTCTATTCTCTCTGCGACTCCGTGTGCTCCGTGAGATCTGTTTTTTTTAGTCTCTCACAGAGGACGCAGAGGCTCAGAGTTTCAGTATCGATCTTACCGTGTCGAGAATTTCCTGCGCGTACCCGACGCATGTCTCTGCATCTTCCATGGAAAAAGCTATATCAGTGCTCATAAATGGTCTTTCCCTCGGCAAGAATCGTCTTAATAAACTTTCGATGGGAAATGCTCTCGAGTTCCTCCATAGTATTGACACACTCTTTATAAAATCTCCCCTGACCCCTCTTTTCCAAAGAGGGGAATGATCCCCCCCTTATCAAAGGGAGGGCAGGAGGGATTTCTTCTTCATATTTTTAATTTCATCTTATCCGGTTGATCATGCCGGTCATCCCATTCTTGAAGCATATCTCGTGCCAGATTGATGATGCTGAAGAAAAATATTTACAGCCCACACCGATGCTAAAAATTCAAGTGTTTTAAAAAGTGCAACTTATTAAAATTATATAGGATTTTTTGATTAATGGAAAGATATAATTTTGTTGGATTGCAATCCCTGGCTGATGCCTGTTGAAGCCGATGGGGAGGGATCTACATTTTTTGAAGCTTTTTTTTGACAAAAATTGTCGATAAATGGCGCAAAAAAACAGGACTGAGGACCGAGTTGCTGATAATCTCTGACCGCTTGTTTACCATTTGTCTCTTTTGTTCAAATGCTATAAGGCCGGTGGAAAGATTCCATCCGCCGACAAATCAACAATTAGGTTCTTTTTGACATGATGATTATTAACTGTCTCGTAATAGCCTTGATGTTTTCGTCATGCCGGACTTGATCCGGCATCCAGAAACAGTCTGGATTCCGGCTCGGAGGCCGGAATGACAGTGTAAGGAC
>JAFGPZ010000226.1 GCA_016935935.1 Deltaproteobacteria bacterium
ATGTCCACGATACTCATGGATCCGCTCAGTATCAATACACCCACCAGCGCAAGCGCCAGGGGTATTTCATAGCTTATCATCTGTGCCGTGGCCCGGTATCCGCCCATAGCCGAGTATTTATTGTTGGACGACCATCCGGCCAAAAGCACACCATAGACACCCATGGATGATATGGCCATCAGATAGAGAACTGCCACTGGAATATCCACTATAAAGACGTTTCCTGCAAAAGGCACGACGGCGAAACAGGCCAGCACGGCCACGAGAGATATCATGGGGGCAAGGATAAAATAAAACTTATTGGCATGAAGAACCGTCATATCTTCCTTGAAAAAGAGTTTTACACCGTCGGCAATCGGCTGAAACAGTCCCCAGGGACCCACGCGGTTCGGCCCGAGACGCACCTGGAAGAATCCAAGGCACTTACGCTCCATCAGCGTGAGGTACGCTACGCATGTCAGTATGACAGCAAATATCACGATGATTTTTATCAGTTGCAAAATTATTTCAACAATCATTTTCCTGCTTTCTTACAACCCCTTTATCTATCCACTTCGGCAAGGACGATATCAATCATCCCTATAATGGCTACAGCATCCGACAGAAGGCGCCCCTTCACCAGTTCGCCCACTCCCTGAAGATTCACAAAGGAAGGAGGGCGCACCCTGAGACGGGCGGGACTCTTCCCTCCGTCACTGATAATATAAAATCCGAGTTCACCGCGGGGGGATTCAATACTGTGGTAGACCTCGCCTGCGGGGAATTTGGTAACCTTTGCCTTTACCGGAGACCCGTCACTTTCGGGCAAACCGTCGATGGCCTGCCTGACTATCCTGGCGCTCTCCCTCATTTCTTTGATGCGCACCATGTAACAATCGTAAACGTCACCCTGAAGACCCGTGGGAATGTCAAAGTCAAAGTCCCCATAGGAAGAATAGGGGTTAGACTTACGCAGATCCCATTCGATACCGGCCGCCCTCGCCATGGGGCCCGAGATGCCCGTATTGATACAAAACTCTTTCGTCATCTTTCCCACGTTGCGGGTTCTCGATTTCCACATGGGATTTTCCGTCAGCAGCCTCTCGTAGTCGTCAACCCTGCTTGAAAATGTATCGGTAAACTTCTTCGTGTTCTGCACAAAACCACTGTCTGCATCCGCCGCCAGTCCGCCGAAACGCATGAAGCTGGGTGTCAGTCGCCCGCCGCTTATGGCCTCGAAGATATCCATTATATCCTCCCTCTCACGCAGCGCGTAAAAGAGGGGGGTCATGGCACCGAGATCGTGGGCATGTGTCCCAAGCCAGAAGAGATGACTGGCAATCCGCTGAAGTTCGACAAGAGCAACACGAATATACTGGAGCCGTTTGGGAACTTCTATCTCCAGGAGTTTTTCCACGGCCAGAACGTAGGCAAAATTGTTACTCATTGCCGCCAGATAATCGAGCCGATCGGTAAGGACGAGGATCTGCTGGTAAGTTCTGTGTTCCGACAATTTTTCCAAACCGCGATGCAGAAAACCGATATCAGGCTTGGCATCGACTATAACCTCTCCGTCAAGTTCGATCAGGACACGCAGCACTCCGTGCGTGCTGGGATGTTGAGGTCCAAGATTCAGTGTGATAGTCTCTTCAGTCATTTTTCTCACTACCGTCGAGAGGAAAATCTTTCCTCAGCGGGTAACCCTCCAGATTGGGAGGGGTTATAATCCTTCTCAAGTCGGGATGTCCCGTAAACCGGATACCGAACATGTCGAAGCATTCCCTTTCGAGCCAGTTTGCCGCATTCCATATGGGAGTCAGGGAATCGATTTCGGCATCGCTCTCCTCCAGGGGGACCTTTATTCTGATTCTGTGTCTGTGTTTAAGGGAGTAGAGGTTGTAGACAACCATGAACCTGGGCGTTTCGGGCAGTCTGTCGACGCCGCAGCAATCGGAAAGAAAATCGAAGAGACATTCTTCATCTTCCTTCAATATGCGGCAGACGGGAATTATGGCATCACGGTCGACAGTTACAGCAACTTCATCCAGGAAGGTATCCGTTCCCTTTATATATTCTCCGATCTTCCCTTTCAGTGTATCGATTGTCATCGGACCTTATCTCTTTTTATCTTTTGCTGCAGTTTTATCAGACCATCAATAAGCGCCTCGGGCCTCGCCGGGCAACCTGGTATATAGATGTCGACGGGGAGAAATTCTTCCGCTCCCTGCACAACGGCATAGGTTGGGAAAATGCCTCCAGAACAGGCACAGGCGCCCATGGCAACTACCCATTTAGGCTCCGCCATCTGGTTGTAGAGCCGCTCGACTGCCGGGGCCATCTTCTTTGTAATTGTCCCCGCTACGATCATACAATCGGCCTGTCGCGGCGACGGCCTGAAGACCTC
Source organism: Deltaproteobacteria bacterium (assembly GCA_016935935.1). The sequence continues at coordinate 2,384 of JAFGPZ010000226.1, forward strand.
CATACCGAAGCGGGCCATATCGTAACGGGCAGCCGCAGCCGAAATCATTTCAATGGCACAGCAGGCAAGACCAAAACTCATAGGCCAGAGGGAATTTCTCTGCGACCACTTGATAATCCAGTCCAGACTGTCGACTAAAATTGTCGCGCCTCCCAGTTTTGTTACTCCCATTTCAAGCCCCCTTTTCTCCAGGCATAGAAGAAGGCGATCAAAAGGATTCCGATAAATACCAACATCTCTATAAGGCCAAAGATTCCCATCTTTTCAACAACTATGGCCCACAGATAGATGAAGACTGTCTCCACATCGAATATGACAAAGATCAGGGCGACGACATAAAACTTTATGGAGAAAATGGTGTTTGGTTTATCGATTGGGTCCATCCCGCACTCATAGGGAATGGTTTTTGCCGCCGTAAGGGGCCTTTTACCGAGGAAGTAGGAAATGACAATTATGGCAGCCCCGGAAAAGACTACCAGTGCAATAAAGAAAAACAATGAATATGAATCAGGCACTTAAATTAACTCCCGCAAGATACCGTTCAAGTAATCAAAACTTTTTGCTCACGATATCTATCTATAGAAAAATAGGGACAAACTATGAATTATCAATATCATAAAACAGCATAAACGGGAGTCCTTCTATAATATTCTTACCAGGCTGTCAAGATTTTTTTTTATTTTCTTAATTACATAATGTAATAAAAAATGCCTCTTTTTACGCAGGAATATGATGTCATAAATATTTTTCCCTTGCAAAAGAAAAGCCGGCGAAGATAATAAATGTCATGAAAAAAATACGCCTCAATCGCTTCGTGCCTGTACATCCTATAAATGAGCATTCCGTCATGATCATCCTGGCGGTCATTGTAGGTGCTCTAGGGGGATATGGCGCCGTTTTTTTCAGATGGCTAATAAGGTTCTTTCAAAATATTTTTTTTGGAATGGGTGAATTTGAGATTCTGGACCACCTGATGGGCCTCCCCTGGTATGGTAGAATGATTCCACCTGTAATCGGGGGGGCAATTGTGGGACCCATTATCTTCTTTCTTGCCAAGGAAACGAGGGGGTCCGGCGTGCCGGATGTCATGCAGGCCGTCGCATTGAGAGGGGGAATAATCAGAAAAAGAGTTGCCTTGATGAAGTCTCTCGCCTCGTCTATATGCATTGGATCAGGCGGTTCGGCAGGAAGAGAAGGCCCCATAATACAGATAGGATCGGCCATAGGATCGATGGTGGGACAATTCGCTCACCTGTCGGAAGATAAGATGAAAACTCTCGTTGGCTGCGGCGCCGCCGCGGGTATTGCGGCCACCTTCAACGCGCCCATAGCGGGCGTCATGTTTACCATGGAGATTATCCTTGGCAATTACGGAATTGCCACATTCAGTCCCATTGTGGTGTCTTCTGTTACGGCAACAGTCGTCTCAAGAGTTTACCTGGGGAGTTATCCCGCCTTCTTTATCCCCCAGTACACGCACGTCAGCTCATGGGAGTTTCTCCTCTACATACTGCTGGGAGTCATCGCGGGTATGGTTGGCGTTCTATACACAACTACCCTCTACAAAACGGAAGATCTCTTTGGCTATCTGAAAATTCCGGAGTATGCGAAAGCCACTGTGGGCGGCGTCCTTGTGGGAATTATCGGTATATTCATTCCACAAACCCTCGGCGTGGGATATGACACGGTTGGGCTGGCCCTCTTTGAGAGGCTCTCCTGGCAGATGCTTCTTATCCTCGTCTTTATAAAGATTATAGCCACGTCAATTACAATAGGATCAAGGAGCTCGGGAGGAGTCATTGGACCAGCGATCTTTATCGGCGCCATGACGGGTGGTACCTTCGGTTATTTTGCCCACTCACTGTTCCCAGCGGTTACCGCCCCTTCGGGAGCCTACAGCCTTGTCGGTATGGGGGCAGTACTGGCGGCCGCTACGCACGGCCCCCTTCACGCAATGCTCATCATATTTGAAATGACGGGCAACTATAAGATTATAGTTCCTCTGATGCTTGCCTGCACTGTCGGATATGCGGTAGCTTCCCGGCTCAATAAAGAATCCATCTTTACGTCAAAACTAGTTAGAAAGGGAATAGATATAAAAGCCGGCAGAGAGATCAACATCATGAAATCTCTCCTTGTGGAAGATGCAATGACTACCGAGGTTGATACAATAGCCGAAAACATGCACCTCAAGGAACTGCTCAGGTTGACCTTTGCAAGCAGACACACGAGTTTCCCCGTCATCGATTCAAAGGGAATGTTAAGTGGTATCGTAACTCTTCACGATTTTAAAGACGTGATCTGGGAGGAAGGCCTGGGAGATTTGATCGTAGTAAAAGACATATCCGTACCCGAAGTCATTACAGTGACAAGGGGTGAAAGCCTGAATGATGCCCTTGGAAAGATAGGGTTTCGGAACATAGAACAATTACCCGTGGTGGACGAGGTAAATCCAAGAAAGATTATCGGCATTCTCTCAAGGAGAGACATCTTTGCCGCCTACAACAGGGCCATCATCAAAAGGTCAATGATAAAGGGAATAGCAAAAAAGGAGTAACGCCTCCTTCAAAAAGGGGCGGTAAAATCACCCACCCTCCACATGCTTATCAACCACTATATCAACACCTTAAGGCGCAGATGAATCTACTCCCCCTTAATGAAGACCTCCGTCATATGGTAGGCCTCGTCGTC
>JAFGPZ010000227.1 GCA_016935935.1 Deltaproteobacteria bacterium
GCTCGCTGTTCAGTTCAACTTAAAAAAATCCTTTCAAGCTCACTGGCCGTTAGCTGTTTGCCACCTCTGATTGTTCTCTTTCCATCTGTCATATTAGTTTTTATGCAATCTACGGCAGCGGTACAGTCTCCTTTCTCATCAAACTTGTACCCATTGCATACCCGCAATACATCGGGAGAGACTTCATCGATCAGAACGATTTTACCATCGCCATCTCTCAACCTCCCCAGTTCAAACTTACCGTCCACAACATGCAGTCCCTTTGATGCAAATTCCTCGGATACTACTGTGGCAATATCTTTAACCAGTTTATCCACATAATCGATCTCTTTTCTTGTCATAACTCCGGAAGCTTCCAGAGCCTCGTATGTAATTAGTATATCCGAATCGCCCTTCGTCCAGGGTTCAACCAACTTACAGAGATTCTTTCCTGGTTTTACAAAGGGATACCTCCTCCAGAAACTTCCCATTGCATTGTTTCGCCATGTGAATTCAAGGTTAAGCAGAGGTGCAGATCCCTCATAATCAGGCGCCTCTTCAGGCATGCTGAGAGGCGTTGCCGGCTCAACGATCATGGTATTGTCGCTCACCGTTTCTATATAGTGGGAAGGAATGCCCTTCTCCTTCAAGAGGCTGAAAAAGTACGTGGCAAACTTACAGGCTACCGCACCCTTACCAGGGATTTCACCGACAACCGTGTCATATCCCGGGTCAAAAACAGGTTTACCCTGTTCAATATAGCCCGTGGCGCGGTCAGTAAAAACGAATCGGTACTTCCCCTTATGAGACCCCTCTTTTATTTCAAAAACATCCTTCGATTTGCCACTGTACACCAGCGTATCTTCTGACATCCTGATTACCTCCCTTTTCTTCGAACAGTCTTATTGCCCCGTACTATGGCAGATTTTCCTCTCTATGGCAATATCAATTGACATTTGTTTCCCTTGTGTTATCTTGCGACCGAAGTTCCCTGTGAAAGGTTTGGGGAAATAATCATGCTGCTCAGTCAAGCTAAGCGCTCAGGAGGAAATCAATGAAGATCAAAATAGACAAGGGAACCCTTACAGACGGTGATTACGGAGTAGTCGTTACCACTATTTTTGAGGGAGAGAAAAAACCTGCAGGGTCGACACTGATACTCGATAATGCCTGCGGCGGTGTAATCACCGATCTTCTGGAATATGGGGATTTTGGAGGTAAACTCTTTCAGACAGCCGTTCTATATACAAAGGGATCAATACCAAGCAAACGAATACTTATCCTGGGATTAGGCAAAAGCGGTGAATTCAATATTGAAAAACTGAGAGGCGCCTTTTCCAGAGCGGCGCAAAAGATCAGGGAATTGCGAATCGACAGATTTGCCATATCTCTCGATTTCAAGGCCGCGGATATAGCCGTGGAAGAAAAGGCAAAGGCAGTCACGGAAGGCATCCTTCTCGGTCTATACAAATTCACTACCTTCAAAACAGCCGATGCCGAAAGTGAAAAAGAAATCACTGAATTCACCGTTGTGGCAAACGATCCTGCTTCGTTCGATGTCATAACCTCAGCCGTGAGAGAGGCGGAGATTATATCGGACGCCGTTTATCTTGCGCGAGACCTTGTTTCCCATCCATCTAATGAAATGACTCCAACCATACTGGCGGAGAGGGCCCGTGACATTTGCTCTAAAACCGGGATTGAAATAGAAATCCTTGACAGAGAAGCAATGGAGAAGCTCGGGATGAAGCTGCTTCTCGGAGTGGCAAGGGGGAGCGGGGAACCGCCCAAATTTCTCATCATGAAATATAGCGGAGGCAAAAAAGATGACAAACCGGTTGCCCTTGTTGGGAAGGGAATTACCTTTGACAGTGGCGGCATTTCCATAAAACCTTCGGCGAAAATGGAAGAGATGAAGTCCGATATGGCCGGTGGCGCGGCGGTCATTGCCACTATGAAGGCTGTGGCCGAGCTGAAACTCCCCATAAATGTGATCGGTATCGTACCTGCTACGGAAAACCTCCCCGGTGGAAAGGCGTTGAAACCTGGAGATATACTCAAATCTCTGTCGGGACAAATGGTAGAAGTAATCAATACAGACGCCGAAGGACGACTTATCCTTGCCGATGCGATGACATACGCGCACAGGTACGAACCGGCAGCCATCATAGATATTGCAACACTTACCGGCGCATGTATCATTGCCCTCGGTGACAATATTATCGGCATGATGGGAACCGACGAAGCTTTGAAAAATGCAGTGAAAGACGCATCGGAAAAAACGGGTGAATATCTCTGGGAACTCCCACTCTGGCGTGAATACGAGGAACTGATAAAGAGTGATACCGCCGACGTGAAAAATGTGGGTAATCGCGCTGCCGGAACCATTACCGCCGCCCTATTTCTAAAAAAATTCGCCGGTGATTATCCATGGTGCCATCTCGACATAGCCGGACCGGCGCTGCTTGAAAAGGAAAAACCTTACATTCCAAAGGGCGCCTCAGGCGTCGGAGTCAGGCTTTTTGTACAACTCCTGAAAGAATGGCCACAAAAAAATCAATGAATAAAATCCTTGAAGTGCAGAACCTGAGAACCTATTTTGAAACAAGAAACGGTACAGTAAAAGCACTGGACGGAGTGGACCTTTCCCTCTGTCAGGGGGATACACTCGGTATCGTTGGTGAATCAGGTTGCGGCAAAACAGTTCTCTCGCTTTCTATAATGAGGCTGATACCCACCCCTCCGGGAAGGATAATTGACGGCACAATCCTTTTTAACGGCATCAACCTCCTGTCTCTGGACGCTGATGAGATGCGTAAGATTCGGGGAAAAGAGATCTCCATGATTTTTCAGGAACCGATGAACTCACTCAACCCTGTTTTGAGAGTTGGAGATCAACTTTCGGAAGTGTCAAGGCTCCACCTCGGCCTTACAAAGCGCGATGCAATGGATCATTCCCTGGAAATGCTTCATCTGGTGGGAATTTCCTCTCCCAGAGAAAGACTCAAAGACTACCCTCACCAGATGAGCGGGGGCATGCGCCAGCGTGTCATGATAGCCATGGCGCTCGCCTGCAAACCCAAATTGATGCTTGCCGACGAACCGACAACGGCGCTGGACGTTACAATTCAGGCTCAGATTCTCGACCTTATGAATAATTTAAAAAGTGAAGTAGGAACCTCAATTATTCTCATTACCCACGACTTGGGCGTTATCAGAGAAACCGCTCAGCTAACAGCCGTAATGTATGCCGGAAAGGTGGTGGAATACGCCGCTGCAGACGATCTCTTTTCAAACCCCCTTCATCCCTACACGAAGGGATTGATGGAATCTACCCCTGAATTCGGCACGATACCGGACAGGAGCAAGCGTCTCAAGGTAATTCCCGGTACGGTTCCAAATCTCTACGCATTGCCTGTGGGGTGCAGTTTCCGGGATAGATGCTACTACGCTATGGATATATGCGGGGAGAAGGAACCTGAAATCAAAGAAGAATCTCATAATCATCAGGTAAGATGCTGGAAGTTCCCTTAGTCCGAGAAAATATGAGCGCCTACCGACTTGCCGGAGCGCGTTTCAATGTCCGGAAAACATGAAAGGCCATAGTAAGACGCCATGGGAAATACCTTACTGGAAATACAAAATCTAAAGAAACATTTCCCCGTGCAAAGCGGATTTCTCTCCAGGAGCAGGGGGAAAGTCTGCGCTGTCGATGGTGTAAATCTGAAGATATACAAGGGAGAAACACTCGGGCTGGTAGGTGAAAGCGGGTGCGGCAAGACGACACTTGGAAGAGTAATTACAAGGCTCGAAAACCCCACGGAAGGGAAGATTATTTTTGATGGAGACGACATTCTTGGATATTCCGGCTCAAAATTGAAGGAATTCAGGAAAAAAGTGCAACTCATATTTCAGGACCCCTATACATCTCTCAACCCTCGAAAGAGCGCGGGCGCCATTGTTGGTGAACCACTCTATATCCATAATATTGTTAATGGGAAAGAAGCGAATGCAAAGATAGCGCAACTGCTGGCAGTCGTCGGCCTGAGCAGTGAGCATATGAATCGATACCCTCACGAATTCAGCGGCGGCCAGAGGCAGCGTATCGGGATAGCAAGGGCGCTGGCGTTGAATCCGGATCTCATTGTAGCAGATGAACCCGTATCTGCGCTTGATGTTTCAATACAGGCACAGATACTGAACCTCCTCAAAGATCTTCAGAGAGATTTCGATCTGACTTACCTCTTTATCAGTCATGATTTAAGTGTCATCGGTCATATGAGTGACAGGATAGCCGTGATGTATCTGGGTAAAATAGTGGAGCTTGCCGAAAGCAGAAATATTTTTGATAAGGCCATGCATCCCTACACTGAAATGCTCCTGTCCGCTGTTCCCGCGAAAACATCCGGATCTAAAACAAAGAGAATTATTCCGTCAGGAGATGTCCCAAGCCCGATTGATCCGCCGCCGGGATGTTTTTTCCATCCCAGATGCAGTTACAGGATGGATATTTGCAGCAAGAAAGAACCGGAGTTTGTAGCAAAAGGTAACAACCACTTCGTGGCATGCCATCTCAGGAAATAATTTTTTCAAGGCAACCTGATGCATAAGAAACAGAGAGGCCATAAGATGGACGACTATATAGTAATCTTTACTACCACGGGCTCGCAGGAAGACGCGAAGAAGATCGCTGAACACCTTGTTGAAATGAGACTTTCCGCATGCGTGCAGGTAACGGGACCCATTCATAGCATATATCGGTGGAAAGATAGAATCGAGAACGATGAGGAATGGCTCTGCTCCATAAAGTCGTTTAAAACATACTTCGGTGATGTGGAAAGGGCGATCAAGGAAATCCATCCCTACGATGTGCCTGAAATTGTAGCGTTGCCGATTGTCAAGGGAAGCAGCGACTATATGATGTGGCTGAAGGATCAGTTGGAACCACGGTGAAGTTCACACATGCGAAATCGCCAGGATTCGATATTTAGCGGCTCGACTCATTTCTGCAATAATAATGCCGGCAAACAATATTGTCTGCTGACATACGAAATAATCCTTGACGAGAGGGCCGTAAAAGAATAGGAAGTGATTCAGTTTTA
>JAFGPZ010000036.1 GCA_016935935.1 Deltaproteobacteria bacterium
TCCCCCCACAGGTTGTGATTCCCCGCCCTTCCCCCATTTTTGGACTGAAACTCGGCAAATGATCTATTGAAGATGTCCCGAACCTCGCCGGGCCTGTGCGAAAGAAGTAGATTCAAAACCATGGTAAAATCATTCCTGAGCTGACTATCTATCTTTCGAGGCTTTTGAAAGTAGAGGTTCTTCACATGCGTTACATCCATGAATCTCCCTGGAAAAACGAGCATAAAGCCGATCTTGTCAATACCCCTTCTTCCCGCCCTTCCAGTCATCTGGTGAAACTCGGTAGCATCAAGAGCAATGAATTCACTTCCGTTAAATCTGTCAGAATTAAACATAACTACGGTGCGCGCCGGAAAATTAACACCTGCCGCAACTGTCGATGTTGCAAATACGGCGTCGAGATAACCTTTTTTCATTATCCTTTCCACGAAAAGTTTCCAGGCAGGGAACTGGCCGCCATGATGAGCACCCACCCGAGAATTATTGAGGAAACAAAGTTGTTTGTGATTTTCCAGATATGGAGCACGGGTCAGCATTTCGTCCATGTCTTTTCTAAAGACATCTTTATCTTCACGTTCCGATACTTCCCTGCATGAAGCGACAGCACGATTGCATTCCTCTCTCGATTTAAGAAAGAATATGGCGGGAAGCAGTTTGAATTTTCTCAGTATGGCAATTATATCGCCGAAGGGGTATTGCTGGCTCCTGGAACCGTCCAATCCGTTCTTTGGAAGACTGGGCACGATTTTTTCATAGAGTCGTTTCCTGTTCAAAAGAGGCATGATGCGGCCTTCCGGGTGCATAAAGAGGGGATAAAGCGGTACGGGCCGGTTCTTTTCTTCTACAACGGAACATTGTTTTTGCCTGATCGTACTGAGCCATCGGGCAATTTCCCTGCCGTTTCCAACAGTTGCCGATAGAAGCAGCAGATTTACTCTTGTCGGCAGATAGATCATAATCTCTTCCCAGACGACCCCCCTGTCGCTGTCGCCAAGAAAGTGGGCTTCGTCGAGAATTACCAGATCATATTCCAGATCTTCGCCTCTCCGCATGGAATCGTAGAGGTGATTCCTCAATATTTCCGTGGTGCCGACAATAACCGGGGCGTCGGCATTCTCCTTCATGTCACCTGTCAATATACCGATATTTTCAGAACCGAATGCCTCTCCGAACTCTATCCACTTGGAATTTGTCAGCGCCTTGAGTGGAGACGCATACCAGCAATGCCCTCCTTTATTTAAAACATTGTGGATCGCTTTTTCAGCAATCCAAGTTTTTCCGGACCCGGTGGGCGCCGTTACAAGGCAATCATTTTTTTGTATGCTCTCCAGTGCCTCCATCTGAAAGGAATCAGGCATGAAGGGAATGGACAAGGGCTTTCCTATCCTGGAGAAGATATCATTCAGAACCGGCTCGGCCTCCCGTCTCATACGGGCAGGTCGCACTGCAGCATCTCTCTGTTTCCCCCGTCGGATGTAATAGTGCTTTGCGTTTTTCCTTACCGATTTATTGTGATACTTGACAGTCTGCATGTTCTTTTTAACCTATTTTCTTGACATACCTGCACCTTTGATCATAAGTAACACAATAAATGTAAAGGGTAAAGCGCATCCCGGAGCCCAGCATCAGCTTGAGCCATCTGCTTCTCGCCATGACCGGCCGGATGAAAATAATCTGAATCCCTTCAAACAAATAAGTAAGTGAACATTAAAGCATGAGCAATCAAAAGAAGATATTTTGGGGCTGGTATATTGTTATCGGTGCTTTCTCGATGCTTACTGTTACCTACGGCGCGAGATATTCCTTCGGTATTTTCGTAAAACCCATGTTTGCCGAATATGGCTGGCCCATATCGGTTATATCTTTAGGGGCATCGATCAATGTCTTCATGTATGCCTCTGGAAGTATACTGACTGGCCGAATTGTTGACAGGTTTTCACCAAGATGGATGATTACCTTTGGAGGCGTAGTCGGCGCGTTGGGATTCTTTATGACAAGCATGGCGCAGACCCCTCTTCAGTTCTATATAGGTTACGGAGTCCTCTGTGGAATCGGTACGGCCTGCGTGGGGATGGTTACCTCAGGAGCTGCCGTCGGGAAATGGTTTGTCAGGAAAAAAGGCCTCGCTCTGGGTCTCACTTCAATGGGAATAGGTTTTGGTACGATGCTGATGTCTCCTGTTGCAGGGTATATAGTAGAAAACTTTCACTGGACACAGGGCTTCATATTTTTTGGCATCGTACTTTTTATCGTCTGCATTCTCTCTGGCCAGATACTTATGAGAAAAACCATCCCTGAAGATTATGGTCTCCTCCCGGACGGAGATAATCCCAAAACTACTGTACAACATGATGATATTTCCATCTACAGCGAACCGGACATTCCTCTGCTCCGTGTGTTAAAAACCCCTGCCTTCTGGATTATGTCCTTCTGCTTCAGCATGGCCATCATGGTGGAGGTGATGGCCTTTATTCATCAGGTGAATTATGCCGTATCCCTTAATATTGGAAGAATTGCTGCAGCATCATCACTGGGATTAATAGGTATGGGCAGTATCTTTGGAAGATTTTTCTTCGGCTGGCTGTGTGACGTCTTAAAAGATCCTAAATATTCGGCAGCGCTGGGATTCCTGGTAGAGGCAGTCGGAATGCTCATGCTACTCAACATAAGTTCAGCGACGGGACTCTATATATACTCTCTCGTTTTCGGCTTCGGTTACGGTTCAATAGCCCCTGCTATGCCAGCGCTGATATCAGACAGATTCGGGAGAAGAATTCTCGGATCCCTCTTCGGGATTATGATCTTTTTTGGCACAGGCTGTGGCGGAGGTATGGGCCCTATTATTGGGGGATTAATTTACGATTACTTCGGAACTTACACACACGCCTGGCAGTTAAATCTCATAATGCTCCTTGTCGTGTCTGTTCTTATTCTAACGGTAAAACCCAGGAATGCGGGAATGGCAAAGGAATGAGGACAAATAAAAGGCTAAGTTACCGCACTGCGCGTATATATGGTGGGCCGTGCGAGAATCGAACTCGCGACCAACGGATTAAAAGTCCGCTGCTCTACCACCTGAGCTAACGGCCCCGCATTGCCTCAGAAAGTCACCATAAGTAGCAGGAAGCATTTTCGATTGTCAAGCATAAAATGCTAAGTTCACGCAAGTTATTGTTAAAAGGGAAATTTCATGCTAAGTGGCTCTTAACAGGTAATGGCAATATAATCGCTATTCGATTTTTTAAACCTGTTGTCAGAAATTAGCTATAGAGGGAATTGAGAATGCGCGAAATTATAGACAGAGTACAAATTAATATGCCCTTCCAACTACTGGCAGAGCGTTATCTTCCAATTATTCTTGAGAAAAAGATTAATCCTGAAATCGGATTCAATTGTTTTGTCCTCGACAGATTTAAAAAAGATGAATTCAAGGATATTGCAGACAGAATCACAGATGCAGGTCTTACCGTAACGATGCACGCACCCTTCTTCGACCTGAGACCAGGCGCAGTTGATCCCAAATTAAGGGCTGCATCCATAGAGCGTCTGAAACAGTTCTTCGACCTGGCGCCCCTCTTCAGACCAAGATCAATGGTCTGCCACGCTGCCTTCGAAGAGAAATACTACATTAACATCGAAAAAGATTGGCTGACAAACAGTGTAGATACGTGGAGCCATTTTATCGACATCGCAGCCGATCTTGACTCGATCATTGCCCTTGAAAATGTTTATGAGGAGAGTCCGCTATATCCCGCTCTTCTTCTCGATGCCTTCAGCGATGTACAACAGATAGGCTACTGTTTTGATACGGGACATTGCAACACCTTTTCCTCCGCACCCATGGAAGAATGGATTGACAAAATAGGACTCCGCATAAAAGAGGTTCACCTCCACGATAATGACGGAAGTTCGGATGCTCATGACGCCATCGGCGATGGCACCTTCCCTTTTCACGATTTTCTAAATATACTAAGTGAAAGAGGCATTCGTCCCATAATTACGCTGGAACCTCATACGGAAAAAACTCTATGGCGAACTCTTGAAAAGATCAAAGAGATGAAACTTTTAAAATATCTGGATGATTAGCCGCCAATCGTTCGGAGGCATATTGTGCTCAGTTACTCCATAAAGAGATTACTTTTCATGATACCGCTTTTGATCGGTATCACTATCATATGCTTTACCGTCATTCATCTTGCGCCCGGTTCTCCCACGGATATGCAGACGCAACTCAACCCGAAGGCATCGCTGGAAGCGAAGGAAAGGTTGCGATCCCTTTACAACCTTGATAAACCACTTTATCAGCAATACTTCATGTGGCTTAAAAGGCTTGCCGTTCTCGACCTGGGCAATTCCTTCTCTCCCGATAACCGCCCTGTTTTAGACAAAATAGTAGAGCGACTGCCGATTACCATCGCCATTAATCTTCTCTCCATGATTCTCATAATGCTTGTTGCCATCCCCATAGGTGTGCTCTCTGCGGTTCGACAGAATTCATTCTTTGACAAGGCTACCAGCGTCTTTGTTTTTGTAGGCTTCGCCATTCCCACTTTCTGGCTGGCACTTCTCCTGATGATTCTCTTTGGTGTCAATCTTGGCTGGCTGCCTATTTCGGGAATTCGGTCACTTAATTACGAATACCTTCCACCCTGGATCGCCCTCTGGGACCTGATCAAGCACCTTATACTGCCCGTTATCCTTTCCGCCTTCGGCGGCCTGGCCGGGCTTTCAAGATATATGAGGGCAAACATGCTCGAGGTAATACGTCAGGATTACATCACCACGGCAAGGGCCAAAGGACTGAGTGAAAGGGTGGTAATATACAAGCACGCATTGAGAAACGCACTCCTGCCGGTCATAACGATACTGGGACTATCCATACCCGGCCTTATCGGTGGAAGTGTAATATTTGAAACAATTTTCGCAATCCCCGGCATGGGACAGCTTTTTTACATGTCCGTAATGTCGAGAGACTACCCTCTCGTCATGGGAATTCTCTTTATAGGAGCGGTCCTGACGTTAATCGGCAACCTCATAGCTGATGTTTCTTACGCCCTGGCCGATCCGAGAATAAGAGTGTCATAGAAGCATGAAAAGTGATTTCTGGCAGAGATTTCTAA
>JAFGPZ010000228.1 GCA_016935935.1 Deltaproteobacteria bacterium
GCACTGATAAAGCAGTAAAAGAAGATACGACGGAAACGGGACCCATGTCTAAAAATGAAGCGATACTGTCGGTTGTGTTGGTAGTACTGCTGTCGTTATGGATGACTGATTTCCTACACCACATTTCTCCTGCGTGGGTCGCCATGGGGGGAGCTGTCTTCCTGCTTCTGCCGCGCATAAATATTGTCAGCGCACGGCAATTCAACGGTAGCATCAACTATAGTTCACTTTTTTTTGTTGCCGGCATTCTGGGTCTTGGAGGTATGGTGAGTCATTCAGGACTGGGAGATATACTGGCCAATAAACTCATTTCTTTTCTGCCCTTTGGCGGAGAGAAGCCCTTTGTTAGTTTCTTATCACTCAGTCTTGCCTCGCTCCTCACCGCCGTTGCGGCGACAATCCCGGGAGCGCCTGCTGTTATAACGCCTCTCTCCGAACATTTGTCAGAGGTTACCGGCTGGCCCATAAAGACTGTTATAATGACACAGATGCTGGGCTTTTCCACCATCATTTTCCCCTATCAGGTTCCATCCGTCGTAGTGGGCATGCAGATGTCCGGAGAAAAACTGGCGGCAGCGATAAAAGTGTGCTTCATCCTTGCTGCAATAACGGTGTTCTTTTTGCTGCCCTTAGACTATTTATGGTGGAAGATCCTTGGTTGGATGTGAAATATTGTGACAATGGAATCAAATGAATAAGGGAGGTATTGGGTGATATGGAATTTTATGAAGTGATTCGAACCAGACGGAGTGTGAGAAAATATAAGTCAGATGAAATTCCGGAAGATGTATTAAAAAGGTTGCTGGACACGGCCAGAATAGCCCAGAGCGGCAGTAATCGCCAGCCCTGGCGCTATATCGTTATCAGGGATAAAGCGCGGATGAAGGGCATGTTGCCCTTCTGTAGCAATCAGGTTTTTCTCGCAGAGGCGCCGGTCTTGATCGTGGCGTGCGGGAAGAACATCAATTTGAATCGTGGGGGATACATGGGGGATCTGAGTATGCTCGTCGATGTTTCCATTTCCTTTGATCATCTTACCCTGGCTGCCCGTGCCGAGGGGCTTGGAACGTGCTGGATCGGCGCTTTCAACAACGAGGGGTTGAAGAAATATCTCGACATACCGGAAGATGTACAGGTTGTGGCAATATCGCCTCTTGGGTATCCTGCTGAGACGGATTCCTTTTCAGAAAATACTAGAAGGAAAGCTCTGGAAGAGATTGTTTTTTATGAGAAATACGAATAACCGCCGTTGTCCTTGTATGATAATAGAATGTGCATCAGGTGCCGTTAGCCACGGTGGCCCTGGAGCAGTCCCCGTTTGCTCTTTCTTATGAATTTAATCAGATGGGCGACCTCAGGGATGTCACCTGATTCTGACTCCACTTTTGCCAGCGCCTCTTTTCGCAGCATTTTTGAAAAGAAGATCGTTTGCACCGCCTCCCTGATAGTCTTTATCGTTTCGGACGTAATGCCACCCCGCCTGAGTCCGACGAGGTTAACGCTGAAGACGGCGCCATCGATTATGAGACAGTAAGGTGGGACGTCATGCGTTACTCTGGAATAGGGCCCGGTCATGGAGAGTGTGCCTACATTGGAAAACTGGTGAACGCCTACGTAACCGCTGAGATTAGCTCGATCTTCCACCGTGACGTGTCCGGAAAGCACGGTATGATTGCCCAGTGTGCAGTTGTTGCCCATTGTCACGTTATGTCCGACGTGAACAAATGCCATGAGCATGCAGCCGCTGCCAATTGAAGTTTTGGTGCCTTTCCCTTCTCCTCTGTGTATGGTTACATACTCGCGTATGATTGTGTTGTCGCCTATCAGGCAGTAACTCTTATCGCCGTTATAGTGGTAGTCCTGCGGGTCATCACCGACAACGGCGTTTGCATGGATCTTGACATTTTTTCCTATGGTGGTCCAGCCGTTGATATAGACGCGGGGACCGATGCGGCATCCGTCGCCTACGTTTACTTCATCCTCGATGACCGTGTAAGGACCGATGTGTATGTCTTCCCCCAGTTTTACGCCGGGGCCGATCACGGCAGTTTCATGTATCATGGGTTCTCCTGTGTGAATGGAACATAGAGTAAAACCCTTCCGACGTCAAGATAAAGCGGTTGAAAATCTGTATTTCGCTACAGGAGAATTTTAAATGGAAAAAACTACGACTATCAATATACCGGGAATGGGTGACGTCAGTATGCGAAAGAGCAGACGGGCCATGCGCTTTTCAATTTCCGTAACAAACTCGGGGGCTGTCAGAATTACCGTTCCCCGTGACGGTACGGCCAGACAGGCAAAATCATTTCTCAATGAAAAATCGGACTGGGTGTTAAAACATCGTGAAAAGGCATGCCGTCTCCATCTGCGACACAAGAGCCTTGTTGAACAATGTAAAACAGTGCCCAGGGGAAAAGCTGCAGCGCTGTTGCGTGAGCGACTCGACTATCTTGCCAGGGAATATGGCTTTTCCTTCAATAAGGTTTCCATACGAAATCAGAGGACTCGATGGGGAAGCTGCTCGTCCGGAAACAACATCAGCGTCAATGAAAAACTTGCCCAGCTTCCCAGGCGGCTCATGGATTATGTTCTCCTGCATGAACTGGTTCACACCCGCGTTAAAAGTCATGGAGATGCTTTCTGGAGAGAACTGGAGAAATATGTTGTTGATCTCAGGAAGCTGCGCCGGGAACTGCGAGAATATCGTCTGGATCTCTTTTGAACTGAAAGTCAGATTATTTCCCCTCAACGCGATGCGGAGAGCTTAAATCGGAGAATCTTTTAAAAGGCTGTCAATATTGTCATGATCAAAGATGTATCCCACTGAGCGGCGGCTTTTAAAAAAGACTGGTTCCTGGGGATTGTCTTCGAAATAACGCCTGAAACGAACGATGAAATTATCCAATGTCCGGGTTGCAGTCTCTCTTGTGTATCCCCAGCATACCTGCAGCAAAGTCTGACGCGAAAGGCTTTTACCTTTGTTGGCTATGAAGAGTTTTAAGAGTTTTATTTCCTGTTCCGTCAGGGTGACTGAACCGGCCTTGCACAGAGCCGCACCGGTATCCAAGTTTATTACATTTCCACCAAATGAGTAAGTGCCGGAGAGATAATCGCCTGCCTTTTTAATTTTTGCGCGCTCATCATCATACCAGGATGTTCTTGTAAGGAGTCGCTCGATGCGCAGTAAAAATTCATCGAGGTTGAATGGTTTAGCGAGATAATCATCAACACCATGTCTGAATCCCTTGATCCTGTCGTCGGGTTCTCCCTTGGCGGAAACTATGAGAATGGGAATTCTCTCATTATCAAGGCGTATGCTCTGCAATACCGATATGCCGTCGATATGGGGCAGCATGATGTCCAGAACTATAAGATCGGGAGCCATCTCCTTCCATGCCTTTAACCCGGAAATTCCGTCGGCTGCGATAGAGACATCATATCCTCTGAGGGACAGATTCAGTTTCATCCCTTCGGCTATATGGAGGTCATCCTCTATTATTAGAATCAGCTTTTTCCTCGAAATGACCCGACTCCTTTCTCTCAGACTTTCCTTTTAAACGGAAGCTGTATAGTAAAAACAGACCCTTGCCCTATTCCTTTGCTGCGGGCTGTTACCTTTCCCTTATGTATCTTTGCGATATTCTGTACCAGGCTGAGTCCGATTCCGCTTCCTCTGGCCGTCATATCATCTGATCTTCCTGCCTGGTAGAATTTCTTGAATATCCTCTTCAAATCTCTCTTGTCGATGCCAATTCCACTGTCTTCAAAACTGATATGCAGTTTCCTCTTTTGCGGCAGGAAGGTGACGTAGATTTTTGGAATATCCGACCGGTTGTACTTGATGGCATTTGTTATCAGATTCATTATGAGCATTTCGAATAATGCCCGATTTATAAAGTAGGGGAATGTCTGTGCCGAGGGATTATGAATGGTTATATCGCAGTCGCGGAAAAGGTGTGAATTTTTGTCGCAGAACTCAGTCACCACGTTGACCAGATTTTCTTCGAGAAATTCGCCTCCAAAGGTTTTACTTTCAATACGAGCCAGGTCAAGGATACGCTTTGTGTTGTCTGAAAGTCGCTCTACATCTTTGAGCATGAAATGGAGATACTTGATCTGATCCTCTCGTGAGAGCTCATGCTGTAAGAACGTCTCCAGGTAAAGATTCAGTGACGTGACGGGTGTTTTGAGTTCGTGTGTGAAATTATTGATAAAATTGTGTTGCATCCGGTAGAGGCGGACACTTTTCTGATAGTATGCGAAGATAATGAATATCCCCAGAAGGATAATCGCCACAAGGATAGAAAGCACAAGAATAACGATCCATGTCTGGGCTGCAAACATCTGGGACTTGTCGAGGTTGAATCTTTGTGCCAGATCGGCCAGTCCCGCACTGACCTCAATATACCAGTAGATATAGAGGACCAGAGATGCGGTCAGGGCAAGAACGGAGAAAACAAAGATTGCAATGGGGTGGAAAAACCACCTTGTACGGTCGATCATAGCAGTCGATTTGTACACCAGGTCCATTGATCTGTCAATGTAACGAGGGCTTCCGCTGTTAAACACCGATCTATCTTACAGTTCGAAAAAGAACAAGGCGGTGTGTCCATAGATTCACTACCATGCATTAATGTCTTGAGAATCGCGAATAATTTCATTGTGCAAGTCTTCCGATGTAAAACTTTTGTAAAACCCTTAGAGGGGTCCTATCATTCCCATGTCTTCTATATTACAGTGTTTAGCAGTCTATCGGCAGAATGCAAAACCGATGAGAATGAGGAGGAAAAGAATGATAATAAATAACATCACCCATCCACTGGGAACCCGAGCGCGGGTACTCCTGTCAAGCGTCTTTGGACCTTATGCCCAGGATGATGAGTACGGAAGCCGGCTCATCAACCCTATGGAGCTGTATCACAATCAGGTAACGCGAGTTCAGGGCGCCTTTTCCCTTCGAATGTTTCATCATTCCTTCGGATTGATGCTCATACAGTCCAATATAGACGCACCCTCTACACTTCTCGATTTTCCCACACTGGAGCGTTTTACCGAAGAGATTCGAATTAATAGCTATGACATAATCGGCATCAGCGCCATAATCCCAAATGTGATGAAGGTGCGTAAAATGTGTGAATTGATTCGCAAGCACCAGCCGGGCGCAACGATAGTTGTGGGCGGGCATGTCACGAATAAGGGTGATATCAGAGACATCATAGATGCTGACTTTATATGCAGAGGGGAGGGCATTCGATGGTTTCGTCGTTATCTCGGTCAGGATGAAGAGGCGCCGATAAAGCATCCTCTGGTGAACTCTTGTTTCGGAGCGCGCATATTGGGCATGAATCTCTCTTCTGAGTCTGGTGATGCGGCGGCGATGCTGATTCCTTCAGTAGGTTGTCCTGTTGGATGTAATTTTTGTTCCACATCGGCACTTTTTGGGGGGAAGGGACATTTTCATAATTTTTACGAAACGGGAGACGAACTTTTTTCGGTTATGTGTGAGATAGAGGAAAAACTCAAGGCCAGAGCCTTCTTTGTCATGGATGAGAATTTTCTGATACATCGGAAGCGTGCGCTGCGACTGCTGGAATTGATGGAAGAGCATGGGAAAAGCTGGGCATTGTTCATTTTCAGTTCCGCCAGGGTCCTGAAGTCCTATAGCATGGAACAGCTTGTCGGATTGGGAATATCCTGGGTATGGATGGGTCTCGAGGGTAAGGAAAGTTCATATCAGAAGCTCAAGCATGTAGATACAAAATCACTCGTGCTTGAGCTCCAGTCGCACGGCATCCGTGTTCTTGGGTCATCAATAATCGGCATGGAGAACCACAAACCTGAAGACATGGATTCAATCATAGATCATGCCGTGAGTCATAACACGGATTTTCATCAGTTTATGCTCTATACACCCATTCCCGGTACACCACTCTACGAAAAGCATAAGCAAGATGGAACGCTTCTTCCCGATGAGGAGTTTTCTCCCGCCGATGCACATGGTCAGTATCGATTTAATTACCGTCACCGGCACATAAAAGATAATCGGGAAGAAGAGTATATTATCGATGCATTCCAACGCGACTTCGAGGTAAACGGTCCCAGTCTTGCCCGATTGATCAGCACCTTTCTGAAGGGGTGGAAGCGCTACAAGGATCATCCCAGCAGGAGAATCCGTGATCGTTTTGCCTGGGAAGTCAAACCTCTTCGTACGACATACGCGGGAGCTGTATGGGCAACGAGAAAGTATTACGATGGAAACGAACTTGTTAGAGCAAAAATGGATTTTCTTCTGAAGGACATCTATCGGACCTTTGGATGGAAAACGAGAATAATTGTACCTGCCATTGGTGTCTACGCTTACTGGGCAATTAAACGGGAGGAAAGAAGACTGGCATGTGGATGGACTTACGAACCTGAAACATACCGGTGTCAGCAAGGGCGAGTATCGGCACTTGGCAATGTATTACAAAAAAACCAGAAAATGCCTGAGCGAATCAATATAAGAAAGTCCGCTTAGGATTTAGTTCAATAAATGAGACAATCTGTTACGATTGCCTCATCGTCCATGCCTCTGATTTCGATAGCGGTAACTCCTGACAGATATTTTCTGTAAGATTTCCCTGGTGAGAGGAGTATTTTAATATCTGATTTGTTTCAGAAAAATCGTTATTTCTTAAACTGAAGCTTTAACTGTGTAGGATTGATTCTGACAACATAGACGCTGTCATATGGAAGCTTTATCTGATCTCTGGAGATAGTGAAAGTCCTTCTGCCTAAACTTGCCAGGGAAAGGTCCAGGTCTATTGAAACATTCTTTTCATTCAAGGTGCTGGCATCCTTTCGAAGTCCCCGGACGACGATCTGGATATGTGTCTCCTCAGGCTCTACAAGCTGCATTTCCTGTGGTATGTTTGAATAGTGGACTGGAACATTGATCGTTGCCTCAAAATCCTGCTGACCCGCGAGCATAAGCCACATGAAACATACAAGGAAGAGAGAGCCTGCCTTTGCTGGCCATCGGTTAACAATGAAGGAAGAGATTTTTTTCCACCAGGCCTGCTGGGGAAGTCTCTGATTGGCAAGAGATTCTTGTATAAGTTGCAATAAAGCTTCCTGATCACCAATAGAGAGTAAATTACCTCCCCTGGCCAGACTTACCTCACCCCGCTCTTCAGATACAACCACCACCAGTGCATCACATCGTTCCGATAGCCCAAGTGCTGCCCGGTGTCTCGTTCCCCATTCTTTGGGGAGCCCTTCGGCGGAACTCAGGGGAAGGTAAGATGCAGCATGGATAATACGATCGTCCTGGATCAGTACGGCGCCATCGTGTAGAGGGGAATCTTTTTGAAAGATACACATCAGAAGTTCAATGTTAGGCTCACCCTTCAAAGGCTGTCCCTCTGTAATAAACTCTTTTACCCGATCTTTCCGCTCGATTATGATCAATGCGCCAATCTTTCGTTTTGCCAGGGCGAAAACCCCCTTTGCAAAAGTTGGTACCCACTTATCGGGACTTAAGGGTTTGTGGAATCCTAATGCCTGGAGTGGGTTAACGCGCTCGAGAACCTTCCGTATTTCCGATTGGAAGAGGATAATGATGAGGATTATGAGAACCTGCCAGAAGATCTGGAAGACCCATGTTGTTAGAAAAAGACCCCATATCTCAGCTATGGTGAACACGAAACCCATAACGAAGAGGCCTACAAGCGCTTTAAGCGCCTTAGTTTCTCTGAACCAGATATAGAGATGATATGCAACTATTGTTAAAAATAGAATATCGAGGATATCCTGTAATCTGAGGTTTGTTGTAATGGCGATGAGCTGCATGTATCACCTTCAGTAGATGTCAGACCATACTCTCCAATTAGCCATAGAATGCTGAAAAGTCAAGAAAAATAGGAAGTATTTTGATAGAAATTAATTTTATACATTTGTTGATCTTGTGATGATATCATGATTAAATAAATCACAGGTAAAGCCAGAGATGGTGAATTACTACTATGAGATTATTGGCCTGATAATATGTTCCTAATCAGACGCATATATGACGATTTTCTGTCCCGTGACCGTGAGGCTATTGCCCAGGTCCAGAATATATTGAGAAGTCAATTCAAGGGCCTCAAGGAACGAGATATCGTCAATCTTCCAAAAGTACTTGGTAATCCCCTTAAGTACAGATTTAGGTCTATAATTTTTGTGGCAGAGAACAACAAAGGAACGGTGCGTGGCTTTGCCCTGGTGCAACACGCGCCGGATTTAGATTTCTGTTATCTGGATTATATCTCCGTTGATCCAAATAGAGCGGGCAGAGGGATAGGAGGCGCACTTTACGAGAGGGTTCGTGGAGAATCGAAAAGGCTGGCAGAGACAGGACTCTTCTTTGAATGTCTGCCCGATGATCCTCTCCTGTGCCGCGATAGAGAGGAACTGAAGCAGAGCCGCAAGCGGCTCAAGTTTTATGAGCAGTATAATGCCCGCCCCATTATCAATACGGCCTACGAAACGCCCTTAAAACCGGGTGACGATTGTCCCCCGTACCTCGTCCTTGATTCCCTGGGGAGGGACAATATGTTGTCTCGAAGCAGATTACAAGCCATCATAGAGGCGATCCTTACGAGAAAGTATGGGAGGCTGTGTCCTCCCGGATATATCGATATGATTGTGTCGTCCGTCACAGATGATCCGGTTAAGCTGCGTCCCAACCGGTACCGGCTAAATGACGTGCAACAGCGTGACTATCATGTGCACTCTGTTGATAACATGATAGCCTTGGTGGTAAACGACAAACATGAAATCCATCATGTCCATGAACGTGGCTACGTTGAAGCTCCAGTCAGGATAGGACGGATACTGGGAGGCATTGAGCATCTTAACTTTTTTGACAGGATAAGTCCTCGTCATTTTTCCGAGAAACATATCAGGGCAGTCCACGATCACGGCTACGTGGATTATTTCAAGCGGATGTGTACTTTCCTCGAGTCAGATAAATCGATATATCCCTATGTCTTTCCCATACGAAACAAAGTAAGACCACCGAAGGAAATGCCTATACGTGTAGGTTACTACTGTATCGATACCTTTACTCCCATGAATAAAAATGCCTACCTTGCAGCCAGAGGCGCCGTCGATTGCGCTCTCACGGCGTCACGCTGCCTTCTTTGGGGATATCGCATCGCCTATGCCCTGGTAAGGCCACCGGGTCATCATGCAGAAGAAAAATCATTCGGTGGTTTTTGTTACTTTAATTCGGCAGCTGTTTCTGCAAATTACCTTAGCGAAATCGGGAAAGTGGCCGTTCTTGATATTGACT
The DNA here is from genome assembly GCA_016935935.1 of Deltaproteobacteria bacterium. The sequence continues at coordinate 9,317 of JAFGPZ010000228.1, forward strand.
ACCACCACGGAAATGGAACCCAGGACATATTTTATAAGCGATCTGATGTTCTTACGCTGTCCATCCATGGCAATCCCAGCTTTGCCTATCCCTACTTCAGTGGTTTTGCTGACGAACGAGGTGAAGGTGCAGGTGAGGATTGCAATGTGAATTATGCCCTTGACGAGAACATCGACGGTGCTGCCTATGCAAAGGTTCTGGATCGTGCGCTGCGGCGGATCAGGAGATTTCACCCCCGTTTTCTCGTAGTTGCCCTAGGCCTTGATACCGCCCGTGGCGACCCTACCGGAACATGGATGCTCTCCAAGCAGGATTTCTACGAAAACGGCTACAAGATCGGATCGATGGCACTACCCACCGTTGCAGTTCAGGAGGGTGGATACAGGACCAAATCACTGGGGGCCAATGCAGGTTGTTTCTTTCAGGGTCTCTGGGAGGGCTTTCATGGCATTGCACGTCGAAAGGCAAAGAATTTTTCAAGGTGAATATGTAAAATACGGATGTATAGCGGAAGAATGCATTGAAAATAAGAGGGATTGATTATATCCTTACATCAAAAGAATTGTCAGACAATGAAGCGCGCACCGGATATTTTCAAGTTCTTTTCTCATGTAAGCCCCCGCAATGGTGAATAATGGAAATATCAGACTGCAAGGACATAGGGTTTGAGGACCTGCTTAAACGAGAATGGCTCGACGTCAATGGCCGTGGAGGTTATGCCTCAAGCACACTTCTCAACTGCCATACGCGGAAATATCACGGCCTGTTAACAGCAAATCTGTCCCATCCCGGAGGCCGATTCGTTCTCCTTTCGAAGTGCGAAGAATCTGTCCATTGCAAAAAAGCAGATGGGGCACTTTCCATACACCGCTATCCCGATCTCTATTTCCCATCCGATGATTACTCCCTGACTTACTTTTCCATGAAACTCTGTCCGCATTTTTCCTTTACACTTGGCGGAGAAGTCGAAATTACAAAAGAGTACATGCTTGTAGCCGATGAAGACACCCTTTTTATCCGCTACCATGTGGAAAGTGCGCCATCTGATGTTAGGATACTCGTGAGACCCTTCTTCGCATATCGCGACATTCACGCATTATCTCAAGAAAATGGTCTGCTGAACGATTACTGTGAGAGACTTCATGGAGGCTTTGTAATAAAACCTTACGAAGGAATGCCTCCTTTCTACATGGTGGCTGATGGGGATGCCGATTTAACCATACAATGGCTGTGGTACCGAAACTTTGAATACGAACGGGAACGAAAGAGAGGCTTTCCGTACCGCGAAGATTTGTTCACGCCCGCCGCCTTTTCCTTTGTTTTGGCAACTGATGGGGAGATGATATTCAGATGTTCGACCGACGCAGGCAGTGGCAGTGTGGGAAGCCTCTGGCAAAACGAATACGACAGGAGAGGAAGGGAGTATGAAAGCAGCAGGAATGTCTGTGATGAAGGTGATGCATGTCTGAGAAAGGCGACAGGCAGTTACATAATACGAAACCGGCGCGATCGTTTTTCAGTAATAGCTGGATATCACTGGTTTTATGAATGGGGCAGGGACACGCTGATAAGCCTCCCGGGGCTCACATTTTACTCGGGCAGAATTCACGAAGGAATAGAGATCCTTAAGTCCTTGGCATCCTTGACGAAGGGGGGACGGATTCCCAATAACATATCCGAAGAGGGTGAAGAAGGTTCCTATAATTCCGTAGATGCTTCGCTGTGGTTCTTTTGGTGTCTCCAGGAATATCTCCGAGTCACCGGTGACAGAGAGAGCATTATGGAAGATTTCTGGGCTGTTTTCCTTGCAATTGCAGAAAGTTTTATCTCAGGGGAATTGAGAAACGGAACTATTCTCGACAATGGTCTCATCTGTGCCGGTGACGAGTTTACACAGCTGACATGGATGGATGCGAAGGTCGGTAACCTGCCGGTAACACCGCGTCATGGATGTGCTGTCGAAATAAACGCACTGTGGTTTAATGCACTTTCCTTTCTGAAACAGCTTTCCCTAAAACACTCAAAGCCACTTCCCTTTGATGCGGAGGGGCTTATGGAAAAGATGAAGGACTCTTTCCATGATCTTTTCTGGCTCCCAGATAGTGAATATCTGGCCGATACATGGAATCCCGACGATGGCACCTGTGACTCATCCATGCGCCCCAATCAGATTTTTGCACTTTCACTTCCCAATCCTATCGTGGTAGACGGGATAAAGGGGGCTGCTATAGTAAAAAGAGTTACTGATGAACTATATACGGAGTATGGATTGAGGACACTTTCTCCCAAGGACAGCCTATACTGCGGCCACTATGGAGAAACTGTGGAAGAACGGGACAGTTCCTACCATCAGGGAACCGTGTGGCCATGGTTGATCGGCCATTACGGTGAAGCTATACTCCGTTATGAAAATGACAAAGGAGCTGCCAGAAAAAGGTTGAATCGGACCGTTGCCGCGCTTGAAAATCACCTTCAGAAGGCGGGGGTTGGTCATATTTCAGAAATATTCAGCGGAGATGCTCCGCACGAACCCGATGGATGTATCGCCCAGGCATGGAGCGTCGCTGAATTGGTTAGGCTGAAAGATCTCTTGAGGAGATGATAATGAAAGTACTCATGTTCGGGTGGGAATTCCCACCCTTCATAAGCGGCGGTCTGGGGACAGCATGCTATGGAATAACACAGGGTTTGCGTAGCAGGGATGTGGATGTCACTTTTGTGGTTCCACGTAAAGTGGGGAAAACAGAAAAGAATGCTATTCGTCTTATAGAGGCTTTTGACGAACCAACTGACAATGATGGACCTATAAGGATACATCCCGTTGATTCCTTTCTCATGCCCTATATGACGGAAGAATCCTATGGTGAAACGCTCAGGGAAGTGCGGGAAAGCGAATCGTCTAAAGATACGTGGGTTCACTATGGACCTGATCTGTATGAAGAGGTCTTTCGTTACGCCGTAATAGCGAGGTCTATTGCAAAAAGGGAAGATGTAGATATTATTCACGTACACGACTGGATGACCGTCCCGGCCGGTATAGCGGCGAGGGAAGTTTCAGGGAAACCGCTGATCATACATATTCATGCTCTTGAGTCGGATAGAAGTGTGCTAAGACTCAATGAACGGATCTATGCCATCGAACGACTGGGGATGCTGGAGGCAGATCGTATTATCACCGTCAGCTTCTATACAAAGGGAAAAATAGTAACGCAGTATGGCATACCGGAAGATAAGATCGATGTTGTTCATAATGCCCTGTCTCGGGAAGAATCAAAAAAGCGTTTCCCATTGAAAAGAAAAAGGAAAAGGAGGCAGGTTCTTTTCCTTGGGCGGATAACTTCTCAGAAGGGGCCCCAATATTTTTTAGAGGCTGCAGAAATTGTTCACAGGGTAAAACCGGATATCGATTTCGTTGTTGCAGGAACCGGTGATATGGTAAGATACATGAAAGAAGAATCAAGCCATAAAGGGCTTTCAGGCAATATTCACTTTACCGGGTTCCTGAATGGCGGAGAGGTTGAACAGGCTTATGCCTCCAGTGAAATATATGTGATGCCCAGTGTTTCGGAACCCTTCGGCATAACGGCATTAGATGCAATTATGTATGATGTGCCAGTTATCCTTTCAAAAAAATCTGGTATCTGTGAAGTTATGACAAAATGTCCCTGCATCGATTACTGGGACGTGGAAAAGCTGGCCAAGACAATAATCTTGCTCCTGGATGACGAAAACTTGAGGTGGCAGATTGTCTCCCAGTGCAAGGAAGAGATAAAGGCCCTGACATGGAAGATTGCAGCAGATAAGATTATTGGAGTATATAAGGCTGTAATTCCTAAATAGAAAAAGGAGAAATCGGGATATATGACAGATAACAACAGGAGAGACCACCTCTTCGAGGTAAGCTGGGAAGTGTGCAACA
>JAFGPZ010000229.1 GCA_016935935.1 Deltaproteobacteria bacterium
TAAACTGCGTGCGACCCGTTCTGTCGAAACTCCTTTGTGGAGGGGATGACAGGCACTAATCGAAAGTTGGTTAGCTGATAACTCAATACTTATACAGGTGAAAGTCCTGTCCTCTTGGTGAATAGAGTGAAAGCATATTCCCCAACCGTAAGACTGGTCATCAAACGGTTGACGCGGGAATAAAAAGCGGTAACCCGGAGTCCAGCCGGGAATCCCGTCGAGCAAGTAGATATGGGTAACGAAAGTGAATGTACGATGACACGGCGATAGCGTCAAGTAGCCTACCTGGTCTTACAGGCTGCGTTCAAAATGAACAAGGTGTTGTGGTTAGCGGTGGCAGTTCCGACTAACATTCACCCACGTCAAACCCGCTGGAGAGTACAGCCCTACGTCTACAACCAATGGGTATTGGGAACGAGGAAACCCTTGAATATCTCTCTGATAGTGGTCAACGAATCAGAGCAGGTGCCAACCGCATGATATTCAAGGGAAGGATTGTTCAAGAAGCAAAGGTCTTTCTGTAATGGAAAGAATAAGCTAACGTGAACACGAATCTGTAGAAGGTAAAAACGTGAATAAGAGTAAAAATGTCATGACCACTGAAAATCAGATGGATGAATGGAAGACAATCAACTGGCGTAAGGTTGAGAAGCAAGTCTTCAAGCTCCAAAAGCGTATTTATCAAGCTGCGAGACGTGAAGACCTGAAGACAGTCCACAGGTTACAACGGCTGCTGGTAAATTCCAGAGCAGGGAAACTCTTAGCCACACGAAGAGTGACTCAGGATAATCAGGGCAAGAAAACAGCAGGTGTTGACGGAGTTGCTTCCTTGACTCCATCACAAAGGCTGAAACTTACTGAGAACCTGAGTATCCGAATAAAACCCAGTCCGACTCGGCGAATCTGGATACCAAAACCTAACGGAGAACAACGCCCACTTGGTATTCCGACGATGAAAGACAGAGCCGTCCAGGCATTGGCTAAACTTGCGTTAGAACCGCAATGGGAAGCGTATTTTGAACCTAACAGTTATGGCTTCAGACCTGGCAGGTGTGTGCAGGACGCCATAGCTGCGATACATAACGGTTTAAAATATCGTCCCAGTTATGTGCTCGATGCAGACATAGCCAAATGCTTTGACCGTATCAGCCATCAGGCAATACTGAATAAGCTAAAAACAATCAGTCCAATCAGGAATGCCGTTAAACGCTGGTTGAAAGCGGGCTTCATGGACGAGACAAAACTCTTTCCAACAGACGAAGGAACACCTCAAGGCGGGGTTATCTCTCCCCTCTTGGCTAACATCGCACTTCACGGACTTGAAACGCATGTAACCGGGAAATATCCTGAACGGTTACCACGTTCTCAAGGTGGTGCATATTGGAAACCAAAAGTCATACGATATGCGGATGACTTTGTGATAATGCATCCCAGCCTTGAAGTCATACAAGAGACAAAAGAATTGGTATCCAAATGGCTTGTTGAAACAGGGCTGGAACTTAAACCCAGTAAAACCAGAATACGTCACATACTCGAAGCTGATGACGATGGAGAAGGTGGTATTGATTTTCTCGGATTCAGTATCAAACAAGTTCACAGAGGAAAGTATCGGGCAATTCGCCAATACTTACACTCAAGAAAAACTTGCACGGTATATGGACATAAAACCTACATCAGACCCAGCAAAGAAGGCATACGCAGGCATAAAGCAGAATTAAAGGCTGTAATGAAAGCCCATCGTTCGACGGGACAATACGCTTTGATTGCAAAGTTAAATCCTGTTATCAGAGGATGGTGCAATTATTACAAACACGTATGCAGCAAACGAACCTTTGACTCTCTCTCCTATTTTCTATGGCAAAATCTTAGAAGATGGGGGCTGCGTAGACATCGAGGAAAATCAACGAAGTATGTAGCCAACAAATACTGGGACAGGAGCGTCTTTGGCAAGTCAGATGGAATACATCTTATGAGGCATAGCCAGTATAAGATTGTGCGCCATCAAAAAATCAAAGACGTTAAAAGTCCATACGACGGAGATTGGGTTTATTGGGCGAGGAGAAATAGAATCCTGCCAAGCACAAGCAGTCTGAAAGCCATGCTTTTAAAGAAGCAAAATGGCAAATGTGGATACTGCCAGCTTTATTTTACAATGTTTGACCAGGCAGAAGTTCATCACAAGGACAATAATCACCGCAACAACAAGAAAGACAACCTTGAACTCCTGCATAGACATTGCCACGATAAAGCTCATGGCTCACTGATTTAGTTGTGCCGATAACAACGGCTACAGATTCGAGGAGCCGGATGAGGTGAAAGTCTCACGTCCGGTTTTGCATGGGAGGCAGGGGAAGCGATTCCCCTGTCGACCCCTAACTAAAAAACGGGGATAGTTTTGTAAAGACTATCCCCGTTGGCATTTATTGCTGTTAAAAAGCTTTTGGTTTAAAGATTTTATCGTCCAATTCAATCCCTATAGTCTTGAATTCCTCGTAGCATTTCGGCACATAACCCGTAGCGACATAATCGCCTAAGATGGTCTTGTCCTTATCCGTGCCCCTTTGTTCATAGCGGAAGATGTCTCTTAGATCAAGATAATGGTCTTCATTAAGACCAACAACTTCAGTGATTTGAACAATTTTTCGCGAGCCATCGGCAAAGCGGTTGACATGGACAACGATATCCAATGCCGTTGAGATCATTTCGTGGATCGCGCGCATGGGAAGGTCTACTCCAGCCAATAAGATCATGGAACTCATACGAACCAAGACGTCTTTCGTGGAGTTGGCGTGCAAGGTTGTCATGGACCCGTCATGCCCGGTGTTCATGGCCTGAAGCATGTCCAAGATTTCGGGGCCGCGACACTCACCGACGATGATGCGGTCAGGGCGCATGTGGAGGCTGTTCATAAATAATGTCCGGATAGGGATGCGTCCTTTTCCTTCTATGTTGGCGGGCCTGGATTCCAGTCGGATCCAGTGTTTTTTATTGATCCTTAATTCCGCAGCGTCCTCAATGGTTATAATGCGTTCGCCATCCGGGATAAAAGTTGAGACAATATTCAGAAGAGTTGTTTTTCCGGAACCCGTACCTCCGGAAACAATAATATTCTTGCGGGCCTTAACGGCGGACGAGAGGAAGTTGCGCATATCCATGTTGAGGCTTTTAAATTTATTTAATAGATCATCGGCGGTCGGGCGCTCACGTCCGAACTTCCTGATGGTGAGAACCGGTCCCGTTAAAGAGAGCGGAGGGATAATAGCGTTGAAACGAGATCCATCCGGTAGGCGCGCATCGACCATGGGATAAGATTCATCAATGCGCCGGCCCAGAGGGGCAATGATACGGTCAATAACGGAACGCATCTGGGCTTCAGAAACAAATTTTGCGTTGGTTTTAATTAGCTTGCCTTTTTTCTCAATAAATAATTGTTTGCGGCTGTTGACCATGATATCTGAAATTTCATCGTCTTCTAAGTATTCTTCGAGGGCTCCCAAGCCGAAGGCTTCGCTGACAATCTCTTCGGTCATCCTTTTGCGTTCAATTTCATTAGTGACATATTCTTTGTCTTCCTGACATAAAAGTTTATCGATAATTTCACTAGCTTGTTGTCTTAAGGCTAGAGTTTTTTCTTTGTTGCCTAAGGCTTCAGGGGATAGTTCTCCTAAGTTCATTTTTTTAACGAGCTTGGAGTGAATTCTTTTTTTCAAGTTGATTTCACGGTCGTATTCATCGATTTCAATTGAATCAATCGTCCCTGGCCGGGAAAGGCCTATGTTAACCGAGAATTTTGCAGGGCTTTTGATTTGTCCGCCGATTTGGGCTCTGTCGGACTCTGAGAGATTGATATATAGTTCTTCTTTTTCAAGTTCAGCGGCAAGCGCCATGAGGGATTTGCTGACTTGAGCTTGCGGGCTTTCAAGAATGCAGGCCACCCCCCGGTTCAGGGCAAGCCCAACTGTACGGCCGTCGGAGGGGATCTTTCCGATAATATCGATACCCAACTCTTGCCGCGCCTTTTGTTCTTCCATGGCCCCTTGGCTTGGAAAGCGGTTTAAGACCGCCTTCATCATCGTTTTAGGGAGATTCATGCCTTCCATTATTCCGATACACCATTTAAGTTTTTGAATGGAAAGGTCGTCAGGAGTTGCGACAAGTGTGATCAGATTTGCATTTTGAAAGATGGCAACCAGAGCATCTCCGAAAGATTTTTGGGCATCAATGATAATGAAGTCATATAGATTGTTAACTTTTTCAAAGAAAGTATTTATTTTAGATGGCGCAAGTGGGGATATTTGAGAAGTTTCCAGTATGGTGGGAAGAAAATCCAAACCGCTGGGGAGATTGGTCACGATTTTTTTGATATATTCGGGGTTATCGATTTTTTCAATCTGGGCCAATAAGCTCA
>JAFGPZ010000230.1 GCA_016935935.1 Deltaproteobacteria bacterium
TAACTCGCGGTTACTTCCATTTTATCTCAGCTACGCTCAAACATGAATAGGTTTTTACAGTATTTTTGAGACAGGCTCTGATGGTCGGGGATTTGAGTAAGGAACTTTAAAATTTAGGATTTGAAGGCTGTTAAAGGCCGGCGAATAGGTTACGTATCATTATAACCTTCAATTCGGCGAATTATCTCAAGAACCTTGAAACCGGAATCGACAGCCATTTGCGTACCAAGCCCGGTACCTTCAACGTCATTCCTCACGTAATATAAGCCCTTGATGGGGCTTACGGCACTGGGACGGTTTTTACTGCTTTGCCCAACTGACATGGCAATGCCCTAAGATTCCCCACCCTGCCCGTTAAAAATGCGGTCGTTGCCGACCGCGGGTACGGTGGCGGGATTCATGATTTCCCGCTTTTCCACGTGTTCCAGCAAGCCGGGGTAAATCACCTTTGCTCTCAGGAAGGCAGAATCAGGAACACCGGTTACTGAAGTATGCCGCAAGATGGGCGTTGTTAAACAGACCTTCTACGGGTGGAAGAAAAATATCTGGGCGTCGGTATTGCTGAATTAAGATGTTTAAGAATCTTGGAGGAAGATAACCCGAAAACTCTCAAAACAATAGCATATCGTTGACATGTCTCTAAAGTGGCGATATTATATCAGGTGTATTTGTCGGTTCTAATCTCTCGGAATTGATAGACCATAACCATAATATTTTTATCAAGCATTTTTTATTTGTTTAAAGTATAAGTCGGCTGTATAAGGAGAAATATGGGTTCTAGAAACGAAAGACTGCTGAAAGACCGGATGAGTAACGAAAGTTATGACAAGCTTGGGGCACTTGATAATCAGAAAGTCGTAGAGTTTGTCAGTTTTTTTATCGAACATTGCGATCCGGTGTCGGTTTATGTATGTAACGATAGCGAGAGCGATATCCAGTATGTTCGGGACCAGGCATTATTGCTTGGTGAAGAACAAAGACTTGCTTTTCCAAAACAGACCATCCACTGGGACGGTTATGAAGATCAAGGGCGAGACAAGAAAAATACCCGGTTCATGGTATACAAGGATAACCTGGAGAACATGAAAGCTCTGAATTCGGTTGAATACGAGCAGGGTTATAAGGAAATCATGGAAATTTCGAAGGGTATCATGAAAGGAAAACCTGCCGTAGTACAGTTCTTTTCCGAAGGCCCTACAGAAAGCATTTTCACCATTCCCTGCATCCAGTTCACGGACAGCTGGTATGTTGCTCATTCCGAGTTTATTTTGTACCGTTCCGCCTATACACATTTTATGAAGATGAGTAAATCCGAGAAAGATGGTTTCTTCCGCTTCATCCATTCAGCTGGCAAGCTGGATGACAAAGGCAACTCGATCAATTTGGATAAGCGCAGGATCTACATGGATACCCGGAATAATATTGTGTATTCCATGAATAACCAGTACGCCGGCAACTCCATCGGACTTAAAAAACATGCTATGCGCCTGGCTATCAATAAGGCTTGGCAGGAAGGCTGGCTGTGCGAACATATGTTTATTATGGCCGCTGTCAATAAGGATAAAGACCGGAAAACATACTTTTGCGGGGCTTATCCTTCTGCTTGTGGAAAAACTTCGACGGCCATGATTCCTGGAGAAAAGATAGTTGGAGATGACATTGCCTATTTCCGCAATATAAACGGTGAATTCCGTGCTGTCAATGTGGAATTCGGCATGTTCGGTATCATCAAGGATGTTAATGCCAGGGATGATCCGGTTATTTTTGAAAACCTGATGAAAAACCAGGAAGTCATTTTTTCCAATGTCCTGATGAGCCCCGATAAGAAACCCTATTGGCTTGGTATGGGCCAGGATGCCCCTGCAGAGGGTCGCAACCATTTTGGGAAATGGCAGGAAGGCACCAAGGATGCATCGGGCAATGTTGTCGGTGTAGCCCATACAAACGCCCGGTACACTATGCGTCTGGATTACCTGGATAACATCGATAAAGAAAAGTTTGAAGCAAAGGATGGAGTTGAGGTCAAGGGCATTCTTTACGGGGGTAGAGACAGCGACACCACTGTACCCGTTGAGGAATCTCACAACTGGAGGGATGGTATCTTGCTCAAGGCGGCAACCTTGGAATCGGAGAGCACTAGTGCTACGATCGGTGCTGAAGGTGTGCGCAACTCTGATCCCATGGCTAACATGGATTTTCTTTCCTATCCGCTGGGCAAATACACCATGAATAATATCAATTTCGGAGAAAGTATCGAAGAACCGCCCAAGATTTTCAGTAACAACTATTTCATGCGTGGAGCCGATGGTAATTTCATGACTAGTAAACTGGCTAAAAAGGTATGGCTTCATTGGGCGGAAGGCAGAATCCACGGGGAATACGAGGCCTATGATACCCCGACGGGTAAAATACCAAAGTATAATGACTTAACTCTTCTGTTCGAGAAGCATCTCAAAGAGAACTTTTCTGAGGCAGTTTACACTCAGCTCTTCACTTTCCGTTGCACAAAATGGATCGAAAAGTTAGAACGTACCAAGGTGTTCTATACTAGGATGGATGCCGACATACAAAAAGAAATCCTTGACTATTGGGATGCTGCCATCGAAAAAATCAAGGCAGCCAGAGACAAGTATGGCGATGGAATAAAGCCGGGAGATTTCAAGGAATGATTGTATATTAATTTGAATGTGTGAAGAGGTAAAAAGTTCATTTGACCGGCGACTTTTGTTTTGGTGCATAGGATGCCGAATCGCTTTTACCGTTCTTTTTGGGAAATAGTCCGGAGCGTATCTGAAAGATGCGGGGGGTACAAAATGTGTTGTTTGGAGTTGGGGGGAGTGAGGGAGAAGGTCTGGCTAGGTTCTCAAATATGATACAAGTACATTTTGTTTTATGCTGAAACTAATAAAAGTTTTCGATCTGCTAGCTATGGGATGATAATATAGAGCGTTCTCGAAATTTTACCTTATGTTTTATTGTGGAATCACAATTGGTACAGATTTGAACAGAAACAAGCTACTTGGATTTAGTCAAGAACTTCTTTCATTTGCTTTGCCGTTTCTCCTATGGCAATTATTTGTTCAAGCATCCGTAAATAGAGTTTTTCTCGACTCATACCCCTGAGGGAGTTCAACTCTCCCCCGTCTCCGCTATGTAAGATGTCAAGAGCTTTACGGTTATCTTCCTCAATTTAATCATTTATTTAAAACAA
>JAFGPZ010000231.1 GCA_016935935.1 Deltaproteobacteria bacterium
TTCTTCTGAACAGATTCGGGTGGATTTGCTCTCTTTACTGTTTCAATCTCTTTGCGGGCTTCTTCGTATTGGCCCATTTTAAAATAGATAGTGGCGAGCTCAAGCCTGACCCTGTGAAGATTGGGGTTGGCTGCAAGCATCTCTCTGAATTTTTCCCTGGCAAGTTCGAGCTGTCCTGACTTCATGGCGCTGGTGCCTATCCACCACATGATATCCATAGTCTCAACGTTGCCGGCTACCTCGTTGAAGATGGGAATGGCCTTGCCGAATTTGTTGTCATAGTAAAGAGTCAGGGCCTCAGCCAGTTTTTTGTCCAGTTCTTCAATCTCTTCGGGAGACATCTTGCGTAGTTTTTTCACCGCCTCCTCATCTATCGAACTGGTTTCCCCCTCTGAAGCATATTCACCTGATTGCGTCAGTGGATTATCTTGTTGGGCAGCAACGTTATGGGTCAAGGGGAAAATAAGAGTGAAAGACAATAAAATTATAAACAAATAACGAGAAAATGATCTCATAAACGGCCCTCCAAGTGATGTAATGATTCGTGGTATCTCCAATCACTCAACCAATCTGATTTTGCCAGTACAGATCGCAAATGAGCGACAGTATGAAAACGGAGCCTTTAACCTGTATAAATCTTTAAATCAGCTGTCAAGTAAAAAAAGTTCATATTTTAAATTCCTTAAGATGTTGTCGATGTACCTTAAGAACCTTTATAGAGCAGGTGCTTGGATATGTAATGACTGACGTCGTCGGGAACCACATACCGGATTGACTGTCCTCTTTCAACCATTTCTCTTATATCAGTCGATGATATTGAAAGAAGTGTCACTTCTTTGAAATAAATATAAAATCCCGTGGACCCTATAAATCTTCCCGACACACTGTCGTATTGGAACTTTACCGAAAGATCTTCTGGAAGAATTCCATCAAGGTTTTTAACGGCATATCCGGGTCTGGTCATTACCACAAAATTACAGAGCAACAACAGTTGTTTCCAGTCTTTCCATGTATGTATGTCATGAAATGCGTCCTGGCCCATAATAAAGTAAAGCTCGGGATTACCTGCCGGATTTTCGAGAAAATGCCTTATCGTTTCCACGGAGTACGACTTTCCATCCCTTTTGTCTTCTATGTCGGAGGTTGAAAATGAGGGATTACCTTCGACTGCAAGACGGGTCATTGCCTCGCGGTGATGAAAGGGAGTTATGTCACTTTCCCGTTTGTGCGGTGGCTGCGAAGCGGGGATGAATACGATCCGGTCAAGTTTAAGATCTTCAAGAATTTCCTGGGCGCACCTGAGGTGTCCCATATGAATGGGGTCGAAGGTTCCGCCAAAGAGTCCCCACTTCATGTTCTTACCTGTCCGTCACCGTATATAATAAACTTGGTGGTTGTCAGCTCCTCCAGTCCCATGGGGCCGAAGGCATGAAGTTTTGTTGTGCTTATCCCTATTTCTGCGCCGAGGCCCAGTTCGAAGCCGTCGCTGAACCTTGTCGATGCGTTTACAAGTACCGTCGAGGAATTGACCTCTTTCAGGAAACGCTGCGAATTTCTGTAATCCCCAGTGATAATAGATTCGGTGTGAAGGGATCCGTATTTTTCGATATGTGCAATCGCCTCCTCAATATCATCAACAACACGCACGGAAAGTATGAGATCCAGATACTCTTCATACCAGTCATCTTCCGTAGCCTTTTCTGCATATGAAACAATTGCGCAAGTTTTTTCGCAACCCCTTATTATTACGCCTGCCTCTTTCAGCTTGGATGACATGATGGGGAGAAATATCTCCGAGATGTCCCTGTGGACGAGGAGAGTCTCCAGGGCGTTACAGACCCCGGGCCTCTGAGTTTTGGCATTCATTGAAATTTCAACGGCCATGTTCATATCTGCAGTTGCGTCGACAAATATATGACATACACCTTTGTAGTGTTTAAGGACTGGTATCTTTGATGTATTCACAACTGCACGGATCAGCTCCTCACCACCCCGGGGGATAATGAGATCGATATACTCTTCCAGGGTCAGCATCTTGTTCACCGCTTCCCTGTCTGTCGTAGCTATCACCTGGATGACAGATTCTGGTATTTCTGAGTCGCGCAGCGCTTTCTGGAGAATATCTGCAATGGCAAGATTTGAATTGATCGCCTCTGAACCGCCGCGTAATATGACCGCATTTCCTGACTTCATACACAGTGCCGCCGCATCGGCCGTCACATTGGGGCGTGATTCATAGATAATGCCTATTACACCGAGAGGTATTCTCATCTTCCCTACAAGGAGACCGTTGGGCCTCTTCCTCATGGATGTGATCTCTCCTACCGGATCGGGAAGGGCGGCAACCTCTGCGATGCCCTTAGCCATGCCATCTATTGTAGATTCGCTCAGCGTAAGCCTGTCTATCATCGCTTCGGAAAGACCCTTCTCTCTGGCAAGATCGAGATCCTTTGCGTTTTCCTCTTTAAGAAAAGTCTTCTTTTCGACGAGCAACTTCGACATGTTGAGGAGGGCCTCATTCTTTTTGACAGCTGACATGTTTGCCAGAGTACGAGCAGCTTCCTTCGATTTCTTTGCTATTTCGACAATTTCATTCATAAAACTCCTCGCTCGTTTGTTTTGATGTGGAAAGATGATATATGCCTGACGGATTCTCCTGATATGTATTGTTACTGAAAAGTTTCCTTTGAACAATTTGAATTTATAGTATATATTTTCGCCTGTCAAGTTCCAAGACTACTATTAACCTTCTATTTTTACATGACTGTTGACTGTGTTTTTGTCCCCGATGGGATGAGTGGCGTTTGTTTGTTTTGAAATGAAAGACAGAAGAAAATGACAGATATTGCGGTTAAGGCAGGAAAATATGTTTATGAGATGGTTCAGGATGGAAGTTTCGATCTTGATAAGGTTACGACCTGCGTGGGTCCTGGGACCGGTCCTAAATGGCTGGTAGCAAGCGGTTTTGATCGCGCCATTTTAAAAACGGGAGTTCTGGGAAGGAAGAATCCCGTCCTTCTCGCAGGTTCCTCGGCTGGGGCATTGCGCTTTGCTGCCTGGGTACAACCGGAACCGGAGAAAAGCTATAGAAATCTCATTGAGGCATACACTTCGATGAACTTTACAAGGAAGGATACGTCGAAAACTATTCTTCTCTCTATTTCTAACGTTATAAACAGCTTCGTGGAAGACGATGCCATTCCTTTCGCTCTGGCGACCAAAAGATATCGTCTGGCAATTACAACGGCCCGCGCCAGGGGAATGACATCGTCTGAAAGAAAGGTGATACAGGGGTTTGCCATGGCGCTAGCCTTTGTCTTTAATGCGATAAATCGATCGTGGCTAAACCTTTTTTTCCAGAGGGTCGTATTTCATAACAGCCCGATCATACCCAGATTCTGCATGGAAAGCGGCTTCAAGGGGAAGACCATTTTACTGAACAGGGCAAACATAAAACATGCGCTGCTTGCATCTTCGGCCGTGCCAGTAGCAGTTGCCGGCGTAAGGGATATTTATGGAGCACCAAATGGAATTTACAGGGATGGAGGCATCACAGATTATCATCTGAATCAGAGGTATGGGTTAAACAAAGATGACGTTGTTCTTCTCTTCCAGCACCAGGAGCGTATCATTCCAGGTTGGCTGGACAAAAAACTGTTTTATAGACACCTGCCGGAACAGTATCTTGAAAATCTGTTGATGGTTTACCCTACTGATGAGTTCATAAAGACGCTTCCCGGGGGAGAAGTGCCACAGCGTAAAGATTTCAAATCCTTTGCCGATAAACCCTCTACACGAATAAAAAATTGGAAAGAGGTCGTTAAAAAATCTGCCCACTTGGGTGAACAGTTTCTGGAACTGATCGAGAGCAATAAACTTCGTGATGCGGTGAAAAAAATATGAGACTTATTCCCCGAATTTCTAATGTTTATAAGATAGCTTATGTCTGAACTTCCCAATATAGGAAAGACACTTCTTGTAATCGGCTTGGTGATTGCCGCAACAGGGTTTATCATTATGTCGATGGGCGGAAAGATTCCGTGGATCGGACATCTGCCCGGTGATGTCTCGGTAAAAGGAAAAAATTTTACTTTTTACTTTCCTGCAGCAACTTGTATTCTGGTCAGTGTTATACTTTCTTTTATTTTTTTCTTTTTTCGAGGCCGATAGGGTTCTGGTAAAGTAACACATCGTTTTCTGCGATGCAGTCAGCATCAATTTCTGCCCACGCCACTCATTCGATTTACCGGGAGCAGTGAGTCAGAAATCAAATTCTGTGCTTTTCAGAAAGGGAGTAGTTTCATCAGGGTATATTATATACTTCTGCATCTTCTGGAGGCACGAATGTAAAGAGTGTGTCGGGGATACCTTTATTGATTACGACATCTGTGAAGGTCAGCTCCGTCCTGTTTTCGTACATATCTACGAAGGTGCAGCCGGCGATGTAATAGCTGTCTCTGTTGATTGTCAGAAGAAGTCTTTTAACGCCAGCCTCATAAGTGTTTGGTTTCAGCGTGATTAGATAGTCCCCTTTTCCATTCCTGTAATCAGGTTTGGAAAAGGCAATGGCGAAGTCTTCCTGAAGGTTCCCAATTCCTGTAAGGAATCTTATGGTTATCTTCGATGAAAGAAGAGACTCTGCGTCTTGGACATATACGGTATTTTCCTCCGGCATGTATAACCATGCCTTCTGGGGATTGAGGACCAGCTTTTTCAGCGCCGGCTTTGTATAATCCCAGAACATCATCTGCGGTTTTTTCAGATGAAGAGTTCCTTCTTCCGTCACCGTTTTGTTTATACTTTTCATCATAGCTTTCTGCTTAAAAACGGCGGTGAAATCCACTGTTTCATCGTAGGCTTTCTGAATCTTTGCTATCAATTGCTCAAGCGTGACTGTTTCTGCAAGCAGGGGCTTATTAAAAGGGGAAA
>JAFGPZ010000232.1 GCA_016935935.1 Deltaproteobacteria bacterium
CTCTGCTCTCCGATAATGTAGTCCAGTTTTTTCAACTGGGCAAGCCCCAGGGCTCCCTGCAATTCATTCATGCGATAATTGAAACCAAGAATGCTCCTACCTTCGTCACCCCTTCCGACGTTGGGGTTGTGATCATGTCCGTGATCATGGTACCACTCGGCCCGGTCCGCCAGCTCTTTGTTGTCGGTGATAACCATGCCACCCTCACCTGTGGTCATGGTTTTTACGTAATCAAAGCTGAAGGTGCCCATGTCGCCGAAGGTACCCAGTTTTTTCCCCTTGTAGCTTCCACCGCAACTCTGGGCAGTATCCTCAAGAATGAGGAGCTTGTTTTTTCTTGCCACCCTGACAATTTCTTCTATATTGGCAGGCGCTCCGCACATATGGACGGCAATGACTGCCTTTGTTAGCGATGTCAGATTCTTTTCAATCCCCATCGGATCCAGCCCCATCGATTCATCGATATCGGCCATAACAGGTATTGCACCCGCCTCGAGAATGGACTCATAGGTTGCCACAAAAGTAAAGGAAGGGACGATGACTTCATCGCCCGGTCCGACATCCATGGCGTTGAGGGCTACGTGAAGTGCCGTTGATCCTGATGTAACGCCCAGTGCGTATCCGGCACCACAATAGCGAGCAAATTCTTCTTCAAACTGCCGCACCTTAAAGATACCCTTTCTCCTTTCATCAAAACCATACCTCATGAAAACGCCTGTTTCCATGACGTCCATGATTTCTTTCATTTCCTCTTGTCCTATAATTTCGTTTCCCGGCATTATCCTTCTCCATTGATGTTTTTTTTAATATGCATCTTCGTATATGGCCACCGCATCCTCGATGGTAACGGTGCGGGGGTTGTTTTCAAGCGGTCTGGCAACCATCATAGCAGCTTCGGCGAGTTTATGAAAGACCTCCCTGGTGATACCCAGTTTTTCCAGACTCGTATCTATGCCGCAGTCACGGATCAACTCTTCCACAGCTTCCACCGCCATTGCTGCCGCATCTTGTTGTGTTATGCCTTCGGTGGATTTCCCCATGTTCGCTGCTATTCGGGCAAACTTTTCCACTGCCCCCGAGACATTGAAACGCATGGTAGGTGCAAGCAGGACTGTATTGGCGATACCGTGGGATATTCCGTACTGACCACCGAGAGGGTATGATAGTGAATGCACTGCGGTGACTCCCGCATTTGCAAGGCCAAGGCCCGCATACATGCTGCCAAGAAGCATATTTGACCGGGCCTCCACATTTTTTCCGTCATTCACACAGGTCCTTAAATTGTCTGAGATGAGTCCGATTGCCTCCATCGAGATCATTTCACTCATGGGACTTGAGATAATCGACGTGTAGGACTCAATGGCGTGACAGAGGGCGTCCAGACCGGTTGCCGCCGTCACTGACGGGGGAACACTCACAGTAAGTTCAGGATCCAGGAGTGCGACATCGGGATACATGTATATACTGTTAATGCCCTCCTTCTTGCTAAGGTCTTTTCGTATGAATACAGCCGTAAATGTAACCTCACTCCCTGTTCCCGCCGTTGTGGGAACCATTATGGTGGGAAGGCCCGGCGCGGGCACTCTGTTCAGTCCCAGGTAATCCTGAGCTTTACCCCCATTTTGGGCAATCACTGCCGCCGCTTTTGCAACATCCATGGTGCTGCCCCCTCCAATTCCAATGACAAGGTCACACCTTTCTTTTTTGGAAAGGTCGGCCCCCTCATCTGCCAGTTTCAACTCCGGTTCTCCGGTGATTCCGTCGTAGATGATACAATTCCCCTCTGCTTCACCACAACATTTTGACATCTTCTGGCGAAATGCTTCAGATGAAAGATTGCCGTCCAGAAAGATAATTGGCCGTTTTGCCCCCAGTTCAGCTATATGATCGGAAAGCGTTTTGATCGATCCGCTTCCGAAAACCAGTTTTTTTGCTCCCCTAAAGGTGAATGTTTTTTGCATTATTTCTCCTTGATTTTTATAAGTTAAAGTTTAGCCAAGAATCTTTGATAATTCATCCTGATGATATACAGGTAGAGGCAATGCCTTTACCCCCTTAATCAGTGTCCTTCCCTTTTCCAGGCTCACCATGACACCGATTCTGGCGGCAGGGATGCCTTCGAGAGACAACCTTTCTATAACACTGTCAGTGGCAGAGGGTGAAATCGAAATGAGGAGCGCCCCGGATGCAAAGGTACCAAGGGGATTTATGTTGTAAAAATCACAGAGGACCATTGTTTCCTCCCTGACAGGGATGGCATCGTGAAATACCTCTACGCCCAGGTTGCTCGCCTGCGCCATTTCAAAGATTCCCGTTGTGACTCCTCCCTCTGTTGGATCGTGAAGGGCATGTACCTCGTTCAAGCCCTTCAATACAGATGCATCATGTACCACACTGATTCCAGGGTCAAAAAGAAAATTCTTTGCCCTTTCAATCAGGTCCTCAGGAAACTTGACCTTCAGTTCCTTTTCCTTTTCTCTGGCGATGAGAGATGTCGCCTCTATGGCCGCCGATTTTGTTATGATAAGATCGTCACCAACCCGGGCTGCCGAGGTGGGTTTGAGATCTGTCTTTTTCACTTCCCCCAGCATCTGTCCGATGACGACGGGGGTGGTGACGGCCTTTGTAACTTCGGTATGGCCGCCGCAGTAGACTATTCCCAGCGCTTCGCAGCTTTTTGAAATCTGTGAGAATATCAGTTCCAGGTTTCTTTCTCCACTCGCCTCCGGCAAGAGAATCGTCGCGAGAAACCAAAGGGGGCTGCCACCCATGGATACGATGTCATTGGCATTGATGTTTACCACGTAATAGCCGATCTCGTCTGTAGCTCCCGTTATGGGATCCGTTTTTGCTATGAGATAGCGGTCTTTCATGTCGATGACGGCTGCGTCCTCACCGATCCCCGATCCGATTATGACACGGTCGCTCCGGTGAGTGTATTTATTTAGCAGCTTCTGAAGACTATCCATGTGGATCTTACCTATTTCCAGTTTGGACATGGTCTTTAGCGTCCCCTTCTCCATAATGTCATAATGTAATAGGCAAGACCGGCAACAACTATGGAAGGGATGGAACCTCCGACCGGGTATTGCATGAATGCAATAAACTCGTAGATGCCAAAACCAACCGCCCAGGAGATAATTGCTATAATGTTAAAACCCCTGAAATACCAGTAGTCACCACCTGTCTTGTAGAGATCTTCAATCTGCAGCCTCCGCTTACGTATGATGAAATAGTCAGTCAGTATGACTCCGAAGAGGGGCATAAACATGGCGCCTATGAAGAGGAGAAAGTTTTCATACTGCCCCATGGGGAAGACAAGGGCAACAAGTATGGAGAGTATCCCTGTAATCCACATAAGTGTCCTGGACGCGATACGGGAGGAGATGTTCATCATGGAACAGGTTGCGGAGTAGACGTCAGGAAAATCTGATGTTATCGTCGAAAGCAGGACCATGATTAGTGCGGGAATGGCCAGGCCTGCCTTTCCCATTGTTTCCAGGATCAAGGTCCCCGGATCGGTAGAACCGGTGAGAAGTGCTGCCACCAGACCCAGCACATACATCCAGGAGGATATAAGAAAGTACCCCCACCAGGTGTTCCAGAACGCCGGCGCTGTTCTCTTCGAAAAACGGGAGTAATCGGAAACCAGCGGGAGCCACGATATGGGCATGGCAATGACGAGATCAAGGCCAGCCATAAAGGACATCTCTCTTGTTCCAGCAGTCGATAAAGTTCCCCCTAATTCGCGGAAGGACACTGCCGTCATCACAATAATAACGAGAAGCAGGACGACAATGGCACAATTCTGCATTATTCTCCACACAGATTTACCGGTGTAAAGTGCCCACAAAAGGGTTCCAAGGCCGACAAGTACGATCCAGAAGTGGTTCGATGCCAGAATACCCCCCATTGGTTTTCCGAGCAGGCTGCCTGCCTGCCCCGCTATGATGAGCATGATTGCCGCCCACCCGATAAGCTGTATGATATTCAAAAAGGCGGGGAATCTAGACCCCATGATTCCGAAGGATGGCCTGACTGACACCATGGCCATGATGCCGTGATCGGAACCCATGATACCCCCCAGAGCCATAAAGGAATTTCCTATAATATGACCAAGTATGATTGCCCAGAGACCCATCCAGAGTCCCATGGGAGCAAGGAAACCGCCCGCCCATATCTCCGCAAGGGATATGGCAACGCCAGCCCACAGCACGAAATAATCTACGCCACCAAGCGTTCTTTCCGATAACCTGACCGGTTTAATATCCATCGCCACGTATTCTTTCTTTTTCTTCTAAAACACGACCGTGCCTCAAGAACTTACCCATAGTAACACAGTACCTTCTGGTTAACTATGTCGGCGACTATCTTGAGCGCCTTCCTGTCTATATCAAATACCTTAATTGCCGCGCTATATTTGCCACCATCCGGGATCAGCTTCCCCAGTTGATTGTGTGATTTTTCCAATGATTCGGCGTCAAAATACACCCCTTTATTTTCAGGGAAAATGGCCACATAAAAAATTCCAGTTTCCACGAGATCCTGGAAGAAGTGCGTGCCGAATGAAAGTTCCGGCATCAGGTTCCCATCGGAGTGAGCTATTTCGCCAAGGACAGCGATATTGTTGATCTCCGAAAAGTTTACAGGCACTCCCAGTGAAGGCGTGGTGGATCCCCATCTTCCCGGACCAAGGAGCATTATGGGCAGTTCATCCTTTTTTAGTATGAGGCGGTTGAGCCTGCCTATAATTCGTGCGATATCATATTTCTCAGAAATGGTTAGTTTTGTATATGATTCGGGTTTCACATAAATGATCCTGCCGATGGACTGAGAAATACTTCCGCCGAAGAAGCTTCCCTCCGATTCGAAAATTATTCTCGATCTATCCACCCTTTCTGGCAGTGTAACTCTCTTTTCCAGACCGATAGTCTGCAAGGGCCTGCATTGTACCACGTTGATTTTAAAACCCTTACCATCTGTGAAATTTACGGTAAACTCGATGTCAACTGGATATTCGTATATGGTCTCCAACTTTTTCAACATTTTCCCCACAATCTTCACAAAGGAAGTATTTGAAAGGA
The DNA here is from genome assembly GCA_016935935.1 of Deltaproteobacteria bacterium. The sequence goes on from JAFGPZ010000232.1 coordinate 5,085, forward strand.
AGTTGTCAAAGGTAATGACCCACGCCTTCTGATGGGTTATCCCCAACTGCCGCAACTGGCTGTCCGTTTCATGATCCCTGACACCGATTCTTTCCATATCTATTTCGATACCTTCTCCCATCAAGTCAAACAACGGAGCAGTCTTCAGTGTGTTGTCAGTCAGGTCGAGAACGTCTACATCATGTTGCGAATATTTTCTCGTATCCTTCATACCAGCGTGGGGTCTTAACAGTGGTGCATCCAGAGCGACTATCCTTGGATAATCGCCCTCAACACGATTCACAGCCCTCGTCCCCAATCCGAATACCAGGCGGAGCATCCCCGCTGTCGGCTTCATCTCCTTCTTCCATACGAAGGTATTGTATGAGGTTCCGACTCCTGCCAAATCGGGAAAATAATAGTGGTTGCGGTAGGATCCTGAGACGCGCTGAATCAGTAGGGCCATCTGTTCGTCGGCCTCATCCATGTTTCTCTGTCTCCGGTAAGAAAGGGCGTTTTCGTTCATCATGCTGGCATATATTGTGCGCACCGCATCTTCAAAACGGAGGTATCGTTCCTCGGGAGTGCCCTGATTGACACAAAAGATGCTTTCATACTTTCCCGCGAAGGCATTGCCGAAGGAATCTTCCAGAAGACTGCTGGAGCGGACGATGATGGGGGACTGGCCGAAATATTCCAGCATCCGCATAAAATGTTCTTTAATTTCGTCGGGAAAGGTCCCGTGCAGCATCTTTTCCCTTAAAGCAGACGCCTCGGCAAAGTATCCCTCCCTTGTCTTCTGTTTCATTCTCAGTCGCCACCATCCATTCTGAACCAGATAAGTATAAAAGAGGTCGGACCCGACATAAAAGGAATCGTGCGGTTCCAGCCAGGTGCCCCAGTTTGTACTTTTATCTCTTTCCAGAATCTTCCGCGCAAGGAGCATTCCGAGCGTCTTACCTCCGAGGAAACCGGTGCCAAGCAGTCTCTTGCGTATTTCGAGCAGATCTTCGAGAGAAAAGTTTTCCCTTACAAGGATCGACATTCGAGGTTCCCTCGTCATCATTATCCGGCATATTCGGGCAATCATTTCTTCCTGTTTGTCAGGCGCCCATGGTTTTGCCGTAAGCTCTTCGGCTTCCATGAACAGACGATCCCAGTAATCGAGTCTTAGCTCGACTCGTTCCCTCTTCCGTCGGGCAATGCTGGATTGCAATTTGGCTGCATCTACACTATCTACAACGGGAATACATTTTTGACCCTCTTTTTTGTGAGGGAGAAACATTGTAGGAGAATATCTTTTCCACAGTTTGATTGGATGGATATACATGTTACCGTCGACATTGTAGATATCTATCAGGACCTGAGTCGTATCCCTGATGGCTGCCACCGTCTGAAAGGAATGTCGTTCACGTATTATCGCAAAGTGTGCCACCGTATTTAATTCAAAGAGATATGGGCAGGTTATCGTGAAAAAGTTTCCCATCATCAGATCTGTCGCCCATGAAGACTGGAGGTTTGAGAGACTGTCAAATATGTAATAGACATGTGTTCCCTCTTTGGTGATAATATTGTGGACTTCCGTCGAGAAGAATTCGAATCCGCTTGAAGGATCGAGTCGATATGTATTGATATCCCTATGGGGTCTGATGATTGGTTCGTGATTTCCGAACTGCATATAGACAACGCGCTTCTTTTCTTTCAGCGCCCTTTTGACGAAAAACCGAATAAAATATTCGTAATCTTCAAGGGTATCAACCTGCCACACCACATTGTCTCCTACTCGCAGATGTCCTATAACCTTGTCGAGAGAGTTGAGACCTGTGCTGACCGTCTGTGAGTGATTGTGGTGTTCCTTTCGCTGGCCTTCCTTTTTTCTATTCTTCTCTATCATCCATACCTACCCCCGCTTTGCTATCAACTGAACGGCAGGGCGATACACCCCCCCCCACGCACTTTTTCAGAAGATAGATTATTTATAAATATCTTGAAGTGCCCTTACCTCTATGGAGTGATTTTTGAGTTTCCCAATCGCATTCACTGCCGCCCGAGCAGCTGAAATGGTAGAGTAAAGTGGTAAATTACTGGCAATTGCCTTGCTCCGAATCTTTATTTCATCCCGTCCCGGTTTGGGGCCACTGGGTGTGTTGATGAGAAGACCGACATCATTGTTCTTGATATAGTCGAGGAGATTTGGGCGTCCTTCGTCCAGCTTCATGAGCTTCGTTACCGGAATGTTATGGTTTGTCAGCACACTGGCTGTCCCTGGAGTGGACAGAATTTCAAAACCCAGAGCTACGAAAGCTTTTCCTATATCAACAATTTCACCTTTATCATGATCTTTCACGCTGATGAATACCTTGCCCGCTTTTGGTATCGGTTGACCCACCGCCATCTGGCTTTTTGCAAAGGCCATTGACAGATCGGAATCCAGACCCATAACTTCGCCTGTCGATCTCATCTCCGGCCCAAGAAGAGTATCAGAACCAAGGAATCTGGTAAATGGGAGAACCGATTCCTTCACGGCAAAACATTTAGGCTCGGGGTCTTTCTCTATCCCCTGATCATGCAAAGATTTACCGAGCATGACCCTTGTCGCAATCTTTGCCAGGGGCATTCCTGTGGCTTTTGAAACGAAGGGTACCGTTCTCGATGCGCGCGGATTTACCTCGAGAACAAAGAGTTCACTGCCCTTAACTGCAAATTGTATATTGAGAAGTCCCTTGACCTCAAGCTCCAGCGCCATACTCCTCGTCTTGTCTTTTATCTCTGAGATTATTCCCTCTTTGAGAGAATAGGGAGGAATCACCATGGCACTGTCTCCTGAGTGAACACCTGCGTGCTCTATATGTTCCATAACACCGCCGATTATAACATCCCTTCCGTCCGATATGGCATCTACATCGATCTCGATTGCATCTTCGAGAAATCTGTCGATGAGTATAGGATGATCGGGAGAAGCCATAAAAGCATCTTTGACGAATCCATCAAGGTCTAATTTACTCCAGACCACCACCATGGCCCTGCCCCCCAGGACATAGGAAGGTCTTATGAGTACCGGATAACCGATCCGTTCAACTATTTCCTTCGCTTCTTCAAGGGAATGTGCTGTGCCGTTTTCTGGCTGTCTGATGCCAATCTTGTCGGCCATCTCCTTGAAGAGCTGTCTGTCTTCCGCACGGTCGATTGCCTCGGGAGATGTTCCCAGTACAGGCACTCCCTGTTCCTGAAGAGAGAGGGCCAGATTAAGGGGAGTCTGGCCACCCAGTTGAACAATAACCCCTTCGGGCTTCTCATTCCTGGCAATGTTCAGGACATCTTCCATTGTGAGAGGCTCGAAATAGAGTCTGTCGGAAATATCATAGTCCGTCGACACGGTTTCGGGATTCGAGTTTACCATTATCGTTTCGTAGCCCTCCTCTCGAAGAGCCATCGATGCGTGAACGCAACAGTAATCAAATTCTATGCCTTGGCCAATTCTATTCGGCCCTCCTCCGATAATCATCACCTTTTTACTGGTACCGCTGCGGCTTTCGTCTTCCCCCTCCTCATATGTGGAGTAATAGTAGGGGGTGTGTGCCTCGAATTCTGCGGCACAGGTATCGACCAGTTTGTATATGGGGCGTATGCCTTGCTGTTCACGCAGATGTCTCACCGTCGGTTCAACCATTCCAATAATGTTACCGATTTGACGATCTGAGAAACCGAATCTCTTTGCTCGTCTCAAAATGTCTCTGGGTATGTGTTTCGCATCCGAATATACTCTGAGACCCCGCTCCATATCGACTATTTCTTTGATATTTTGGAGAAACCAAGGATCGATATGAGAAATATCGGCAATATTTTTTACGGGCATACCCATCTTTATGGCGGCATGAACGTAGAAGAGACGTTCAGGTGTCGGTCGGACAATCCTTGCTGTCATTTCCTTTTCGTCCATATTTTCTATATTGCTCTCAAGGCCGGCGAGGCCTGTTTCCAGACCCCTGATCCCCTTCTGCAGCGCTTCTTTGAAGGTGCGCCCTATTGCCATCGTTTCGCCCACAGACTTCATCGATATGCCCAGCGTATCCTCGACTCCCGAGAATTTTTCAAAGGCAAACCGAGGCACCTTGACAACACAATAATCTATTGTGGGTTCAAAGGATGCCGGGGTCTTTTGCGTTATATCATTGGGGATTTCATCGAGATTGTATCCGACGGCCAGTTTTGCGGCAATCTTCGCTATCGGGAAACCTGTTGCCTTTGAGGCCAGCGCCGACGATCTCGATACACGGGGATTCATTTCAATGACAACAACCTGTCCCGTTTCAGGATGGACGGCAAACTGTATATTCGATCCCCCCGTGGCAACACCGATTTTTCGTATAACCGCTATCGATGCATTTCGCAACTGCTGATATTCTCTGTCTGTAAGGGTCTGGGCTGGTGCCACCGTTATGGAATCTCCTGTATGAACACCCATGGGATCTAAGTTCTCTATGGAACAGATAATAACTACATTATCTCTCAGGTCCCTCATGACCTCCAGTTCGTATTCCTTCCATCCGAGAACAGACTCTTCGATCAGTATCTCCCCCACCATGCTTTGTTCCATCCCATATACGGCAAAGTCTTTAAACTCTTCAATATTGTATGCCAGAGC
>JAFGPZ010000233.1 GCA_016935935.1 Deltaproteobacteria bacterium
CTGCGCAGGTGTTTTGCCGGTTTACTCTCCACCTTTCCTGATGCGCCTTTGAAACCTTCCTTTAATAGATCCCAGAGGTCCCATCCTACGCAGTAAACAGAAAGCAGGCTTAGATCGTGGATATGAAAATCACCATCCTTCTGGGCTTTTTTGACTTCGGGGGGATAAATCTTGTTCAGCCAGTAAACCTTACTCACTTCTGACGAGATGTAATTATTCAATCCCTGCAAAGAGTAATCCATATTACTGTTCTCATTTATCTTCCAGTCCGATTTCTTAAGGTATTTGTCAACAAGATCGACCTCCATATTGTTGGCTATTTCTCTCAACCTCGCATGCTGGTCACGGTATATAATGTATGATTTTGCCGTTTTTCGGTAGGGGGAGGCAAGAAGTGTCTCTTCGACGATATCCTGTATCTCTTCAACGCCGGTAATATTACCATCGTACAATTGTTCTGCAAGACTGAGAACCCTGATTGTTAATTTTTTGGCAGCATCTCCATTGAATTCGCCCGTCGCTTTTCCCGCCTGAACGATTGCGTTTGTGATCTTAGATGCATCGAATGGCACCAGTTGACCGTTTCTTTTTCTAATCATGCTGTTCATCGCGCACCTTCCACGTTAAAACACAATATATTGCGTTCCACGATAATATAGGCACAATATATAGTCAAGAAGAATTTTGGTTCTTTCGCATTTAAGTTGATTAACCAGAGCACGAGGGTGTTTAACGCAGGTCGGCGGCGGAAGAATTTTATTGCGAGAGTACCAATTTTTCATCTTTGCTTTCGATAGACAAATAACGCAAAAATACTTGACTCCTCGTACGAACTCGTAATAGCATAACAACATTGATAAAGGACTCACAGGAGTACGAAGATTGATTCCAAGATATTCTCGACAAGAGATGGTTTCCCTCTGGAACCAGGAAAATAAATTTGCCAAATGGCTGGAAATAGAACTGGCTGTTTGTGAGATACTGACCAGACGGGGAGAGATACCAGAGGAATCCTTTAAAAATATTTCCCAGAAGGCGGGGTTTGATGTCCGGAGGATAGAGGAGATTGAAGAAACCGTTAAACACGACGTGATTGCCTTTCTGACTTCCGTAGCGGAAAAAGTGGGGGAGGATTCACGGTACATACATATGGGGCTTACATCTTCCGATATTCTCGACACGTCACTGGCGTTACTATTGAAAGAGGCCTCGGAGATTCTTATCGAAGACGTGGATAGCCTTTTAAAGGTCCTTAAAGATAGAGCATACCAGTACAAGGATACGCTGATGATGGGAAGGTCCCATGGCATACATGCGGAACCGGTAACCTTCGGACTCAAGATGGCAATGTGGTACCAGGAAATGGAAAGAAACAGAGAACGCCTCGTACGGGCTCGGGAAAATATAAGTTACGGAAAGATATCCGGAGCAGTCGGGACATTTTCCTTCATCGATCCCGGAGTGGAGGAATATGTGTGCGACAGGCTGGGATTGCGGCCGGCCCCCGTTTCGACTCAGATAATGCAGCGGGACAGACATGCGGAATTCTTTTCCACGCTTGCAATCATAGCATCTTCCATTGAAAAATTTGCCACAGAGATACGGCACCTTCAGAGGACCGAGGTCAGAGAGGTCGAAGAGTATTTTTCCGCCGGTCAGAAGGGTTCGTCCGCAATGCCCCACAAGAGAAACCCCGTACTGTCGGAGAATCTGTCCGGCCTGGCGAGGCTGATGAGATCATACGCCATGGCATCTCTGGAGAATATTCCCCTTTGGCACGAACGTGATATCAGCCATTCATCGGTGGAGAGGGTTATTGCTCCCGATGCCACAACACTGCTGGATTTCATGCTGCATAGATTTACAAACTTGATGAAAAATATCGTAGTCTATCCCGAAAAGATGATTTCAAATCTCAATATGACAAAGGGTGTTATATTTTCACAGATGGTATTATTAAAACTGGTCGAAAAGGGGACCTCCCGGGAAGATGCCTACTCTTGTGTCCAGAAGAATGCCATGAAATCATGGGAAGATGGGATCGAATTTAAAGAGTTGATCCTTCAAGATGAAATTATAACGTCTCATCTGAATGAGGGTGAGATCGAAGGTATCTTCAGTAACAGCAATTTTGTAAAGCACGTTGACTTCATCTTTGCGAGAGTGTTTGGAGGATCAGATGAGGTATAGGCGACTTATTGCGAACATCATTTTGATTCTTTTTGCGGTAACTGTGACGGGTTGCAGCTATGTAGGAGAATACGTTGAAATGTCGCAGGACGGGACTGTTTCGTCGGAATACCTTGACGCCTTGAACCGTTGGACAAGAGATAAAACCATCTATTCGCATTTTGAAACAAGAGCCCACATTTCAGCGACCAAAAAAAGCCGTGATTTCAACGATGCCTACCTCTCGGAGTATGCCAGGATATATATCGTAAGTGATCAGAAAAAAGAGTTAAATGAGCAGTTGTTAGCCGATCGGAAATCTCAGTTCACAGAGTTTCTGTTTTATGCCTACATTCCCGATAGAGAATCGAATGATTTTTCCAAAGAAAATTCCATATGGAAGATATTTCTCATAAATAAAAGAGGAGAGCGTTTCGAGCCTGTCGATATCAGGAGGATAAAGGAGGTTACTCCTGTTATCAGGGAGTTATTCCCCTATGTAAATCCCCACTACGGAAATTTTTACAGCGTCAGTTTCCCGCAGGAGGACCCCCCATCCGAAATATCTGAAGAGTGCAGACTTATATTTGCGAGCATACTGGGGAGAGTGGAACTTGCTTGGTAAAAGCTGATCAGCTCCCGGCATCTGATCGCAGGGGCGCGATTCTGCAGTTGAGAACGCATCCCTTTTCGAGAATGAGCTTTTCGTATCTGATCAGCGCTTTTACATTTGCCGTATCAAGCAGAGTCAGGGTGTCGGTGACTGTGATTTCCCCCTCGACAGAGCCTGCTATGGTAAGTGTCTGGGCGTTGACTTTCCCTTTGATATAACTATCTTTTTCCGTGGCCACACTGTCAGCGGTCAGATTGCCCTCTATGGAACCCGCCAGAATCAGATAGCCCCTGAATTCAAGGTCGCCTTTTAGATTGCAGTCTTTATTTATTATGGAGATACGTTTATTCTTCTTTCTCACCTGTCATCTCCGAATCTATTTATTCCCATATTTCAATTAATTCCTTCGTGACCATTGCCTCTGTGAAACGCCAACGGGTTCTCGCTGATCTTCATTTGTATGGAGCCTATTGTGATATCTTCCCTCTTCAAGGTAATTGCATATTCCGCCTTGCCCCTTATCGAAGAGGAAATAATACTTCTTGTTTCAACAGGCTCCCCCATTATCAATTGTACGTTGGAATGTGGTCCGCTGACATAGGTCTTTGTATTAAAATTGCCAGGGATATTGGTCTTAAAATCGATCAGCTTGATTGTATCATTGTAATTTACTGTTATGGTATCAGCGCTTGAATAACATATTTTGTCACTTTCATTGAGTTGAAGCACTACGTACTCAAAACGAGGGCTTATTATATCCACAAAAAGCCTGCCGATTATGTTTTCTTCATTTTCCGTTACGACAACCTGATAGGTGCGTCCTTTCTTGTATAGTGAATAGCGTTCCCACAGATCAA
>JAFGPZ010000234.1 GCA_016935935.1 Deltaproteobacteria bacterium
CCGCCACTCCGCATTTGCCATCCAGGGCTCCCTGTCTAGGTCGATATTGTCGAGTGTGCGGTCGCGAGCGGCCCGGACGGCATCCCGGATGATCTTGAGGCCTAGGAGGAAGAGCAGGAACATCACCGCCACCAGAAACAAGAAGATTGGAAGGATGAAGAGGAACTTGGGTTCGTTCCGAAAAAGAAAAATGGCCAAACCGCTTAGGATGCATGCGGCTACGCCGAGAGCGGCGAGAACTACGCCGGCGATGACGGCGGCGATTCGCCCGATAAGACAAGAGATCTTCCGCCGTTTCTGGCGGGCAGTGGAAAAGTTGGACATAGCGCTGTCCTCATTCAGACAGAGAGATTCTCGGTCCTGCAACACCCTGTTAAACAAAAAACCCCGCCTCTTTCCGAAAATGGGGTTGTCATTCCTTTTTCAATGCATCACCCTTGGAAAAAGGTTCATCTGAAAGTTGCCTTCTGGCGACGTCCTGTCGACTTTCTTATGCTCCCAATTTTCAGAAAAGTCAAGGCGGTAATTGCGGCAGGGGCACTGGATCTGTACTTGACAGGGTATAAATACAATAACTTGAAACATTGCCAAAAGAATCCTTGCAGCCGATCGTAGCTCTCCGGAATGCTCCTGCTTAGCTTATCGTTACTCTCTTTCAATTGGTAATTTTCAGTAGTCCAGTTCCATGATTCTATTGACTTGGTGAAAGAGATAAAAGTACGCATCAATCGGATGAATCTTTTTTCGTATTGCCAGACAAGATGAACTCGTAAAAGCTCTGCGATTCTTATTCGTGATCACAAAACGGCCTGCCTGATTCCTGCGAGTATTTGGGTCCTGAGTGGCGCAGCCTGGCAGGTTTTGTCTTATGGTGAAAAGCATTCATGACTTTCTGGTGAACCTGTGGCGGCAGCACCCACCACCCACCGTGTACCCTTCGGGTCAAGAGGGTCTTGGAGACCCGTAGAACAACCCCAGGGGATCTCCATGCAAAAACCCCAAAATACACAGCTTTGCTTGTTACGAAGAAGTCGAAAGGTGGAAAGCAATTAAAGTGGCAGGAGAGTTCATTCAAAGCATCTCAGGGGTAAAGGCGATGATATCGTCTATAATGCTGCTGTCGGTGAAGATCATGGCGAGTCTGTCAATGCCCAGGGCTATCCCCGATGCCTCGGGCATGTGGGGGAGGGCGGCAAGAAATCTTCTCGGTTCGGGACAGGGTGGCTTCCCCATGTTTCTTCGATGCTGCTGTTCCCTTTCGAATCGGGTCCGTTGCTCATCGACATCTGTGAGCTCTGAAAAGGCATTTGCCAGTTCGAGACCCCCCAGGTAAAGCTCGAATCGTTCGGAAAGGGTGGGGTCATCTTTTTTGAGCCTTGCCAGCGCTGCCAGTGATGCCGGGTAATCATAGAGAAAGGCGGGTTTTTTCAGGCCAAGGCGGGGTTCTATTTGAGTAACCATGATTTCGTCGAAACGGTCACTTTTTAGTGCATCTTCCATTGTGAGGGAAGAGTATTCTTTAAAGGCCTCTCTCACGGAGATTCGTTCCCAGGGCTTTTCCAATGAAATTTCTGCCCCCTGATAGTGAATAATATTTCCGTGGCAGAGTAGCTCAGAGAGATGCAGGAACATATCCTCGCATTCTTTCATCATTTCCATGTAATCGATTTCTGTACGGTACCATTCGAGAATAGTAAATTCACTTATATGAAGGGCGCCCCGCTCCCCTGCTCGAAAGCATCTTGTAATCTGAAAAAGACGTGGATATCCCGCGGCCAGTATCCGCTTCATACACAGCTCGGGCGATGTATGGAGGAACCAGCCCTCGGAGGTGAGTGGGTCTATGTGCGCCTCAGGCGCATGCGTTGGAACTCTTATAGGGGTTTCTACTTCAAGGTAGTCTCTGGATATGAAAAATTGACGAATGGCCTGGATCATCCTTGCGCGGGTTATAAGGTTGTCCCTGCGCCGCGCAAGTAGCCATCTCTCATTCATGGAGTCCCTATCCCTTCACGCGGGTGACATATTCGCCGGTGCGAGTGTCGATTCTGATCTTTTCCCCTTCTTCGACAAAGGGAGGAACATTCAGTGTGTATCCTGTTTCTACGGTGATCGGTTTGGAATTCCCAGCCGCTGTGTCTCCCTTTACCCAGGGGTCTGCCTTCGTCACAGTAAGGTCAACAAAATTGGGAAGGGTGACACCCAGCGCGTCGCTTTCGAAGAAGAGAATTTCCGCTTCGATGTTGTCTATGAGGAAATTGCTTGCCTCTCCAACCTGATCTTCCGTAAGATAAACCTGCTCGTATGTTTCGGTATCCATGAAGCAGTACTTGTCGCCCTCCTGGTAGAGGTACTGCATCGTCTTTTCCTGTAGATTAGCCGGCTCAAAAGAATCAACGGAGCGGAATGTGCGGTCAAACTGGGATCCCGTGACCATGTTTTTAAGCTTACATCTGTACAGAGCCTGTCCCTTGCCTGGTTTCACAAACTGAAAATCTGTGATTACGTACGGTTCACCGTCGATCTGAATCTTTAAGTTTTTCCTCAAGTCGCTTGCGGAATACATAGTGACACACTCCAACTTTTTTCACCTATCTAATCTATTTGGAGGTCCATGTCAAAAGAATGTTACTTGTTTTATAGGGAAACCGGCATAATTTTTCGGCACAAAGGAAGGCCCCCATACATGCAGGTTCGAGAAGGAGGGGCAGACTCCGGAATAATGTCACGGAGCCTGCCGCAGGCGTAATGAGAAAGTCTTACTTCTGTAACTGAACTACAATGAAACCGGCATTTGGTCTCTTTATAAGAAGCGCCATAGGACTTCCCTTTTCGAGCGCGTCCACCAGTCTGCGATATTCTTCCACGGTGGCAATCACGGTATTGTTTACACTCCTTACCATGTCCCCTGCCCGTATGCCGACGCTCTCTGCGTCGCTTCCTTTTTTCACTTCAAGGATGACAACACCTTTTTCATTCCTGTTGTATCCAAAACGCTTTGCAATTTCCGGTGACAGTTCCGACACCTTGAGGCCGAGCTCTTCGTAATGTTCGGATGCCGGTTTTGTTTGCTGGTCCGAATCATCCCGTTTGGCCATTGTTACTGAGACGGTCTTGTCGGCGCCCCTCCTTATCAGCGCAATGGGAACCTTTTCTCCCACCGGGAGATTTGCCACTACCTTGACAAGCTCATGGCTGGACTCGACCTTTCTGCCCTGAATGGAGGTAATAATATCTTCTGCCCTGATGCCGCCATCCTCAGCCGGACTGTCTTTAAAGACCTCGGTTACGAGAACACCCTTTTGATTTTTCAGGCCATAATATGTCTTCAGTTCTTCCGTAATGTCCTGTATAGAGATTCCAAGCCACGCCCTGGTGACCTCTCCCTTGTCTCTCAACTGGTTGACGATTCCCCTGGCCATATTGATGGGAATGGCAAATCCGATCCCTTGCCCCTGGGCGATGATGGCAGTGTTTATGCCGATAACCTCACCCGTCATATTGATAAGGGGTCCGCCGCTGTTGCCCGGGTTTATCGATGTGTCGGTCTGTATGAAATCATCATAGGGCCCGGAACCGATGACTCGTCCCTTGGCGCTCACGATTCCCGCAGTTACTGTCTGTTCCAGTCCGAAGGGGCTTCCGATGGCCACGACCCATTCACCCACGGAAAGTGCATCCGAATCGCCCAGATTTAAAGGAACGAGGTCCGGAGCAGCGTCGATTTTGACTAATGCAAGATCCGTCTTAGGATCTCGTCCGATAAGTTTCGCCTTGAATTCCTTCTTGTTGGTCAGGGTTACGGTAATTTCGTCGGCGCCTTCAACGACGTGGTTGTTCGTCACGATATAGCCGCTTTTGTCGATGACAAATCCTGAACCGAGACCTTGTTGCCGGGGTATGGGACGATTTCCGTTGCCCTGAAAGGGACCGAAAAAGTCCTCAAAAGGGTTTCTTCTCTCAAAGGGACTCTGCCCCTCAAAGGGATTGCCCCGGAAAAAATTGGATGTCTGATCTGCCCCCCTGGGAGTTTTTACGACACGGATGTTTACCACGCCATAACGGACTTTCTCTGCCAGTGACGTGAAATTTGCCGGAATCATACTGACGGGCTGATCATTCGCCGCAACCCCACTTTGCGGGACCAGGCCCATGAACAGTACTGTCGCAAAAAGGATCACCAAAAATACCGAAAGTTTTTGTATTGATTTCATCTCTATCCTCCCTGAATTTTCTTCGCATAAATTCTTTTGGCCATAAGATATACAATGGAGTTAACGAGAAGATGATGTGAAGATTATCAATCGGTAATGTTTGGAATGTCGAAGGCGCCGGTGATTTCTTCAGGATGTGCCCTGTGCATGGAGCCTTCACGAGTTGAGCGTAACGGTAAAGGTGCTTCCTTCGCTCGTTCTGCTCTCTGCCGTGATGTCGCCCCCGTGGGCACGGGCAATGGCCCTGGCCAGACTCAACCCGAGGCCGGTGCCTTCCTCAGATCTGCTGTGGTCGCAACGGTAGAATCGCTCAAAGATGTGCGGAAGATTTTTTTCATCAATACCGACACCATCATCCCTTACGCGAAGCCTGATTCTTCCGTCGTGATCCCCTTCCAGTGAAACGCGAACACTTCCGCCGCCGGATGTGTATTTGATGGCATTATCGATCAGGTTGGATATCATGCGCTGTATCTTGCCTACGTCACCGGTAAAAGAGAGTGAGTTTGGCAGGTCGCTGGTCAGGGTTATCCCCTTGTCTTCGGCAATCGGATTAAAAAGTTCGCACGCCTCGCGGGTTACCCGGGCAAGGTTCATCTCTATTTTTCCCAGTTCACCCACGCCGGCCTCCATTTTGGAGATTACCAGCATGGTATTGATCATGTTCAGCAGTCGGTCGCTTTCTTCTACAATGCTCGCCGCCATGGATTCGTATTCTGGCAGGGATTTACCCGTTGTGAGAGTTATTTCGGCAATTCCCCGAATGCGGGTGATGGGACTCTTGAGGTCGTGGGCGATATTGTCACTCATCTCCTTCATTCCGCTGATCAGTTCCTGCATTCTGTCCAGCATGCTGTTGAAGGTCCTTGCAAGCTGATCTATCTCGTCTCCACGGGGTTTTACGGGCACACGCTTTTCCAGCGCGTCTTGGGAAATGAGGCGGGCTGTCTTTGTCACCGCCTCTACCCCGGAAAGGGCCCTTCGAGCCATGAACCAGCCGATTGCCGCTGCGATCAGGAGAAGAAAGACCATAGTGGAAACGAATATCTTTCGAAAGGCCTCGATGAAGGAGCCACTCAATTCCATGGACTGACCCACCTGAATTATTATATCGGACCCGATAAAGCCGTAGCAAATACGCACTTTGTGGCGGCGATCGGGGATGGTTACCGTATCGAATACGGGGGTGGATTTTTTTATGAGTTCTCTTATGGCAATGTTGTCGACTCCGATGTCACGCCAGTATGACATATTGGAAGACGAAAAGACGCGTCCGTTGAGGTATAAAAGCCTGATAAACGTTTTCTTTACGCCGCCTGCGCGGGATTCGGCTACAGCCACGCTCTGGACGGCTTCGATACCCTCTACGGAGAGAAGAGTGGAAAATTTTGCGGCCCGGTCCAGTAACTCCCTGTCTGTTTGTTCCCTTATTACCGATGTCACGAGGACGTAAAAAAAGAGGAAGGCGAGAATGGAAGATAACGAAAATATGGTCGCGTACCAAAGCGTGAGTTTGAAAGCGAGGGTGTTGTGAAACTTAATCGCTTTTCCTGATAACATAACCCACTCCGCGGACCGTGTGGATAAGTTTCTCTGAGAAGTTCTTGTCCACCTTGTCCCTCAGACGGCTGATTCTGGCTTCCACCACATTCGTCATAGGATCAAAATTATAATCCCACACGTGTTCCATTATCATTGTCTTTGAAATCACACGACCGGCGTTTCGCATGAGATATTCGAGAAGGGAAAACTCCAGGGGTTGGAGATCAATCTTTTTACCTTCTCTGGTAACGTCTCGGGCTATGAGATCCATAGAGAGACTGCTGAAGGTGAGGCGAGTTGGTTCCGTGGTTCCGCTGGAACGTCTGATGAGTGCCTGGACCCTTGCCAGTAGTTCTGAAAAGGCAAAGGGTTTTGTCAGGTAGTCGTCACTTCCCGTTTCCAGTCCCCTGATCCTGTCATCTACGGAATCCTTTGCGCTCAGAATGATTACCGGTGTGTCTGCCTTCTCTCTCCTCAATTTTTTGAGCAGAGAGAGACCATCCAGTTTGGGGAGCATGATATCTATAATCGCCGCATCATAGGGTTCTGTGAGGGCAAGATCAAGTCCCTTTTCACCGTTGGCTGCGTGATCCACCGCATAGCCCGCCGCTTTGAGGCCCCTCTGTATGAAGGCCGCTATTTTTATGTCGTCTTCGACGAGGAGGAGACGCATAGACAAATTCTCCGGGATGTAAATTCTGTCTTTACAAGATCACTGAAATTTACGAGTCCCTTGTGGCTTTGTTTCTGGTGCCGGCTGTTATTTAAGGAGTATTCCCCAGGCATTAAAGAGGCTGTCGTAACGCAGAATGAATTCCTCTCCATCCCCGGTGTGAATCTTGAAATAACTGAGCGCAGGCTGGTCCGCCCCAGGCCCGCTTTCATACCAGCGGTCTACTATTTTCGATACTTCCAGGGTGCGATCCTGAAAGGTAAATGATTGGGGGCGTTCATTGAATTTGTAACCGCTGTAACACTTGACATCTGTCTCTTCATACTTCATCATTATATCTCAGATCCTTTGAAAATATATTGAATTCCCCAATATTCTGAATGGATGTGAAAGTCAATAATTTTATTTGCTGCAACCGTAACACATCTAATACGAATCGCTTAATAGAAAACTTCAAGCTTACCCGAAGGCATCCGCTATTATCAAAATCCTCTTGACACACAACTTTTATCTTCATATATTGCCAAGCAAAAAAGAAACGATGCTTTATCAATCCTTTGAACTTGTAAGCGAGCGAATTTTTACGAATTGAACATAGCAAAGGCGCGGCACATGCCGGGAAAGGAAGAATAAGACTCCATGCACGGACTTCTCCCTGAAATAGGTGTATCCATTATTGCGGCCACGGCCCTGGGTTTCGTCTTTCAGCTTTTTCGCCAGCCCATCATCCTCGGTTATCTCGTGGCGGGCACCCTCGTCGGTCCTGAAATCGGATTGAAGTTAGTCGTAGAACCGGCCAGCATCGAAGTGATTTCCGAAATTGGATTGATCCTTCTTCTCTTTATCATCGGTCTGGAGCTTGATCCCACGAAGATGCTCTCTTCGGGCAAACAAATGATTTTAAAGGGAATTGGGAAATTCGCCTTGTGCGTTATCATCGGCCTGGGCTTCTATCTACTTTTAGGTGAATACATGGGTACACGCCCAATCGACGCGCTTTATCTGTCTATTTTTTGCGCTTTGAGCAGCACGGCGATTGTCGTAAAGCTCCTTTACGACAAGTTCGAACTGGATACCATCCCATCCCCGGAAGGATCACTTTGGGTATTTTGATTTTTCAGGATGTATGGGCGATTCTTGTCCTAGCCCTGCAGCCACATTTCATGAATCCCAAGCTGGGCCTCGTAGCCTTGGCTCTTGGCAAAAGCTTCGTCCTTTTGAGTTTCGGCTATCTGCTGAGCCGATATGTATTGAAGTGGATCTTTGATCAGATCGCCAAGACGCCGGAAATGGTCGTCGCCATGTCCATCGCATGGTGCGTCATTATGGTCGGCATCGCTTCGTGGATGGGTCTGTCCATGGAGATGGATGCCCTCATTGCCGGAGTTTCCATCTCATCCTTTCCCTACGGTGTCCACATCATCGCCAAGGTTTTACCCCTGCGCGACTTTTTCCTACCCCTCTTTTTCCTGTCTATCGGCATTAAAATACCGGCGCCTGATACTGCCATTTTATTGGGTGCTCTAATTATGGTTGTTTTCGTCATCGACTTTAATCTGGAAGTTTTGAAGGAATTGAATATCCGGGGTGTTAAAGGGATGTTTGGAGACATCGGCAGCATGGATACCCTGGATCACGCCCATATCCAGAATGCCGATCTCATTATCTTGACCATTCCTGATATGCTCCTGAAGGGAACCTCGAATGAGACTATTGTGCGAACCTGCCGCCCACTTGCCCCACAAGCGGTCATAATGGCTACGGCCGATTCAACGGATCAGATTGCGAGATTAAAAAGGGCCGGCGCCAATGAAGTCCTCCTGCCTTACTCAATGATCGGCGACGCTTTGGCCGGTTTTGTAGAAAAACTGACAAAACCGGAAGAATCATCCCGCTCTCCAGAAAATTAACTTTGTTTATATCTCTTTAGTGGTGTTGCTTTCCTAAGCAATAATCGCTCCTTTTAAGGGAGATCAATCTGTTTCAAGGAGCCTTTCCGGTTGAGTATCATATGAGATTATTCCTCAAAAAGAGCATTCTGACAATGCCCATTCAAGGGTGGATTGGTATTACGCTTGTGGTGATCTTCTGGGCATTGAACTGGTCTGTTGATGGTCTTCGCACACACTGGGGGTTTTTCCCTCTGTGGCTTGGATACTGCCTTACAGTCGACGCCTTCGTCTATGTAAGGAAGGGGACTTCTCTCCTCACAAGAAGCCCCGGCGCTTATGCCGGTCTCTTCATCATATCGATACCTTCCTGGTGGCTTTTTGAATTAATCAACGGCTATACACAGAACTGGCATTATGAAGGGCGCCAGTTTTTTACCGATTTTGAATACTTCTTACTGTCCTCTATAAGCTTTTCAACCGTCATGCCCGCTGTATTCGGCACGGCGGAATTGGTGGGTACTTTCAAATGGATTGATGCATTCAAGAGCGGCACGGAAATTAAGCCGAGAGCGGCATTAATTCTCACGATTTTTGTTGCCGGTCTTTTTATGTTTTACCTGCTTCTTTCATGGCCTCTTTATTTCTTTCCCTTTGTATGGGTATCTGTGTTTCTTATTCTGGAGCCGATCAATGTCTGGTTGAAAAACCGCACGTTATTTCAGTACACGGCAGAGGGAAACTGGGGACCTGTCATTTCTCTATGCACGGGTTGTTTGATCTGTGGGTTCTTCTGGGAGATGTGGAACTTCTATTCCTACCCAAAGTGGGTGTACAGTGTGCCCTTTGTCGATTTTCTCCATGTTTTTGAGATGCCCCTCCTGGGCTACGGAGGATATCTTCCCTTCTCTCTGGAACTCTTCGCTTTGTACCACTTGATAATCGGATTGTGTAAGCGCCATAATACACGCGATTTTATCCAAATTTAACCCTTGCAAAGAATATGTTGATGTGATTATTTGTCCTTAATAAATGTCAGGCAATGTTCCCTTCGCGTGGGAACGCCACGCCAGCGAGGCCGTGTGTAAACAATAATATTGAGGAGTGACAATGGAGCAGTTTAAGAAATCCTTTCCCATCATTGTGGGTATCCCTGTGGCCTGGGGCGATATGGACGCCTTCAGCCACGTTAACAATGTGATGTACTTCAGATACTTTGAAAGCGCCAGGGTAGCCTATTTTGACAGGCTAAGAATCATTGAGGATATTATGGAAGGGGGAGATGGGGCAATTCTTGCATCTACCCAATGTAATTACAGAATTCCATTGACCTATCCCGACACCCTTTCTGTGGGCGCAAAGGTCGTAGAAATGGATGACGACAGGTTTCTGATGAAGCATGCGGCCTTCAGTCACGGGCACAATAAAATCGCTGCCGAAGGAACGGCGCTTCTTGTCTCCTACAGCTATCGTGAAAATAAAAAAATCAGGTTGTCTGAAGACATGAGAAAGCGAATTTCGGAGATTGAGGGCCTTTGAAATGGACAACGAGAGATCGAAGACGTGACCCCTGATCCCGCTGACACCTCAGGCATAAGAACTCTCGGCTTTTTTCATTTCTTCGTGCACCCTTCCGGCCTGAAGGAGGAAGGCTTCCACTTTAGCCGTTATGATTTGGGGGAATCTGTTCCCGTCGGTTTCAATGGCAAGAAAAGGCAGATCTTCTATCTTTTGTGCAAGGTATTCGACCTTGTCGGTTTTCACACCCGTTCTTATCTTGCCCTCCATATTCATTTCACCCGTCACGACGGCTTCTGCCAGACGATTTGGCATGCATCCGAAGGGGCCTATGGCGATGACACCGCAGTAGTGATCCAGGATATCATTGATTGCCGCACCTGCCGTGAGTATTGCCTCGCCCACTAGTTCAGGCCTTATAAGGTGTTTTGTGTGACTAATGATGTGATCCACATCTTCCAATCTGTTAAGGCACAGCCCCGATTTCGATAAAATTCGGCGGATTATCTTTTCATGCTTTCTCATGTAGAGCGTCCTGAAAAAGACCGACATTCTGTCCCTGTGTGTATAATCACCCGTTGACAATTTGTTTTTGACACACCATGCGGTGTAATATATCCATTCGGCAAGCGTCGAAACCTTTACAGCGAAGCCCCTTTCAGCCAGTTCTTCAGTAAGGAATTGACGTGAGATGTCATCATGGCGAACGTATATCTCTCCCGTGAGCAAGACGACAGGGGTGTTTTCTATCTGGGTTTTTACCTCGATTTTTTTTAATGTTTCCGCCACTCCCTCCAAACTTTTCTCCATAATCTTGAAATTGCAGGCCCTTTCCATCAACTCTATAACCCGCTTCCATTCGCCTTCAAAGATTTTCATGGCCCTTTTCCTGTCGCTAGCCATTGTCAGCAGGAAGGAGTATATCTCCTCAAAAATGTCTGCAACAACGATACCCATCCAGAGACGCGCCGTCAGATTCTTTTCGTTCAGAGCGGCGTAACTATTCTCGGCGGAAAGGGAGAAAAGAGCCACGTCTTTCAGCCTGAGTCTGGCTATCAGATCATTTAAAAAAACGGAATACTGTCCATATCTGCACGGTCCTGAGGCAGTTGGCATGAAATATATCAGCAATTCATCTTTCCCCTGCCTCTCATCCATATATTTAAGGAGACCTCCAGTCGTGAGTAGAAGGGGGAGGCATTCCTTGCAGCTTGTGTTTCCCCTGCCAATCTTCAATACCTCTTCATTAGCCGGAGGTAGGGCTGTAGTGCGAATGCCCGTGCCTCTGAATGCGGCAGCGCCCGACTCGGATATGAAGCGACCCATAGAAGGAAACAAAAGATGGACGCGAGGATCAAAAAGCGAATGCTCAACTCCCGTGGAGTCTATGAAAATCTCTTTTCCCCCTCTGGCTGTTACTTTTGACGGGACGAATGCTTCATGAACCGCATTAACCGAATGTCCCCTTTTTTGTTTTTCCAGTTCCCTGTATCTTTCGACGATATCGAGAAAGGCCTCGATCCGGGTCTCCAGTCCGGCGTCAGCAACGTGACTGTCCAGTTCAAGCGTCAGCGACGGTTTCTCCTCAATGATATCTCTGAAATACCCGACAAGGAAGGAATCGGGGCCACAGGAAAAGTTTGTTATATAGCACCCGAAGAGCTGTGGGTGTTTTTTGATAAAACTTGCCCCCTTAAGAATTTGCTGTCCAGCCGACCAGTACATGCGCTCCTTTGCCGGTTCTTCCGCGATGGGAAGGTAATTGAAGGGTATTACACGTATGTTGCGCGACGAAAACTTCTTGGGAATGCCCATATGGGACTCTGACACGAAGGCGGTGTAGGATCTTCCAAAAATAACGATGCACAGAGCGGCAGGGTCCTTTTCAAGGTCACTCAGTATACCGAGACCTTTTTCCTTCATTTTCCGAAATATTCCCTTTTGAACTTCCACAGCTTCTCTGTACGCTATTGCAGCCCTTCTTTTTGATACACCAAGTGTACCCGCCATCGTGACAAATGATTTTTCGGCGCTTCCGAAGCCGGCCGAAAAATCTATGACAGGCTCCATTATATGCTGCCCTGCCTTCAACACTCTCAAGGTTTTATGATCCTTGAATGTGGAAGCAAGGAAAAAGGGCTCTCCCTGAGAAAGGGGGCAGGTTACCCCTTTTCCCAACCCCTTCTCCACGTAGTCACCCTTAAATTGGGGGAGGAAGAGATAGTCGGGGCTCTTGTTCAACAGATTCAAGAAGTACCCGTGGGCATTCTCGGCGGGGTAACAGAAAGGGGCGTTTTTCCTGTCAATTCCTTCCCTCTCAGGAAGATGGGGAAGAATGGTATTAAAGCCTAGACTAGAAAAGAAATGTCTGTACAGGGGGAAGTAGGCATTTACGTGGAAGGACTTGTTGATTCCTATCGTTGGCGTATCTGTTTTCTTCTCCGGTAAAGCCGCTGAAAACACCATTTTTTCATAATGATCAACGAGATTGAGATTTTCTGTTTTTATCTTTATCTGAGACCTGAGATTGTACCACCTGTTGCAGGCACCCCCGAAGGGATATGTTTTGCCTTCTATCCTTATCCTGGCGATTTCACACTTTCTGTCGCATTGTTCTTTTCCGCCCCTGCAGATGAATGTTGGTCCATATCCTATCTCCCTCTTCATCAACGCCTCTAATGAAAAAGATTTCTCCTGCATCAACCCAAGTGACAATCTCCTTTTTATCTCCAGGGCGACACCGAAGGCGCCTATAAGGCCCGGATCTGGAGGAACGATGATACGTTTGCCTGTCAGTGAGGCCATGGCCAGGGGTACGGCCCTGTTATAGCAGACCCCCCCCTGCATGAATACCTTCTTGCCCACAGGCCTGTTACCCTTGACACGGTTAGCGTAATTCATGCAGATGGAATAGACAAGTCCGGCTACAATGTCCTCTCTTTCCGTTCCTTCATGCAGGGCGTTTTTTATGTCGCTGCTTATGAACGCGGCGCACTGGTCATTGAAATTAGGGGGATTTTTCCCTCTCAGGGCGATGTCCGCGATATCCTCCATAGCGATAGAGAGGGTTTCATGAGCCGCCTCTTCAAGAAAGGATCCCGTTCCGGCGCTACAGGCTTCATTCATCGCGTAATCGGAGGGAACACCCTTTGTTATATAGGTGTATTTCGCGTCCTGTCCCCCGATTTCAAATATAGTGTCGACATCGTTGTCAAAATAGAGAGCTCCAGTGGCGTGGGCAATAATCTCGTTGATAATTCCATCTGTCATGGCGTGCAGGCCGGCTATCTGTCTGCCCGATCCCGTCACGCCCAGTCCGATTATGTGAATCCTATTTCCGAGATCACCGAGCATGTTGAAAAGATGCGTGTAACAAGCCCTTGATGCGCGAACAGGGTCTCCCTCAGTTCTCAGATAGATGGATGCCAGTGTTTTGTCGTCGGAAACTCTGAGCAGAAGGGCCTTTGTTGTTGTGGAACCCACATCGAGACCTACGATGCAGACATCACCTTCATTAACAATTCCACTGTTGGTTGATCTGAATTCCACCATATTTGAGGCATCTTCAAGGGGGGGAAGATGAAAGAATGTTTTGTGATCCTTCTTGAAGAGTCTCTTGATACCTGTAAAAGGCACCGTTTCATGATCGAGCGCCCAGAGGGCGCATCCCAATGATTCAAAGTAGGGCGCCTCGTCTGGTATGCACAGATTGTCTATCTCCTTTTTGAGGTATTCCGTCATAACAGAATTCTGGGCACAACCACCTATGAGCATGATATCTTTTTTGGGGAGTTGTTTTAGCAACTCCATGACCTTTCCCGCCATCATCTGACAGAGACCCGCTGTAACCTGTTCCTTTGGAATTCCCTTGTTAGTGGCATGTGTGCAGTCGCTCTTGCAGAAGACGCTGCATCGGCCTGAGACCTTGTAGGGTTTTTCCGTGCGGGCAATCGTTATAGACTCTGCCAGTGGAATCCCCATGCGCTTTATCTGCTGCAGGAAGAATTCTCCCGTGCCGGATGCGCACTTGTTGCCTGTCTGTATGGATGATATTCTCCCGTCTCGCCCCAGCACATAGACCAGGAAAGTTTCTCCGCCGGCGCTTACTATGGCGCGGCAGCGCTTTCCGTTGCCGTTAACGTAGGGAAAGGCATTTTCTATCGCCTCCGGTTCAGGTATGGATGTAAGATTGACCGAATTCCTGAATTTTCTTCCCGTAACGGCGACTCGCGATTCCATGGGTATGCCCAATTTTTTGATTGCTTTAAGGAGGGCTCTTTGGGGATTACCATAATGGGTATCTAAGAGGATGCGCCCAATAGATATTTCGTTCTTTCCATTGCGGCATAGTTCAACGATCGAGAGCGTTGAAGCGCCTATACAGATACCGAAGGATTTCATAGGATTTCGTATTGTCTCACAGAATTTGTATTGCCTTTAGAAGGGGTCAGGGTAATATTTATCCCTTGACTATTATGGAGTGGGAATATAGCTTTTACTGAATGTTGTCAATGTAAAAGTTCAGGTACAATAATTTATTCATATAAACGGAAGGAGTGTCTGATGAATAGTTACCGTAAAGAATTATGGGTAAATGTGCCTACCCGCCTGGCCTTCATAAATATAACGAGAGAAGTGGAAGAGTGTCTGCGAGAAAGTGGAATTACTGAGGGATTGGCGCTTGTAAATGCCATGCACATCACCGCCTCCGTGTTCATAAATGATAATGAGTCGGGGTTGCATGATGATTATGAGAGATGGCTGGAAAAACTTGCTCCCCACGAACCTATTTCGCAGTATCTTCACAACCGGACTGGAGAAGACAACGGTGACGCCCATCTGAAACGGCAGGTAATGGGAAGAGAAGTTGTTGTGGCTGTTACCGGTGGGAATCTCGATTTCGGTCCATGGGAACAGATTTTTTATGGAGAGTTTGACGGACGCAGAAGAAAGAGGATTCTGGTAAAAATAATAGGTGAGTAAAGGCAAAAATTGTCAGACCTTTACTCACCTGTGTACTGTTTCAAAATCAGCTCCAGCTTACAGCCTGGGAAGAGATTAAATAATCAAGAGGTTACTGGAGCTGTTCGGGATTTACGATGGGGCCGAATTTTGTTTTCAGCGCCAGCAAACCCTTCTTTTGTTCTTTAAGGACCTCAAAGATCTGTTTCGGGGCATTGGATTCCTTTCCGTATGCCTCCATCTGCATATCTATCCTGGATACGATATTATCGATGTAGAGGGAAAACTGCTTAATGTAGAGATCTTCGGGATAATCTTTACCGATGATGGATTGGAACAACCCCTTCAGATCCTCATATTTTGGAATACCTCCGATTGGGGTTTTGATAACTTCCACCTCACCGTGGGCACGTCGTTCCAGCCAGGAGAGCCAGATCTTGACATCCCGTTTCTCTCCAAGAAGCTTCTTCGATTTCCCCCCCCTTGCTTCATGGGTTAGAAAATAATTCAAACCTGCCATTACAGGTCTCTTTTCCCGCGAAATATTACCGTTGCCAAAGAACTTAAACTGGGCGTCCATGTAATCCGCCAGTGAACCGGGAATAAAAGGCCCATTCGCCCAAGGCGCTCGCTTGACTCCGGTGGCGCCCACCTCGGTTGCAGTTGCCGCCGAGACGATGGAGGCGCCGATGACTACACCTTCATTGGAGTTGTTAGCAACCCAGACAGGGGGCATTGTGTTGCTATCCCTTCCGCTGTAGGTAATGACCTTTGTCTCAACTCCCCGTGGGTCCTCCGCCATTTCAGAATAATTTGCCAGCGCATCACAGGCAAGGGTGCATCTCGCATTGGGATGCGATATAGGGACGGGCTTTCCTTTTTCATCGGTCATGCCCTTTTCCCATTCGCCCTGAAAATTTTTCCCCTTGAGGGGTATTTCTTCTCCGCTGCCTGTCCAGTGGGGCACGCCGTCTTTATCGATCAGCACATTGGACCATATGACCTCTGTCCCCTGATTCCTGAGCAGTTTCATGAGGTGGGGGTCGCCTTCCCAGTTCACGTCTTCAACGATGCCGAAGATACCCGCTTCTGGATTGATGGAGCGGACAGTTCCTTCTTCATCTATCCACATCTGAGCGAGGTCGTCTCCAACAAAATAATCACCCGCCATGGCGGTTGTGGTTTTACCGCATCCGCTGGGAGCCGCTCCAGCAAACCAGGTGATGCGACCACCGGGACCCTCCATGCCGGTGATGAACATGTGCTCAGACAACTCGGTGCCTTTCTTTTCATACACTGCCCTGTCCACTGCAAAGCGGTGATTCCCCTTCTTCAGAAGGAGCGTATTCCCCGCGTATGTACAGTTAAAGCTGTAGGTCGTCAGATGACTCCTGTCCATGAATACCCTCGCGTTTGGAAGATCCTCGCGCCGGTTCTTGCCTTCGCTGTGTATGTTGGTGTAGAAGTAACCCAGATTCTCAACTTCCCTTTCAAAATCGACGAATGTGTTCCTGTAAAGTATGTCTGCACTGTGGGAAACATAGGCGGAGCTGGTTATCTCCAGGGCCGGGTTCGACGCGGGAGATCCCACGGGACCACGCATGTAAAACCCCACTATCATGGTTTTACCTCGCATAATGCCAGGCAATTTCCCCTTAATATCTTCCAGTGCTTCCTGCCGCCCCATCTTCCTCGCAAGGGAACTGATATTCTCGCCTTCGTTGATTATGTAATAGGTTCGATCTGTAATGCGTCCCTGCTCTTCTTTGAGATCGTAATGGATAGTGTGCTTTTCCATAGGCAGCGGTGTCTCTTCACCGTTACGGATGCTTAATTCCCGCACATGACTCTTATCTGATTCGGATCCTGTGTTAATAAAGACACAGTCAGGCTCACACATGGCTATGGAGTTGGCGATTTTTGCTATAACATCTCTATTCTTTATCTTATAAATCTTTGAGAGATTCTCTCTGTCAAGTTTCTCTTCAAAGAGTCTCAAGGCATCTTCATGGGTTGTTATGCCGCCAATTTCAGTGACTATATCTATGCCTTTTTTCATTTCTAACATGTTGTTTCTCCTCGTATAAAGTTTACCTGCAAAAAATATCTACTTTCAATTGGATTTAACGGGCAGAACCTGGATTAAAAATACCCGGGACGTTTGGGATACTGCGCTAAAAACAATACAATAGCCTACGCCGGTTTTATTCCAGATAAACTCTGGTCCGCTTGTTAATTGGATTTTGTCATTACAGGGACGGAAAGATCAAACCTACTAGATGTTTTGCTAGTGTGGCTTTAATATAAATGACAGTAAGCGGAATGTCAACATAAAAACTGGTATATATTACAGACATGTAATATTTCCTTGACAGGAAATCCAGAAAATGTAGAATTACACCTCCTATTCCACATGTAAGGGGTTTAATTTTGCCTCATACTGGAGACTCTGTCTAATCGAGAAACTTACTGTTTGTGCCATGCAAAAAACTGATAACACACATATCAAACGAATATCTGCGATCGTTTTAGCTGCCGGCCAGTCGAAACGGATGGGAAGGGCCAAGCAACTGTTGCCCTTCGGCAGTGGGACTGTTCTGGAGACCGTTATCGATAGTCTTACCGAATCGAAGGTAGATGAGACGATTCTTGTTTTGGGATATAGGGGAGAGGAAATACGCAAATCCTTATCATGTAGACCTTCAAAGACGGTATTCAATCAATGTTATGAGGAAGGAATGAGTACCTCCATTATATGCGGGATGAATGCGGCGGATGAGCGTGCCGATGCAGTTATGATTGTACTGGGTGATCAACCGTTGATAAGCTCGGAAGTCATTGACAGGCTTGCACATAAATATCGCAACGGAGAAAAAGGCATCGTTGTCCCTCTCTGTAAAACGAGGAGAGGCAACCCCGTAATTTTTGATATGAAGTACAGGGAAAAATTGTTGGCATTGTGTGGCGATATCGGCGGAAAGGGAATAATTGATAGTGAGATTGGAGATGTGATGGAGGTGGACATCGAATCCGATGCGATTATACTGGATATAGATGAAAAGGATGATTACCTCTGTCATTTGGAAAAAATCAGAGCTTAGATGTGTTACTCTATGCATGCCATTAAACGGGGACTGCTAATAGTAAATTAGATATAGGTAGATGTAGGAATTATGGGAAAAAAAATTGCAGTAGATGAGGCTGTGGGAATGACGCTGGCCCATGATCTGACGCGGGTTATCCCCGGGAAGTTTAAGGGAGTTGCCTTTCCGAGGGGTCATGTGGTCCGGGAAGAGGACATTCCTATGCTTTTAGATATGGGGAAGAGGTATATTTATGTCCTTGAGCTCTTGGAAGGGGAAATACACGAGGAAGACGCTGCCAGGAGGATCGCCACGGCATTGGCCGGCTCTGGACTGGATCAGGAAGGACCGAGAGAAGGGAGAATCAATCTCAAGGCCCAATATTTTGGGATTCTCAAGATAAATCTCGATCTGCTGCGAGAGATAAATATGGTTGAAGATGTAATCCTTTCGACGTTATCCAATTATTCGGTTTGTTCACCGGGTACCACCGTGGCCGGCACGAAGATCGTTCCCCTCTATTCAGCAGTTGAAAACATTGAAACGGTGGAATCGCTGTGCAGACAATACGGCAGAGCGCTGGAAATCATTCCCTTCAGGGAGAAAAAGGTGGGTGTTATCATCACGGGGAGTGAAGTCTTTGAGGGGAGAATCGAAGATGGATTTGGCGCAATCATAAAAGAAAAGGTTGAGAAATTGGGATCGCAGATCAATGATCAGAAAATTGTTCCCGACGATATTTTCGTGATCGCTCAGGCAATCAGGGATATGCGCTCTAAGGGAAATGATGTCATTGTGGTATGCGGCGGCCTGTCGGTAGATCCCGATGATGTCACTTATGACGGTGTTGTAGAATCAGGTGCCAATATTATTTCCTATGGTTCTCCCGTACTGCCCGGTGCCATGTTTCTCTACGCCATTCTGGGAGACATCCCTGTCCTGGGAGCCCCTGCTAACGTTATTTTTGATAAGGCAACCGTCTTCGACCTAATTCTTCCCCGGGTGCTGGCCGGTGAAAAAGTTGAACACGCAGATATCGCCATGATGGGCGAAGGTGGGTTATGCCTCCGATGTTCTGAATGCAGATACCCAATCTGTCCTTTTGGAAGATGAACCAAAATGATTGACATTAATGTTACCCTCAAACGGGACGAAGATTTTGCTGCCTGTCTATGTAATTATGTGAGGTAATTGAGTACATGTCAGGCTGAATTTTTCCTACTTATTCCAGGTGTTCGGTGCTAGATTTTTGTCTCTGTATGGCTTTTATTCGTTTCATTTCAGTTAATGTACAACCCATTGATATCTTTTTTATCGTTTGAAGCCTTAATGAAATTCCTGTTTTGCTTTTCTGTCCCCTCCGCTCAATAAAAATAATAAGATACCTTCATTGAGTCTTATTTCACGAAATTCAGGTTGATTTGTGAAAATATGCGTGGTATGCTTCTCAGAAAATGTACATTAAAGTGTACACTTTTAAGAAGGATGCATTCCTATGCTGGAAGTAATCCCTGCCACGCAGGTAAGAAAAAACTTTCTTCCTCTAATCAAAAAGGTTGGTACGGAGCTTTTTAAGTTTATTATTGCCAAGCAGGGCAAACCCATTGCTGTCGTTTTAAGCTATGAAGAATATAACGGGATGGTGGAAACTCTGAGGATTATAGGGCAGGGTACCGCGGCAAAAGATATAGAGAGTGGTCTCGCAGAACTGCGGCGTGGCGAGACCTTTCGTGGGAAGGATATGCTTGGTGATGAATAACATAATGCTTGTGCCGCACGTCTCAAAAAAGCTGTCGTGTCTGTCACAAGAAGAACAAATTTCCATACGGAAAGATCTCTCCATGCTTCAGGAAAATCCCCTTGCTGGCGTGAAACTGCAGGGGCCCTATGTGGGGCTGTCTCTTTTCCGGATTTCTCACGGGCTGCAGATAATTTACAGGGCCATCGACAGTGACATCTGTGTGGTAGCTGTAACAAAAGGAGAACACTATAAGTTGTCTTCAAGGGAACGGATTTCGGCTGTTATTCTGGCGGCGGGAAAATCGAAGGATCACAGTATTACACGGATAGTGGATGCTACAGAGGCATTTTCGAAGACCCTGGTCGATGAAGTCATACTTGTATTGGGATACCGGGCCGACGCTGTCAAGGAGAGGGTTACGGGAGAAAAGATACGGGTTGTAGTGAATCAGGATTATGAAGGGGTGCTGAGCAGATCTCTCCGTTGCGGCCTTCGGGCCGTTACCAGCGATGCATCTGCCGTTTTTCTGGCGCTGGGAAATCAGGACTTAATTGACGCCGCCCTCATCGATAATCTACTCAAGGTTTATCGTCAGGAGAAGGCTTCCATCGTAGCCCCTTCTAAGGAGGGGAGACTTGTGCACCCCCTTATTTTCGACAGGATACTGCTGCCGGAACTATTTAAGGTAAGGGGGAATATTGGAGGACGTAACGTTGTCAGAAGGTATGAGAGAGAAATACGGAAGGTCACCGTTGCTTGACAGTGTCGGTGATATCCATGACTACCATAACTGAGGAGATAATCCATTTGCTGCTATGGCCTGTTACCGCATTGTGGCGTAACGGTTTTAGTGAAACATAGAAAAAGAGATGGTGATGTGCAAATGCGAAAAGTTTACCGTTGATCGTTTGAAAGGCACATCGCATCCATTACATAATAATCTCCGGTGTCTGTTAACAATTGTGTAAATTAGAGGAGAAAATGATGAAAAAGTTTTTAGTTTTTGTTGTTGTTGTATTTGCTTTTGTAAGTTGCCCACCGGCTCTGAAGGCCTTGGGGAGTGGAAAGCCATCCATAAAAATTGCGGTGGAGTTTGTCGATCACGCTTCCTGTGCCTTTGTAGCCTTCGATAAGAAAATGTTCGAAAGGGAGGGCGTTGATATTAAGTCTTACAATACATATGTTACCGGGATGGCTCTGTCTGCCGCAATGACGCGAGGCGACATCGATGCCGCTTATATGTGTCTGATACCTGCCATCAGCGCTTACGCCAATGGCAAGGTTCCTCTGAAGGTTGTCGCCGGTACACATAAGTATGGCTATGGACTGATAGTCGATTCCGGTAAGGTAAAGAGTGTAGCGGATCTGGCAAAGCCTGAGATACGTATAGGTTGTCCAAGCGAAGGAAGTCCTCCTGATATCCTGATTAACGTTATGATGGAGAAGTTCCACCTCGACAAAAACGGTATCCTGAAGAAAACCCGTCGTATGTCACCGCCTAAATTACTCATGGCACTCAAAATGGGACAGCTGGACGCGGCCTTTTTACCAGAGCAGTTTCCCACAATGGGCGAGGAGACGGGATTTACGATGCTGTTGACGGCCCGGGACCTCTGGCCCGACATGCAGGGTAGCGTACTCGTGGTCACAGAAGGATTGATAGAGGAAAATCAAGAGGTTGTTGAAAAGATTGTTAAGGTGACAAACCGTGCCACGGCATATCTAAACGCATACCCGGAAGAGGCCTCCCAGATTGTGGCTAGGAGTTTGAGTGCTATGAAGGAGACGGAATTCACTGTTAAGATAGGAAAGAGACCCCCGGGCTTGGACATTACTCCTTCAGTTATTTTAAGATCCATTACAACCAGGATGGAATGCACCAGCCATATAGACAAGAATCAGGTTCAGAAAACCATCAATGCTATGGCGAAACTGGGATATATCGAGGCCTTTGATGCATCTAATATTCTCGATCTGAGGTGGAATCATGATTAAGGAGCCGATGAAAGGATCGGATATTTGGGGAATCGTTCCCGTAGTCCTGTTTATAGGTATGTGGGAGATTGCATCTCGTTCACAGGTTCTCTCTATGCATCAATTCGTTCCCCCTCCTTCTACCGTAGTGGTGGAATTTTACCGGTTGGCCATCGAGGGTGAACTGGGCGTCAATTTTTTGGGCAGCCTGAGGCGCCTTCTCATAGGATTTTGTGCAGGTTCTTTGGCTGGTCTTCTTACAGGCATAATGATGGGATGGAGCGACATGTCACACAGGACGCTTCACCCACTGTTCAGTCTCTTTTATCCCATTCCCGCTTTGGGATGGCTGCCTCTTCTAATGATTTGGTTAGGAATAACCGAGATGCTACCCATTGCCCTAATTTTTATATCCTCCTTTTTTCCTGTTCTCTATAATACGATCACCGGGATACGAACGGTACCGAGAAACTATATTAAAGTCGCGGAAACATTGGGCGCATCACAATACAAGGTATTAACTACGGTGATTATTCCTCTGGCCTTACCGAATATTTTTACTGGATTGAGACTGACCTCTGGCATGGCGTGGAGAGTTATTATAGCGGCAGAGATGGTGGCAATTCCCACGGGAATCGGGGCCTTGCTTATGAGGGCGCAGAGCCTGATCAGGATAGACATTATTATCGTTTGCCTTATTATATTGTCGTTTATGTGTCTTGCCTTTGAAAGATTCTTCCTCTTCATGGAAGAACAATTAACTGGCAAGTGGAGATAGCATGTCTGAAATTACGCTCAGTCAGATCAGCAATTTTGTCTGCAAGGATATAAATCTTCGTATACGAAAGGGGGAGATTTTAGTCCTCCTGGGTCCATCAGGTGCGGGGAAGACGACACTGCTCAATGTCATTGCCGGGTTGATTCCCTACAGTGGAACTGTGTGTATCAACGGGAATCGGATTGATGATCTTACCCCCAGTCAACGTGATGTGGGCTATCTGTTTCAAGATTTATCGCTATTTCCTCACCTCAATGTGAAATCAAATATTGCCTATGGTTTGAAGGTGCAAAAGGCTTTACACAGGGAAAGGCGGGTGGATGAATTATTGCGTTTGATGAAGATCGGGCACTTGGCGGAGCGTTATCCGAGAGATTTAAGCGGCGGCGAGAGACAGAGGGTCGCTCTGGCAAGGGCAATCGCTCCTGCTCCCAGGGTTCTGTTGTTGGATGAACCCTTGAGCAGTCTCGACTTGAGGACTGCGCGATATCTCATGATGGAGATTCGCAGCATCCAGCGATCCCTGGGTATTACTACGCTTTACGTAACTCACAGCTTTGTCGAAGCTCGAGAAATGGCCGACAGGGTGGGTGTCATACATGAGGGTAGGCTGGAGCAGATAGGCAGCCCCTCGGAGGTGTTCATATACCCCGTAAATGAGCGGATTGCAGATTTTATCGGTCCGCCCAACGTCCTGTACTGCAAGGGAAGCAGGGTGCTGGGAAGGGGACTGGTTGAGGTGAATTGCGGCGGGAATAAGATTATTGTTCCCCATGAAGGTGGTAAAGTTAAGAAGATTGCCATATCTCCCAGGCATGTATATGTTTCCCTCGAGAAACCGCCGGGGCCGGAGGTAAACAGATTCAGAGGGGTGGTTGATGAAGTAATGGTATCCGATCTCGTATCACGGTGTAAAATAAAAATTGGGGACGCCGTTCTTGTGGCGGAAGTGCCTCAGACTTTGTATGAAGAGATGAATGTGTCTAAAGGAAGAGAGGTCTTCCTGGTATTGAAGTTAAAATGGATAAGCGTTATAGAAAGCTAAGGAGTTGTAAATGGATGAGATTATAAGAGATAAATTGCTGAGACTGATCTTGGGCAAGAATTTTGAATCTGAGGACATACGTATTGTTGCAAAGGTGCTGACACCGGAGGAGGCCATCGGAAACCCTGAACATGATGACTACCCCCTGCAAAAGGGGAAAGAACGTCTGATGCAGGCTGAATTCAGGGGATCCTTTGGCCAGGCCTTTACAGATATGTTTGGAAATTATCAGAGCACACTGTCCGAGGTTCTGTCCATGGATTTGAGTAATAATTTTCGCAGGGCCATATTCGTTTCCTCGATAAATGCAGTGGCGAGGCATCTCAATATGGTGGACAATACAGTGCATTGCAAGAATGAAGAACCGAAAAGGTGTGCCGACAAGCTGGTGAGACACATAAAAGATCATTACGGCAGTCCTAAGATATTTCTGGGGGGGTTGCAACCACGAATGCTGGAGGCCCTGAGCAGTGTTTTCGATGTGAGGGTTACCGATCTCGATAGTGAAAATATCGGGAAAAAAAAGTTCGGCATCATGGTTGAATCACCTGATAGAGGGAAAGAACATATGCGTTGGTGTGACATAGCTCTGGTGACGGGGACAACGCTGACAAATAACACTATAGCAGACTTTGACGGGGGGAAGCCTGTCATATTTTTTGGCGTAACCATAGCCGGTCCTGCCCGGTTACTCGGTTTGAATCATTTTTGTCCCTTCGGCGCTTAGTTAAGATGTGCTGGCATGCTAAGCATTGTTCTTATCAAAAGGTACTATGCAAGATCCAGAGACTTTGGAACAGTTTACATTAACTGTATAAGGCGATAAAGTTGATGCAGGTGGTATAATGATAGAGAAAGCAAAAGAATGGATGGGAATGGGGAATGCAGTTGCGCTCGCAACAGTGATAGCAACGTGGGGATCGTCCCCGCGTCCCGTGGGAAGCCAGATGGTGATCGACGAAAAAGGAAGATTTGAGGGATCTGTCTCAGGCGGGTGTATTGAAGGCGCCATTGTTGAAGAGGCATTAGATGTTATTGACAGGGGAATACCACGCAGAGTGTTTTACGGTGTGACACAGAATGAGGCATGGGAAGTTGGGTTGGCCTGTGGCGGTGAAATTGATATTTATGTGGAAAAGGTTACATGGGAATCCGTCTTAAAACAACTGACGGAGTTGATTATTGCCAAGCGCCCGGCCTGTCTGATTACGGATCTAAGTACTGGAGAAAAAAAAGTCGTTTCCCTGGACGATGCTTCTGGACTTGGCTCTTTACAAGGCGAACTTGTGCCCTATGTGGAAACTATAAAGTATAGTGAACGCAACATGATCGTCGATGTGGGGGGTCGTTCCATGTTTTTCCATGGCTTCCATCCGGCGCCCAAGATTATTATTATAGGGGCTGTTCATATTGCAAAGGCGCTTGCAAAGTATGCTTCTATTGCTGGTTATGAGGTAATGATTATTGATCCCCGTGAGGCATTTGCCAATGCTCTGCGGTTTCCTGACGTTCCTATTAACATAGAGTGGCCGGATGAGGCATTGAAGAAAATGGATATTCATTCACGGACTGCCATTGTTACACTGACTCACGATCCCAAGCTCGATGATCCGGCACTGGCAGTAGCTTTGCGGTCAGAGGCATTTTACATCGGAGCACTCGGAGGGAGAAAAACTCACGCGGAGCGTTTAGGGCGATTAAAACAACTGGGGTTTACAGACGAAGCGGTAAGACGGATTTACGGACCCGTAGGACTGAGCATCGGTGCAATAAGTCCTGAAGAGATAGCGATTGCTATAATGGCCCAAATAACCGGAATCAGGAGAAATAATGACGGGCGGAAGATAAGTTTTCATGCCTGCACCAGTAACAGTAATGTGAAAGGCCTGTCCCAGTGAGAAAGGATGCATCATGACATTTAACGCAGATCGGGTGGCCCAGCAATTCAGCATACTGAACCGACGAGTGGGCGATGCGCCTCTCCACTACATGGACAGTGCTGCTACAGCACAGATGCCCGATTCCGTAATTGATGCCGTGGCCTTTCATGACAGAACCAAGCGGGCGAATGTAAAGAGGGGTATTCATCTGCTGTCTGAAGAAGCTGATGAAGCCTATGAGGATGCTCGAGAGGTAGTTGCCAATTATATGGGTGTCAGTTGCAGTGAAGAGGTGATATTTACCAGCGGTACCACAGCGGGGATCAACCTCCTGGCCCACAGCCTGGGAGAGGAAATGAAACCCGGTGACGAGGTCCTTATCTCTCTAATGGAACATCACAGCAATATTATTCCCTGGCAGATGCTCAAACAGCGTAAGGGAATAACATTACGTTTTTTACCAGTTACACCCGAGGGCAGAATCGATTTGACGGATCTTGACTTCTATATTACAAGCAAGACGAAACTGGTGGCCGTTGCCCATGGATCCAATGTTACGGGCTCACTTACCGATGTTGCAACTCTCAAAACTATGGCTCATGAGAGAGGTGCCGCGGTGGCACTTGATGGTGCCCAGACCGCGCCTCACGGTAAGCTGGATATTCCGTCACTCGGGGTGGATTATTACGTGTTCTCGGGGCACAAGGTATATGGTCCGAGTGGCATCGGAATTCTATGGGGACGAAAACAACTCCTTGAAAAGATGGTGCCTTTTTTCGGTGGGGGTGAGATGATCGATGATGTGAAACTGGAGGGAAGTTCCTATGCTTCGCCGCCTCAGCGATTTGAGGCCGGGACACCTCCCATTACACAGGCAGTGGGACTGGCAGCGGCCTTGCAATGGTTAGGGTCCCAGGATATTGAAGGGCTACACGTTCATCTGAACAGCCTTACTGATAAGTTGATTGAAGGTCTTGAGGACATGGACCGGAGTCAGGGGAGAATTTGTGTTTTGGGTCCTCCGAGAGGAGAAGCACGTCTCCCTCTGGTGTCTTTTTCTGTGCGAGACATTCACCCCCACGACATTTGTCAATTCTTGAATGATTACAACGGAGTGGCATTGCGGGGTGGGCATCACTGCGCCCAACCCCTGCATGATTTCTTCGGCCTGGATGGTACGAGTCGTGCCAGTCTCGCTGCGTATAACCGCCAAAGTGATATAGATGCCTTTCTTGATGGAATTAAACACTGTATCAGTGTGTTTGGATGATTCTGCAGGTAGAAGAAAGGCACAATGGAGTAATACAGGAGAATCCTTCGCTATGAATAGGAATGTGTACGATGATCCGATTCTGCAATGGGCCAACCGACGCGATCATAGCTGTACTATCGAACATCCTGACCGGCAGGCGACAGCCACAAATCCACTGTGCGGCGACAGAATCACTATTCAGTTGAAAATGGATGATTATACGATCAGACAGATGTGTTATCAGGTTCGGGGATGTATACTCTGCAAGGCATCATGTGCGAACTTGGCTTATATTGCCGGAGGTCTTGATTACCCGCTGCTGAAAACCCTCAGGGACGATTTTGTGCAATTTCTTAAATCATCCTTAACTTATAAGGACATTCTTCCACATCTCCAAGTATTTACTCCGGTGCGTTCGCACAGAAGCAGACATCGCTGCCTCTTGCTTCCCTACGAAGCGACGCTGAAGGCTCTTTTAGATTTTGAAAAATAATCCCTTTCTGTGCCTGCTTCCTTAAACATAAGATGAACCGCTTGATGTCCTAACAACAAATTACCAAGATTCCGCCCGTTTGTGAACAAATTGTTTTGACATATAATGAAAAAACGTTATTTTTAGACGATAATGAAAGAAGATTTGAATACCCTCAGAAACGCATTTCAAATTGCTTCTGGTGAAGTTATAAGCCTTGTTGGAGGGGGTGGTAAAACGACCCTAATGTTTGCACTGGCCCGCGAACTGGCGATATCGGGCAAGGTGGTCATTACCACTACCACAACAAAGATATTCCCTCCTGATTCGACGGATTCGCCCTGTCTCCTTATTTCAGGAGATGCCCGTGAAATAATCGATTTTATCGTGAAGGAAGGGCCGAGGAAAGGCCATGTCACCATTGCCAGTGAAGTTGAGTTAGCACCGGGAAAGTTACGTGGCATTCCCCCTGAATTGATATCTATGCTTAGTGAGATGGAATCTGTTGCCACGATTATCGTGGAGGCTGACGGTGCCGCTCACCGGTCACTGAAGGCGCCCAACATAGATTATGAGCCGGTAATTCCCGCAAACAGTTCCCTCGTTATTCCTGTAATCGGTATCGATGTTTTGGGGTGTGAAATGAGAGAAGAATATGTATTCAGATCAGATATAGC
>JAFGPZ010000235.1 GCA_016935935.1 Deltaproteobacteria bacterium
ACCTCCTTGGTTGCAATGATGCCATAAGTATGTCCTGAAAGCAAGCCCATTATATGTAACCGTATTTATAAATTAGTGTACTTAGTAATGAAGAGTGAACAATGAAAAACAGAGGCAGGGATCTGCTGCTTGTTATAGATAATGGAACACAGAGTATAAAGGCCTTGGTCTTTGATCTGGCTGGAAATCTCGTTGCATCGAATATGGTTCCCTTCAGTCCCCCCTATTATTCCAATCACCCGGGGTGGGCGGAACAAGATCCCGAAACCTTTTGGAGTGCCCTTTGCCAGGCGTGTCAGGGTCTGTGGAATCAGGAAAATGTAAACAGAGAAAGAGTAGCCGGTGTTTCTATTACGACACAGAGAGGCACAATAATAAATGTTGACAAAAACGGTAAGCCCCTTCGTCCATGCATACACTGGCTTGATCAGCGCAAAACTTATGGACAGTTGCCCATAGGTGGACTATGGGGATTACTCTTCAATCTGATCCGTATGGGAGATACGGTTGCCTACTTTCAGGCCGAAGCCGAGGCAAACTGGATTCGTACCTATCAACCTGAAGTGTGGAGAAAAACTCACAAGTATCTGTTGCTATCTGGATATCTTACATTCAGGTTAACGGGGAAATTTGCGGATTCAGTCGGATGCCAGGTAGGTTATATTCCCTTTGATTATAGACATCTCAAATGGGCGCGCCGATGGGACTGGAAATGGAGGGTTTTACCTATGGACCCATCATTGCTGCCCGAATTAATCACACCGGGGGAAGAAATAGGAAAAGTTTCAGACAAAGCTTCCGGTGACACAGGTATTCCAGCCGGTCTGCCACTTATTGCAGCAGCAGCCGATAAGGCTTGCGAGGTAATAGGCTCAGGGAGCATGGATCCCTCTGTAGGATGTCTGAGTTACGGTACGACTGCTACTATCAACGTCACCCATAAAAAATACATCGAGGCCATCCCCCTGCTTCCTCCTTACCCATCGGCTATACCGGGATATTATACGATAGAGGTGCAGATATACCGCGGATTCTGGATGGTAAGCTGGTTCAAGAAGGAGTTTGGTTACAGGGAATGCAGGGAAGCGGCGGAAAACGGTCTCCAGGCTGAGGAAGTCTTTGAAAGACTGATAGAAGATATTCCCCCGGGATCAATGGGTCTTGTGCTTCAACCATACTGGTCGCCAGGTCTCAAGCTTCCCGGACCGGAGGCCAAGGGATCAATCATTGGTTTCGGCGATGTTCACACAAAGGCGCATCTTTACCGGTCAATCCTTGAGGGCTTGGGTTACGCATTGAGAGAAGGTAAGGAACGCATTGAGAAGAGGACAAAGATCCCAATTACAAGTCTTCGTGTATCAGGAGGTGGTTCACAGAGTAAAAGTGCAATGCAGATCACCGCTGATATTTTTGGGTTACCGACTGCGAAACCTCACATTTATGAAACATCAGGATTGGGAGCCGCTATCGATACAGCAGTAGGTCTGGGTCTTCACAGTGATTTTAAAACGGCGATACAAGCGATGACCCGTGTAGGTGAAGTTTATGAACCGAACTTGAAAAACAGCAAAATCTACAATGATCTATATCAGGATGTCTATAAAAAAATGTACAAATCTCTTAAGCCGCTTTACAAAAGAATTAGAGAGATTGCTGGTTATCCAAAGTAGATTTGTAGAAATTCCTTGAAGCAAAAATATATTACTGATAGCATTACAAATTTTATTTCCAGGAGTAAATAAGGGTGAAAGCAGTAGCTCAGCGGGTAGATTTTGCAAAGGTATCTGTAGATGATAAGGTAGTGGGACAGATAGGAAAAGGTTTGCTTGTTCTCCTTGGAGTAGAGGCTGATGACCAGAAAAATGATGCGGAGTACATTGCCGGGAAACTTGTCAATTTGAGAATATTTGAAGATAGATACGGTAAAATGAATGTATCTCTGATTGATATATCCGGAGAAATGCTGGTTGTGTCGCAGTTTACGCTTCTTGCTGATTGTAACAGGGGACGACGCCCTTCTTTCGTAAATGCCTGTCAACCCGAAGAAGCAGTGAAACTCTACGAATATTTTGTGGAATTGGTAAGCATCAGCGTCAAGAGGTTGGCTACTGGAAAATTCCAGGAAATGATGAAAATAGATCTGTGCAACAACGGCCCGGTAACGCTGATCCTTGACAGCCGGAAAAGAAGGGGCAAAAGGCATTGATAAGAATAGACAAAAACGGAATATGGTTTTACAAGGGCAATGAAATGCTGCGTACGGACATCGTAAATCTGTTCTATGACCACCTGTCAATAGATGAATCAGGCAGATATGTAATCGAACTTGGTAATGACCGTTGCACAATCGACGTCGAGGATACTCCTTATATTGTGAAAGCGGTCTATAAAAAAGATGCCAATATAGAAATAGTTCTCAACGATTCAAAAAGAGAGCTTCTTGACCCAAAGTCACTTCACGTGGGCAGGGATAATATTATGTACTGTTCGGTAAGAGACGGTAAATTTAAGGCGAGATTTTCCAGGGCAGCCTATTATCAAATATCCGGATTTATAAAATATGAAAGCGATAAGGGTGCCTTTTATTTATCAATAAATGAAAATACCTGTTACATAAACGGTTCATGCTAAAGAACAAAAACAGGAGGTGTGTGATGTTCGATGAAAAAATTACCGCGGGTCTCACTTTTGATGACCTTCTTCTAATTCCGGCAGAGTCGAGTATTTTACCTAAGGATGTTGATACGTCAACAAACCTTACGAATAATATTTCCCTAAATATCCCCCTTGTAAGCGCCGCAATGGACACGGTAACCGAGTCAAGAACGGCCATATGTATGGCCCAGGAGGGAGGAATCGGAATAATTCACAGGAATATGAGCATAGAGAGACAGTCTGTCGAAGTCGACAAGGTCAAGAAGTCCGAAAGCGGAATGATAGTGGATCCTATAACTGTCGAACCGGACACGAGCGTCAGGGGCGCCCTTGCTCTTA
Organism: Deltaproteobacteria bacterium; assembly: GCA_016935935.1. Next base: position 2,995 of record JAFGPZ010000235.1, read on the forward strand.
TGAGTAAATACAGAATATCAGGGGTTCCTGTCGTAAAAGGCGGACGGCTTGCTGGTATACTTACAAACCGCGATCTCCGTTTTGAAACAAATCTCGACCAACAAGTCTCTGACGTTATGACAAAGGACAATCTGGTTACAGTTTCATCAAATATTACACTGGAAGAGTCAAAAAAATTACTTCACAGGCACAGGATAGAAAAGCTGCTTGTTGTAGATGATCAATACAATTTGAAGGGTCTAATTACAATAAAAGATATAGAAAAGATAAAGAAGTATCCGGATGCATGTAAAGATTCTATGGGAAGATTACGAGTCGGAGCAGCAGTTGGGATTCTCGATGCCGAAGAGAGGGTGAGTGCTCTCCTCTCTGCGGGGGCAGATGTGATCGTTATAGATACATCCCACGGGCACTCAAAAAGTGTCATTAACACCATAAAGGCCACAAAATCAAACTTTAAGGGATGTGAGCTCATTGCCGGGAATGTTGCAACCTACGAAGGAGCGATGGCCCTGTTGGATGCAGGAGTGGATGCTATCAAAGTTGGGGTAGGCCCGGGTTCCATTTGCACAACACGTATTATTGCCGGAGTGGGTGTTCCACAAATAACGGCAATCATAAACTGCTCAAAGGCTGCGGAAGAACATGGAATTCCTCTTATCGCCGATGGTGGTATCAAATATTCTGGCGACATTGTAAAGGCACTTGGTGCAGGAGCCTATTCGGTAATGATTGGTGGACTTTTTGCCGGTACAGAAGAAAGTCCCGGAGAGACAATTCTATTCCAGGGGAGAAGTTACAAGGTCTACAGAGGAATGGGATCACTGGAAGCAATGAAGGGATGGAGTAGAGATAGATATTATCTTGAAGACGATATCGAAAGCAGCATAAAACTCGTTCCCGAGGGGATAGAGGGGCGAGTCCCGTTCAGGGGAACGCTTTCGGCAAGCTTACACCAGTTAGTGGGAGGAATGAAAGCTGGCATGGGCTACGTTGGCTGCGCAACATTAAAGGAACTCAGGGAGAAGGCTCGATTTGTAAGCATTACAAGTGCGGGCCTGAAAGAGAGCCATGTTCACGATGTAATTATAACCAAGGAAGCTCCAAACTACTGGATGGATTAATATATCAATGTGTTATGCGAGAATCAAAGCATTCCCCATTTAAGGATTTAAACACATGAAACACTCCGATTTTGTTCATCTTCACGTCCATACACAGTATAGTCTGCTCGACGGCGCAATAAGACTGAACGACCTCTGTAACGAAGCAAAGAAACAGAAGATGCCGGCCCTTGCCATTACCGATCACGGGAACATGTTCGGGACCATCGAATTTTATCAGAAGGCCTATAAGAACGGGATCAAGCCCATTATAGGCTGCGAACTCTACATTGCCAATGAAAGCCGTTTTATAAAGAAAGCTCAGGATGCGAACCATCTCATCGTCCTTGTCAAAAACATGACGGGATACAATAATCTGATGAAGCTGACTACTGCAGGTTACCTGGAAGGTTTTTATTACCGTCCCAGGGTGGACAAGGAACTGCTCGCCAGACATTGTGAAGGGTTGATCGCCATGAGCGCATGCCTCCACGGTGAGGTTTCAAGCTTTCTTCTAAAGGGAGACAGAAATTCCGCAACGAAAGCAGCAAAGGAATATCTCTCAATATTCGGTGATGAAAATTTCTATCTGGAGATCATGGAAAACGGACTCCCGGAACAGGTTAAAATCAATAAAGAACTGATAGACATGGGAAAGGAGCTTTCTATTCCTGTTGTTGCAACAAACGACTGCCACTATTTAAGAAGGGAAGACTCTGAAGCACATGACGTTCTCCTTTGTATCCAGACAGGGAAGACTGTAGATGATACCGACAGGATGAGATTCAGAACAGACCATCTCTATTTTAAATCGCCTGAAGAAATGAAGAGCGCCTTCAGTCACTGTCCTGAAGCCATAGAAAACACCCTTAGAATAGCGGAGCGCTGCAATCTTGCGCTCGATCTCAATCAAACGCTGCTTCCTCATTACAGGAAAATTGAAACGGGTGTTTCCCCAGGTGAATATCTCGCGATGAAGGCTGCGAAGGGCCTGAAGTCTTTGATGCCACTTATTGCAAAAGGGGGAGGGGAGGGCCTCCTGGACATATATGAAAAGCGTCTTAATCTGGAACTGGACATTATAAAATCTATGGGATTCCCCGGATATTTTCTCATTGTTTCCGACTTTGTGGAATATGCAAAAAAGAAAGGGATTCCAGTGGGACCGGGCAGGGGTTCGGCAGCCGGAAGCCTTGTTGCATATGCGCTTGGTATTACAGCAATAGATCCCATAAAGTACGGGCTCTTTTTTGAAAGATTTCTCAACCCGGACAGAATGAGCATGCCTGATATAGACATAGACTTCTGTATCGAGGGAAGGGACGATATAATACGTTATGTGTCTGAGGAATACGGTAGTGATCATGTGGCACAGATTATCACATTCGGGAAAATGCAAGCTAAAGCCGTTATTAGAGATGTGGGACGGGCTATGAATATTCCTTATGGCGAAGTAGACAGGATTGCAAAGATGATTCCCAATGTGCTCAACATAACTCTCGATGAGGCCATAAAGAGAGAACCAAGGTTGAGAGAGGAATCAAAAAGTAACGAGAATATCAAGAAGCTCCTCTCTCTGTCCCTGTCTCTGGAGGGCTTGAACCGCCATGCTTCGACACATGCGGCTGGTCTTGTGATTTCCGACAAACCGCTTGTTGAAAGGGTTCCTCTCTACAAGAGTCCCAATAACGAGGACATAGTAACGCAATTTTCCATGGATGATCTTCAGAAAGTTGGTTTGACAAAATTCGATTTTCTCGGGCTTAAGACACTCACCGTAATAAAAAATACGCTTAATTTCATAAGGGAAGTGCATGGAAAAGAGGTTGATATTGACAATGTAACACTTGACGACCCCTCAGCATACCAGATACTTGTGAAAGGCCAGACTGACGGGGTCTTCCAGCTCGAAAGCGCCGGCATGAAAGAGCTACTGGTAAGCATGAAACCCGACCGTATCGAAGATCTTATTGCACTTATTTCATTATATAGACCTGGACCTATGCACATGGTTTCTGACTTCATTGCGCGAAAGCAGGGCAAGAAGAAAATCGAATACGAAACGCCTCAGCTTGAAGAGATACTTAAGGAGACCTATGGGATCATACTTTATCAGGAACAGGTAATGCAGATCGTGAGCACCATAGGTGGCTATACGATGGCCGAAGGAGACAATCTCCGCCGAGTCATGAGTAAAAAGAAATCCGCCGATATGGAACGTGAAAGACCTAAGTTTTTTGCCGGGGCAAAAAAGAACAAGATCCCTGAAAATAAAATAAAAAATATATGGGAACATATGGAAACCTTTGCCGGGTATGGTTTTAACAAATCTCACAGTACGGCCTACGCAATGATATCCTTTCAGACCGCCTATCTGAAGGCGCACTATCCTGTTGAATTTATGGCGGCCCTCCTTACCAGTGAAAAAAACAACAGAGACAACATCATAAAATATATAAGTACGTGCAAAGACATGGGAATCGATGTTCTTCCGCCTGATATAAACGAATCATTCAGGGATTTTACCGTAACTAACAATAATAGTATCCGATTCGGTCTGGCAGCTGTCAAGAATGTCGGAACCGGAGCAGTTGACACCATAATTGAAGCCCGGGGGAGGGAGGGGAAATTTCACTCATTCTGTGATTTCTGCAGTAAGGTCGATATCAGGAAGGTTAATAAAAAGGTCCTCGAGAGCCTTATCAAGTGCGGTGCTTTTGATTCAATTGAGGCAGGTAGACACCGTGTTATGGAGGGATTCGAACAGGTGATTGAATTCTCACAAAAAAGAAAGGCGGAACGGGAGTCAGGCCAGTTGAATTTCTTCGATCAATCGGATAGCGCAGATGATATGGGACCTCAATTACCGGACGTTGCAGAATGGGAGTCTGACACGCTCCTGGCTTATGAAAAGGAAACTCTGGGGTTCTATATAACGGGACATCCCATGTCAAAATATGAAGACGATCTTAAACTTATCGTAAATACGACGTCGGAAGATCTTAATAACAAGAAGGACGGTAGTATCGTTTCAATTGCTGGAATAGTCAGTAACGTGAGAGAGGTGACTACGAGGAAGAAAGAGACGATGGCCTATGTGACGCTTGAGGATATAAAGGGTTATATAACTGTAATCGTATTCCCGGAACTTTACAGGACTTCCATAAGTTTGATAAAAAGCAATGACCCGCTCTTTGTTAAAGGAAAGGTTGATACAGGAGAGGAGGGTTCAAAGGTAATCGCCACCGATATTTGCACCATTGAGGATGCCATTAAAATCCCCATTTCTACAGTTCACTTTACTATAAACTCACAGCAATCTAAGAAGAAGGATATGGAAGCACTTAAAAATATGCTTCGAGGTTACAAAGGAGAATATAAAGGATTTATTCATATAGTTTCGTTAAACGGAGCGGAAATCATACTCTACCTGGGAGATAAGTTCAGACTCGATATATCTGAGGCAATAAGGGAAAAAGCTGATAGCATATTAGGGAATGGCGCTACTTATTTTAAGTAATTCATGAACTATATTGAAAGGGTGTATAGAAATAAGGTCTCTGGGAACTGGCTTTCCAGCTTCCAAGTGATTGAAAAAGAGACGGATCTTCACATCAGCTCCGATGGTGATGATTTGAAAGATTTAGCGATCAAATCCATCAGGAGTCATAGAAATGTACTGGAAAAATATATTACCAATCATTCTGAATTTCTGACTTCCCTCGTTCCCCTTCCGATTGATATAATGGCACCAGCGATAGTGAAGGATATGGCTAAGGCGGTTCAGCTTGCTGGAGTGGGACCTATGGCGTCAGTTGCCGGTGCTATTTCTGAATATGTCGGGTATGATCTTCTAAGCAAGTGCAGCAATGTCATCGTTGAAAATGGTGGTGATATTTTTATTAAATTGCTGGAAAAAGAAATTAGTGTTGGAATATTCGCCGGAAAATCATCTCTGAGCTACAAGGTTGCATTGAAAATTACTCCAGAAGAAACGCCCCTGGGGATATGTACATCATCGGCCACAGTTGGACACTCTATTAGTTTTGGTACGGCCGATGCAGTCTGCATCAAGTCAAAATCAGCATTGCTGGCCGATGCGGCCGCAACGGCTGTCTGCAATTCCATAAAGTGTCCGGGAGACATGAAAACGGCCCTTCATAAAGCTTTTGACATTGAAGGCGTCCTTGGTGTTGTCATTATTGTCGGCAATGAAATGGGCGCCTGCGGTGATATTGAATTTGTTTAGTTTGAACTGAACAGCGAGCGCATTCCCCTTTGCCTGTCTGCGTGTAACGCACAGGCAGCGTTACAGCGTGGTTAGCGAGCGAATATAAACCAAACAATTTCCTCAACAGTCGGAGATTTCCCCCTACTTGTTGCTAGGAGCTTCAATTATTTCTTCCATGATCAATCCTCAAGTCCCAAATCCTTACAAGAGGGATTTTCCTGATAAACTATTGCCTTTAAATCTTTCTGGGTGTATATGGCCATTCCATATTCATGTTGTTGAATAAATCTATGTCTGGAGTTTCTGAATACTATGCCACATTTAATTCAAGTTGATGAGAACGGTAATATCGTGTTGAGATTAAACTGGAAACGAACCCTGAAAGTTTCGATAATTTTAATTCTGGCACTGTCCGGGTGGTTTTTACCAATACCCGGCTTAACGCTGGCTTCAAGAATCAGTTTAATAATATTTATCGGTGCAGCGGGTCTGTGGGTTACAGAGGCTATTCCGCCTTTTGCCACGGCCATTATGGTAATAGTTTTAAACATATATCTTCTGGGAATACCCGGGGGTCCTCTTCACCTTGCAAAGTCTGGAGTTTCAGACAGTTATCAGATATTTTTAAATCCCATCGCAAGCCCTGTGCTGGTTCTTTTTTTTGGTGGTTTTATTTTGGCAATTGCAGCCACAAAGCATGGTCTTGACGTGAGACTTGCCAAGGCGTTCATAAAGCCATTCGGAACCCGGCCGTCTATGGTTCTTCTCGGGATAATTTCTATTACTGCACTCTTTTCCATGTTCATGTCGAATACGGCAACAACTGCAATGATGATAGCTATTCTAACGCCACTTTTAACACATTTTGAGGGCAGGGTGTCTTTCAAAAAAGCGATGGTTCTTGCCGTACCTTTTGCAGCAAACATAGGCGGTCTGGGAACTATAATAGGGACTCCCCCCAATGCCGTCGCAGCGAGTGTATTGAATGGATTAGGATATCATATATCTTTTTTAAAGTGGATGGTGATAGGCGTTCCTGTTGTCATCATCATGTTATTAATACTTTGGGGTGTTCTCCTTCAGCTTTTTAAGCCCAGGAAGGAAAAATTCATAATTCTTTTCCCCGAACCAATTGAAATGACGTGGGATCTTGTAGTCGTTGTATTTACCTTTGTCGCAACCATTCTGCTATGGTTAACTGAGCCACTTCATCATATTCCATCCGCCGTTGTGGCTCTACTGCCGATCTTCATTTTTTTTACTTTGGGGATACTGAACAGAGATGATCTTAAAAGGTTAGAATGGGATGTCCTGATACTTGTAGCTGGAGGCTTGACGCTCGGTGTGTCCATGGTCACATCGGGACTGTCGGAAATCCTTGTTGGGCAGGTATCATTCTTATCACTTTCTCCCTTTATGCTCTTGTTCGTTTTTGTATTAATGTCGGTAGTAATATCGAACTTTATGAGCAATACATCAGCATCAAACTTAATTATTCCACTCGTCACTTCAGTAACGGTAATATCTCCCGTAACTGGAGCGATAGGTGTAGCTTTTGCTTGTTCGCTCGCGATGAGCCTACCCATAAGCACGCCACCCAACGCGATTGCTTTCGCGACCAACCAAATTGAAACGAGGGAAATGGTTCACTACGGCACGATAGTTTCTTTATTTGGACTGATTGTCATCATGGCGACACTCTTTCTTATCGTCAGATACTTTAACTTAGGATGATAATAAATGAAGTTGTATATGGAATAAGATCCTCTACCATAAATCAACGGTTGAA
>JAFGPZ010000236.1 GCA_016935935.1 Deltaproteobacteria bacterium
AGAAATATCCTTCTTTCTTTTTTTGTTCCATCGAACTGTCGCTCGTTAGATCAATCACACGATTTTCCCGTTCCGACTTTCTCGCAGCCCTGACTTCCCCAATGATCTCGTCGATAGTGGTTGCCGCTGAAGCAATGGCGCCTGTACAGGGAATGCAACCCAAGCTCCGAAAACGACACATGATTTTTTCTACTTTTTCATCAGCAGTATTGGCTCCTGACTCATGATCGGCAACGGAACACAATGAAAGAGGGATAAGAATACCATTGCGGATTACAACCTCTCGTTCGCAGGCGTAATAAAGAGGCACGATGGGGATTTTCTCCAGTTTAATGTACTCCCAGATATCATGTTCCGTCCAGTTGCTCAGGGGGAAGACCCGGACCGTCTCTCCCTCCTTGATGCGGGTATTGTATAGATCCCAGAGTTCGGGTCGTTGATTCTTCGGATCCCATTGACCGAAAGCGTCACGCAGGGAAAAAACCCGCTCCTTGGCGCGGGATTTCTCCTCTTCCCGCCTCGCCCCGCCGAATGCCGCATCAAAACCATGTTTCCGCAGCGCCTCTACCAAGGCACCCGTCTTGAGATAGCTACAGCATTTATCAACGCCCAGTTTTGCCGGGTGACAGCCTTGGGCTATCCAGGGCTCATTTCTCTCGACAATCAGTTCCGCCCCTATCTTCCGGCAGAATTTCTCACGAAAATCGTACATTTCAGGAAATTTGTAGCCTGTATCGATATGCATCAACGGAAAGGGAATTCCCCCGGGGTAGAAGGCCTTCTGTGCTAGTCGCACCATCACGCTGGAATCCTTACCAACCGAATAGAGCATAACGGGGTTTTTAAATTCCGCCACCACCTCCCGTATGATATGGATGGATTCTGCTTCGAGTTGCCTCAGAAATGATATTGCAAAAGAATTCATGTCAACTGTTTTCTCCTTTGAGGAACCACGCGAATCGCGTTTTCATGGCGCGAATCATGATAGGGCTCATCAGGATGAACGTGGTCGATATTAAAGCTGAATTGCAAAGAGGAATAGACATGATCAATCACCGTCCGGGTAAAAAGGCTCTTACGCAGTCTTTTCCGGGGCTAATATTTCATGTGAACAAAACAATTGCTTCGGCTTGCTGTTTGATCCTTAATTGTCTATCTTACTTCGTCGTCAATATTTATAAACCGTGGGTATTTTCTTCGCTTTTTCCCGATCTTTCCAGTATTCAATACGATCTTTTATGTAACTGATCCAACTGTCAACTTCATCGGCGGCATATCCTCTGGAAACAAGGTCTCTTTTAAAGTCATCAACAACGGGTTCTGTGGCTTTCACCCACCTGGCGGCTTCGGCATCGTCAAGGGGGATAATCTGTCCACCTTGACTCTCAAAGAACTTCACCCCTTCCAGGTCAATCTCGTTCCACAAAAGAGCCCATTTCTCCTTGTATTCCTCAGTTACACTCGTGATAATCTTTTGAACATCATTAGGAAGGCTATCCCACTTTTGCTTGCTCATGACCACGTAGAAAGTATCCGTGCTCCCGATTTTCCAAGAGGTCGTAACATACTTAATCACTTCACCTGTTTTCCAGCCCTTCAATTGCTCCATGTTGCCCATGTTACCATGAATGACACCCCTCCTGAGCGATTCGTACATGTCGACCATTCCAACCGGAAGGGGGACCGCTCCGAGAGCCTTTACAATATCAGCGACCCTGCCGGTACCTCTGATCTTTAAACCTTTCATGTCAGCGAGCGTTTTCACTGGCTTGCTGACTGTCTGTACTATGGTTGTCGTGCTGGTTGTGAACATGAGGGGATGATAGTCATTCCACTCCTGTGGTTTGAACTTGTCAAAAAAATCGTTGGCAGCCTGGAAACCAATCCAGGGGCTCGGACAGCCGATAGGCAACCCAAAGATCTCCATAACCGGGAAGCGTCCTCTCGTGTAACCGACATGGGAAAGGCCGATATCTGCAATCCCGGAAGTCAAACCGGCAGCCATCCTGGGAGCTGTAAGAAGCGTGCCGCCACCGTAATAGGTTATTTCCACTTTTCCTGCAAGATCTTTGTTCAATCTCTTAGTGAATTCATCCATAATCACTGAATGCTTATGCGTTAGCGGAAAATAATTGGCAAATTTTAATTTTATCACCTCTGCGGCGTGTGCGGAAGAAGAAATCAAAAATAACAATGTAAAAACAAACACGAAGAATATTACTTTTTTTTTCATTTTGGCGCTTCCTTTCCTTTCTGGTGTTTAGGGGGGCATGAGGAACCTACTTTCTGTGGCCATTCCGCAAACAGCGTCTTTTTTGATATGTTGATCATATTCACTTAAAGAAAACAGAGGGAAGCCAAAGAGCAAGCTGCGGGAAGATCAGGAGAAGGCACCAGACAGCGAAGAGAGAGAGCAGGAAGGGGGTCACTCCTTGGTAGATCTTCCCAATCGGTACCTTGGTTATGTTTTTTACCACAAACACGCAAACCGCTACAGGAGGGATTACCACTCCGATCGCGACAACCACCGAAATCACAATCCCAAACCAGATTGGATCAAAGCCAAGCCTGAGGATCGCCGGGAAGAAAATCGGGGTGGCAAGGATCATAAATGCCAGATCATCAATAATGGATCCCCCTATCTCGTAAATGACGCAGATCAGGACCAGGATCAGGTAACGGTTAATGGACAGCGTCACGGTCCAATCAGCCATTCTCTGAGGAATGTTGGTCACGGCAATGAAATGGCCAAGGACCATCGAACCTGCAATGAGCATGAGAATCATCCCGGCGGTATTAAGAGCTCCCTTCACCGATGCCATATACTTCTTGAAAGTCATATCTCTCCTAACGACTACCAGAAGAAGAACAGCAAACGCGCCGACACCTCCTGCCTCCGAAGGGGTGAAGAAACCCTCCATGATTCCTCCGACGACAATGAGAAAAACGATAAGCACCCACACAATCTCAGGCAATGAACGCAGCCGTGCGTTCCATATTGATCGTTCCGATCTGGGGGCGACTGTGGGGTTGATTCTTGCCCATCCATAAATGATCGCGATGAAGAAAAAAGCGATGAGAAGTCCAGGAACGATACCAGCAAGAAAAAGCTTCCCTATGGACTGCTCCGTAATGATGCCGAAGATGATAAGACCGACACTGGGAGGTATCATGCAACCCAGGGTTCCGACGGTAGCGATGATCCCCGTTGACAGCCTCTTGTCATAACCATAACGGTCCATTTCCGGAAATGCTACACTGGCAAACGTTGCCGCGGTTGCCGCTGATGACCCGCAGATGGCTTTAAAGCCGCTGGCGCCAACAACCGTCGCCATCGCAAGGCCACCGGGAATATGGCCGACGAACTTGTTGGCTGAATTATAAAGCTTCTGCGCAATGCCTGCAGTAAAACCGATCTGCCCCATCAGGATAAAGAGGGGGAAAACCGTGTACCCGTAATTCGTGATGACGTCATAAAAGTCCCGCCCCAAGAGGTTCATTGCCGAGGAAATATCATTGAGATAGGCAAATCCCACAAATCCGACCAAGGCCATAGCAAAACCCAGTTCAATGCCGGTGCAGAAAAGAACCATCAACAGACAAAGAGCCGTAACACCGACCATAGGTTCACTCATGTCGACCCCAAGCCCTCAAAATCTCAAAGATAAATACAAAGCACTGGATAAAACAACAAATGCCCACACTGTATGTAATGGGAAAGAAGGGCAGCATTAGGGTGGGTGAAACTTCACCCGATGAGTAAAATTCATTCCCTATACTGAAGAGATTATATCCTATGAGTAAGAAAAGGATAATACACAAAATTCTGGTAAAGGTTTTCATGATTGCCTGGTTTTTTTTGGAAAGCTTCTCCAGAAGAAAGTCCATATAAATCTGCTGTCGATCTAACGAAACCCTGGGGAGGCTGAAACCGATCACCAATGCCAGCGATAAGGCTACAACTTCGTATGTCCCGCTAATGGGGTGACCACCTGCTCGCAAGAGCACATCGGCAACTGTTAAAAACATCATAAAGGTTAGCGCCACACCTGCAATGAAGTTGAGCACTTTGCTTGTTCTTTGAAGTATGTCAAACACGTTTTTCATACGCTTCTTCCTTGATGCACCCACACAATGTCAGTCCGCCGAATCCCAGGAAAAACCGGCTGGCAATCTAGATCCTGAGAACATCCTTAGAAGCGTTCTTGCCTCTGTGCCCGACTGAATAGATACCAAGAGGTAGCGAGTTCATTACTTTAAACCCTGTTGCGATATAATTTCAGATCAATAGCCTGTTTCATTTTTTCAATAGAAAGGGTCTCTTCCAATAATTTGTTTATTTCTGGTAAAAAAGGAGTTGGATTTACAATCAGTTGGTTATAGTTAACATCAAGGACTTTGATATTATTTTGTTTATCCAGCCACCTTCTTACTCTTGCTAAATGTTTTAATAAAAGTTCAACCATGAGGACATTGTCCGTATTGACAGGTTTACCTAAATTCATCAGCATCTTGTTTTGAGATTTTACAATTTCTTCCATTTTCCGGTGCATAAATATAACTTTGTATTCATATTTGGCAGGTAAATATTGCAGTAGCTCAGAGATAACCTTTACCGCTTTCCCCTTTGCGTCCTTCATCCATTCTATATCCCCCTTCGGGATCCTTTTCACTCGCTCGAATTCATAATATCCTTTAGGGTTGTCACGATCGGCCATGCGGATATTATCGGTCAGCACCGACATTCCACCCGCCTCCAACATCATGGACATCATGGATGTGCCGGATCGAGGCAAACCTGAAACAATTGCAATATATTGGATTTTGATCTTGTTATTTGTAGTGGGCACCATAAAGCTTGACATCCTTTCGTAAATACTCGGCTTACTAAGTTTACGACACTGGACCACCGATAAAAAGCGGCGTTTCCAGTCAAAATGATTCACACGCGCATGATGCCGTCCCTTACAAGAATTCCCGGCAAGAGCTAGTGTACCCTGCGCAACGCACCGAGAATACTCCCCAATGCAAAGACAATGGCTCGCCCCAAAATCACGGCCGGCGACAGCAAGCCGATCACCGGATCTTTTTTGAACGTTTTTATGGAAAAAGCGGCTGAAGATGCCATAATCCCCAGCAAGAGCCATCCCGCAACCGTCAATAACTTCGACGAAAAAAAAGAGCAAAAGACAACCGTCAGCAAAAGGGCAGCTGCCAGTGTTTGAAGTTTTATGGTGACGGGGGTATACGTGTCCTTGATCGCTTTTTTCGGATAATTCCGATAAACGACCATCCGCCAATACCCCCTTTTAAATTTTAACCTGAAATATTTCAGGAAGGAATCCGGGTGCCGGTGATAGACCAGTGCCCTTGGATTGAACTCCAGAAGGTAACCGGCGGCACACAGACGATAGGAAAGTTCCGTATCTTCATTGTTGGCACCGGGAAAAGATTCATCAAAAAGGCCTATTGTTACCAAAACATCCCGCCGAAAGGCAGCCGAATAGGTATCCACCATGTCAATGGCAGTAAATTTCTCCAAAAGGTCATACCGGTCTTCAAACTCGGCCTGGGCAAATCTGGCTGCCAGTTCGATCTGACGGGTTCGATAGACCCCCTTGACACCCACGGTCCGCTCATTCTGAAACGGCAATGTCATTTGTCTGATCCAGTCCCAATCCGGAATGCAATCGGCATCGGTAAAAAGGACAATACTCCCCTTAGCCACATGAACCCCGCGATTTCTTGCTGCTGCCGGCCCCCGATTCGGCTGGTGGGTGATACAGTGCGCGTCAAAGCGATGCGCCACGGCGGCGGTCTCATCCGTTGAACCGTCATCCACAACGATCACCTCATAGCCCTCAGAAGCAACCGACTGATTCTTCAGTGCGATAAGGGTGTCCGACAGAGTTTTATCGGCATTATATGCCGGTATGACAATGGAATACCGGATTGTTTCCTTTTCCGCGGTCATGGTATTATTCCGACAAATGCACTGCCCAGCAGCAAAGTGTGGGTTACCTAAGATATTTTCTTTCTTGAAATTGCGGCAAATCCGCTTCCCCAGCGTGCAAATGGACTATGACACCATAACCAGTCGAGCCCACTGCACAGATACAATGGCCAATTCGGTCCTTTGGCCAGGATGTATGTAGTGGGAATCAACAGCAGGTCAAGGTAGATAATGCTAATCGAATCAAAACCTGCCTGTCGCAACAATGAACTCAGCTTTTGTGGGTCTAACTCTCGCTCGTTGGGGGTATGATACTTGTTATAACTATCGCCACATACGCCCCTTCCAATCTTTCTCAAGATGCCATACATGTTGGGATCTTGTGAGTAGAGGAAGCCTTCTGGCTGAAGGTGTTGATACACATCCTGCAAGAAGGTTGGGAGATCCGATTCAGGCACATGATGGAGAAATGCTAAGCAAATAACGGTGTCAAATTGTTCATCCCAGCTAATCTTCGATAAGGGCACGCATCTGAAATCGACATTGGTATTCCCTAACTGTATGGCTTTTCGCTTGGCTATTTCAATCGCTTCAGGGGAGATATCCAAAGCCGTAATATGTTCGGCAAAGGGCGCCATTAGTAGCTCAAATTCACCGTCACCACACCCTACACTGAGCACTCGTCCGAATTGTTTTATGCCTTTAACCGACTGTAACAAGCGCAATTCTCGCTTTAATCTTAGCTGCCATCCGGTCGCATTGTATGCTTTGTTTTCGTAGTAACCCTTAAAGAAGGTGGCCTCCTTCGCCTCAATGGTTTTCTGATCTTGTTTAACCATCATTAATCTTCTACTATAACCGCAAGGAACACATACACCATGATGCCACACACTCAGCTTCGATATTATTCGATCTCCTTATCGCCGGTAAGCCTTCTGAGTATCTTCAAAAGAGCCACTCCGATAGACCGTGTATTACTATTTTGCCTTTTCAGTCTTTTTGAATACAAACAGATTATTAAGTCCCAGTTGAAATTTCTCAGATTTGACAAACGTCAGACCTCTCACCGAAAAGATTGCTGGCGTCTTGGTGACATCAAATCCATAGTGGTCCTCAAGGGACATACCATCTATAACGCGCATAAACTTCAGTAAACTCAATATCCGATCTGCCTTTGGTGAGGGAGCCGTTATGACCACCCTCCCCCCTGGTTTGAGCAAGTGAGCACATGCTTTTGCGAGCTGCCGCTGATGTCCCGGGGGAATGTGTTCCAAGACCGCCAACATGACAATGGCATCGAACGGCTGGGTATCAGGCAAATCTTTCGGAAACTGACCTGCAATGAGGCGGCAGTTTCCCATGGTTACAGATCGATTCAAAGCAGGATCAATCCCAACACCTTCGCTAATGTGCGACCTTAATTGTTTAAACAGTGCCCCATCCGCACAACCAATATCCAAGATACGGGCACCCTGTCCTATATAGGGGCGAACTTTCTTAATTCTGAGGTATTGGATAATTCGGTCAACAGTGTTCACGGGTCATCCTTGATGAAATGTGTTGATACTGTAAGTACACCAAAACCAGGACCTTCAATATAATGAATTTATAGGCTATTGGAAGTATGCTGTCCAGGGTCCTATCGTTTAAGCCCTAACACGCTCAAGAAAAAGCTCGACAAAACAGCCTGGAAACCCAGCGTGAAGGCAGTGAATGCTGGTATGACGATGCGCAATGTTTCAGAAGCATCCAACGGACCAAAAGAGTGCATCTTCCAGACATTCAATGCGTAAAAGGAACCAACGAGACCTATTACGACCAAGACACTTCCAACAAGTAATCCGACCTCCAAAGTAACATAGCGGCACACGGCGTATAGTCGCGGATCCTCAGGCAGTAATCCCTCAGTCATCCCGAAGACCTTGGTAAATACGGCAAAAATGACGGATTGGAAGCCGACGATCATAGCTAAAGCCGCGTACAACAGCGTATGTACGCTCAAGGTTATGTTTCCGATGTTTTTGGGACCAGGCAACAACCATAGTCCGGTGATCAGGCCAAGAAACATGAGCAGCGTACCGGGATACAGGAACAACCACCGGGGGCTATAGAGCAACAGGAAACGGAGATGCCTCCATCCATCCCGCCAACTACGAAGATGAGGCGGGTGACTGCGGCCGTCGGGAGACAAGATCGTGGGGACTTCAGCAATCCGCATTTTCAGCAGAGTCGCTTTGACGACCATCTCACTCGCAAATTCCATTCCCGTTGTCTGCAAGTTCATCCGCATGACGGCTTCTTTATTGAAACCACGCAGCCCACAGTGAAAATCGCCGCTTGGACTATGAAAAAATAATTGTCCAATGCTCGTCAGGACGGGGTTCCCTAAATATTTATGGAGCGGCGGCATGGCTCCCGGCTTAATACCGCCTTTGAATCGGTTCCCCATTACCAGATCATATCCTTCGCTCAACTTTTCGATAAAGGGGCCTAAGTTACCGAAGTCGTAGCTGTCGTCGGCGTCACCCATAATAATGAATTTGCCTTGTGCCGCAGCTATTCCCCCCCTGAGGGCAGATCCATATCCTCTGGCCTCAATATTGGCCACGCGCGCACCCATTCGGACAGCGATGTCTTGAGACCCATCTGTACTTCCATTATCGGCGATCAAAACTTCACCTGCAATGTTGAGATCCCGGAGGGATTGCTGCGCCTTTCGGATGCAAATCTCCAGGGTTTCGCTTTCATTTAAACAGGGCATTACTATGGAAAGTTCATAGTTAGTACTCTGATTATCTTCCATTTTAGAACCTCCAAAATATTATTGAACTCAAGAGAGGGTTTGTTGTTTTCGCGCTTCAATAATTACACATTTAAAGGGGTACAGTTTCCCAGGTATTTTTAACGCTGGAAAGAGTACCGGTGCCGGACTCATTTTCTTACCATCTAATGGTCTAATGGATACATATGCTTCACTCAAGATCTGAAACCCTGCATCCATGATTAACTGGCGGAGAGAAACAATTCCGAAAAACCGCAGTGACGGTCTTTTTAGTAGAGCTAAAGATGAAAAAATGACAGGTCTGAAAAGATTCTGTAACCGCTCTATCCACGCAGGGACAATAACCTCCATTACAAAAAGTTTGCCGGGGTCAGTCAGGAGAGTTGTAGCGTTTTTCAATGCGTATTCCAGCCTTGAATCATCAGTTAAATGATGCAATAAAAACTGCAAAATTAGACAGTCCGCTTCAATGTTTGGGTTGATATCATAAAAATCCCCATACAGATATTCAATTTTACCTTCTGAACGATTTTTATTGATGATATCTATGCAATACACTTTATTTAAATTATCCGTCTGATAGTTGATGACGCCGCCGTTTCCAAAATCAATAACTCTCCCGCAAAGACGATTATTCAAATACTTTCCGATATTCTGGTACAACTCGCCAGTGTATTCGGAGGCATCTCGATATTGATCGATAGTCTTCAAAAAATAATCTTTATTATTTATCACATTCATTTTCCCCTGAACTAGTATAGCGTTTCATACTCGGTCTTTTGCTCATATGCTGCTCAGAGCTGGTCTTCCCGATGGGGAATCTTTATCAGTACATCCATGCAGAGTCATTCATTTTACCGATCGGATCAGGATCACGGCCGCCAAAGAACGGGGGGAAATCCGGGCATCAAGCCAGATCGGCACACAGTAAAGACGGTTGCACCATTTGAACAAGAATCGGATGAACCTCCACGTCATGGCCTTCTCCCTGACCTCTCTCTTGTCTGCCAAGCACTGCAAGACAGTGACGACCGAGACGACGGCCACCATGGTCAGTTTTTCTAGAGGTCCGAGCACTTTCCTTATCTCTACAGGATTCAGACCTGCTTCTCGAAGATGTTCCTCCATTTCCGTGAGTTCATAGCGGCGGAAGTGGCTCACGAACCGATCGTCAATAGCAAAATACCTCCGTCGGTGGGGAAAGGTCAGGATGAGGCTACCACCGGTCTTCAGCACCCTCGCCATCTCCCTGAGTGCTGGACGATCCTCCGGAAGGTGCTCCAGGACTTCGGAGCAGACAACCTCCGCGAAGGAACTCTCTTTGAAGGGAAGATGGGTGGCGGCGGCTACGACGAAGAACCCCCTTCCCTGGCACTTTTTCAGCATCCGGAGAGCCGGTAATGACAGTTCGGAATAGACGATGCGATCAGAATCGGTCACCATCGGAGAAACTCCGCTTCCGACTTCGAGGATCAGATCGCCGTGAGGTCCCTGTCTACATTTTCTGATCGCCCGTTTCCTTAACAGGTAATTGTAGAGCAGGTTCTTTAGGAAAACATAGGTGTCTTCCGCAAAAAAATCGTCGAATCGGTTGCTTCGGGAAAGGGTCATTTACTCACCGGGAAAAGCCGCGAACGGATGATTTTCATTCTCGAAAGGCGAAATTCCAGTGCGGTTGAAATACAGCCGATCCCATATTTCAAGCTTCTGCGAAAATTGATGGATGAAGAATCGGCAGTATATAATGTTGGGCAACTTACCTCAGCAATTGTGTAACCACGCCACAAAATTTGAGCCAGCATCTGATTGTCAAAGACAAAATCATCGGAATTCAAACTAAGATTCAGTTTTTCAAGAAGCTCCCGAGAAAAAGCACGATATCCCGTGTGATACTCGGAAAGTTTTGCGCCGAACAGTAAATTCTCCACAAAAGTGAGAAGGCGATTCGCCACGTATTTCCATATAGGCATTCCTCCTTTAATGGCATATCCACCCAGAATTCTTGAACATATAACAGAATGGTAAAGATTATTTCCTATCATCGATGCCAAGGCCGGTATAAGTTTCGGCGTGTATTGATAGTCGGGATGAACCATAATAATAATGTCTCCTCCCTCTTCTAGTGCCAGGTTGTAACAGGTTTTTTGATTTGCACCGTATCCCTGATTGTACGGGTGAATACAGACTTTTGTGTTTGGCAAGGTTTTGGCTATTGAGGGAGTTTCATCATAGCTTGCATCATCGACCACTATGACGAGGTCTACGACGCCTTGATCCATCACCTCGTTATAGGTCTTGTTGAGGGTTTCAGCCGCATTGTAGGCTGGCATTATGACAATCACTTTTTTATTTTTAAACATGGCTGCGGACCTATTCTTATTAAGTGATCTTGTTTTAGACAGATCGGATTACCCCAATTACAGGCTTCTTGAACATTGGATTGGCACTGACCTCTCGTGTCGGCTCAACCATTATTATTGGTTGGATGAGAACGACGGTAGGTTCATCAGTCTAAGCCTGTCACCATTGAAGCTATCGTTCGTGGATGGTATACCTTTAAAGGAGCATTTATTGCCATTCCATATAGACAGTGGTACGATATATGTAAACACAGTGTTTCTTCTTACAAATTGCATTTTAATTAACCAAAGATGATAACTTCAAAGTAACACTTCTTTCATCTTTATTAGCAACATGTTGTGAAAATGGATCCTTCTGTCTTTGTACGATGACAATATTTCCCTTATCATATTTCAGGATGATTTCGTCGGACCGGACAGATATCTCAGGATTTTGGTAGTAAT
>JAFGPZ010000237.1 GCA_016935935.1 Deltaproteobacteria bacterium
AAAATACCATGTTGAAGGCAAAAAAGATCTCTGAAAGCGATCTCGATTTGATACAGGTCATCGATGACCCCGTTCAGGTGGTAAAGCACATCGAGAGATATGTTATTATTTGAGTAATCTTGACATATTTATTCTTCCCGTCAATACAGGGCAGGGACGCGCATACAAGTGCCCATAGATTTTTTAAGAGAAACCTCCGGCGATGCAAATAACGCTCAAACAGGCTGTTAATGAAATAAAGAGCGGCAAAGTTTCACCCTGCTATCTTATCTATGGAGAGGAAGAATTCCTGATAAATGATGCCCTCGATCAGATAGTTGATAACCTTCTTCCCAAGAATGACAGGGACTTCAATCTCTTTGTGATGGATGGAGAGAATGAAGACATATATGCCATATGTGAGTCCATCATGACTCCTCCTCTCCTTGCAGGCAACAAGGTCGTTGCCGTAAAGAGCACGCGTATTTTTCACTCAAAGAAGTCAGCAGCTTCGCTGATAAAAGATATTACCGAGAACATTGGAAAGGATGACAGAAAGGCAGTAAATGCCTTTATGGCGTTTCTGGATGTTGCTGGATGGTCACTCTATGATCTTGCGGAAGGTGGCTGGAAAAAGATCTCAGACAGAGACTGGCAATCATTGGAGAAGGGGGGCACTGCTAAAGTACGGGAAGACTGGCTGCCCGAAATCATCTCTATCTGTTTAAAACTCGATGTGAAGCAAAAATTCAGCGGGAATGATACCGATCGGCTGGAGGAGATTTTTGCAGGCGCAATTCCATCCGGAAACACCCTTGTTCTTACCGCAGGCAACGTCGACAAGCAGAAAAAAATCTTCAAGGTAATCTCAAAAAATGGAGCGGTAATTACCTTTCCCGTAGTAAAACCAAAAAGCGGCGCTCAGAGGGATATACTCATGGAAGAGATAGGAAAAGCGCTGGCAAAAAGCGGGAAAAGATTCTCATCGGAGGCCTTGCAGGCACTGGGAAGCAGGACAGGCTTCAACCTTAGAATGTCACAAAAAGAGGTGGAAAAACTAATCACCTATGCGGGCGATAGAAATACAATAGACAAGAGAGACATTGACGCAGTCATCGGAAAATCGGCCGAAGATTCCATCTTCGATCTCACAGCCGCAATTGTAGAAAAGGACATAGAGAAGGCGCTTGTGACACTCAACGATCTGCTCAATCAGGGAGTTCACCACATGGTCATACTGTCCATGATTATCAGAGAGGTAAGGTTTCTCCTTCAGGGAAAGATTATTTTGAAAGAGGAGCCGATAACCTCCTTCCGATCCAACATGCGTTACAGTGATTTTCAGAACATGATTTATCCGGGAGTGAAGGAACTGGCCAAAAAGATGGGCAAAAAGAGTGATCTTCTTGCGGGACAACACCCCTATGTCGTCTATAATAATCTTAAAAACAGTATGCGTTATTCCTGTGATGGGCTTTTGGGGTATATGGAAAGACTGTTAGACTGTGACCTGGAGTTGAAGACAAAGGGGATAAATCCAAAACTTGTTCTGGAACGTCTCTTGATTTATATGTGCTTATAATTTTTTGAATCTCTTCTGCCTGAGCCTCTCTCTTTTTGATATTCTTCGAGAGGGTCCCTTCTTCCTGGTGCCGGGCAGGGAATCATTCTCGTCTTCCTCTGTAAGCATTCCTTTTTCCAAGAGAAGGACTTCCTCTTCTTCCATCCGTACCTTATCTTCGAATTCTGGGGAGGAAATCGTTACCCCTGATGTTCGGGAAATGGCTGAGACAACTCCACCATCGGAGGTAACTACCACTACTTCTTCACCTTCCTTTTTCCGGACGAGCCTTTTTATTACTTCATCTGCCTTCTCGCCCTGCCTGGAGTACATGACAGTGATGCCGCCCTCTCTCGTACGCTCCTCATTGGGAGAACCGCCTATCCATCCGTCAAAGACGATGGTAATCTTGTGCCCTTTCAAACGTTTATAACTCACCATCCTCCGTATCAGCTCATTGCGCCCTTCTTCAAGACTGAGCTTCTCAAAGCGCTTCAGTGAATCTGACTGTCTGATAAGATTGTATCCGTCGATGATTATATGCATTCGTCCCACCGGCTCTACCCGGGCCGCTCCTCCTGTTGGTTCTATCCCCATTTTTATTCTCGATCTGAGGTGAAAAGCAAGGAAAATAAATTCCTTGACAAAAAATTCTGGGAGTATATTATCCCTTTAATTCGGGTGGATTCACTGAACAAGGCTCAAACAGTAACAGACACAAGAGACTTCTCTGCTGGACTCTTTTTTGAAAGGAAGAATCGATGCAGAATATCCGGGGTGCCCTATCACGTTTCATCGATTTCCTGAGGGGTGATGTCTGGAGGGTCCGTCTGAAGGACCTGCCGCGAAAGCAATCCTTCTTAATCAAACAATTAAGAATTTTTCTTCTTTCTGTACGAGGGTTCGGTGAGGATAAATGCCAGCTTCGGGCGTCGGCCCTGACCTTCTATTCACTGATATCCATTGTTCCTGTGGCAGCAATGGCATTTGGCATCGCAAAGGGGTTCGGTTTCGAAAGGCTCCTCGAGCAGCAACTGCTGGAACAGTTTCAGGGGCAGGAAGAGGTAATCACGCGTGTCATTACCTTTGCCCATTCACTGCTCGCAAACACTAAGGGAGGTCTCATAGCCGGTATCGGCGTTGCCGTTCTCTTCTGGGCGGTCATCAAGGTTCTCGGGAACATCGAAACCTCCTTCAATGATATCTGGGGGATCAGGGAATCGAGAAGCCTGGGAAGAAAATTCAGCGATTATATTTCCGTGATGCTCCTCGGCCCTATTCTCATGATTCTTTCGAGCAGCGTAACGGTCTTCATCAAAACCCAGGTAAGGCTGATTATGGAGAAGATTGCCCTTCTGGGGATATTCAGTCCCTTGATTTCCTTCGTGCTAAAGGCGCTACCCTACGGCATTATCTGGGTCCTGTTCACATTTCTGTATATCTTCATGCCCAATACAAAAGTGAACTTTAAGTCAGGTATCATCGCCGGGATCATTGCCGGGACCATCTACCAGATCGTCCAGTTCGGTTACATCACCTTCCAGGTAGGGGCCGCGAAATACAATGCCATCTATGGAAGTTTTGCGGCATTGCCACTCTTCCTGATCTGGCTGCAGTTGAGCTGGCTGATTGTTCTCTTTGGGGCGGAATTTTCCTTCGCTCACCAGAATGTCGACACCTATGAATTTGAGCCGGATTCCCTCAAAATCAGCAATTCTTTCAAGCGTCTCCTCTCACTTCAGATTGCACACCTGCTGGTGTCGAACTTTGCAGAGGGGGGAAAGCCGCTTACGGCCACACAGATATCCCACAGACTTGAGATTCCAATCCGTCTGGTGCACCAGATACTCTATGAGCTGACCGCATGCGGGATCGTCTCCGACACGCAGACCGGGGAGTATAAGGAACCGGGCTATCAACCCGCCCGCGACATCGGCACCCTGACCGTAAGGTTCGTTATTGATTCTCTCGAAGACAGTGGAACGGACGAGATCCCGGCGGCCCGAACCGATGAGTCGAAGGCCCTCTCCGAGATACTGCATGCCTTCAGGGATGAATTGGCAAAATCCCCGTCAAACCGTCTGTTTAAGGACATTTAGAAGAGATTATTTTCTTATGTAGCCTTGCCACGTCCATCATATCCTGCAGTTTCACTTCCGGGTGGTGGTATCGTTCGTAACGGGCAGTCTTCTTGCCAAACTGGATTGCCTCCTGCGGGCACCATTGAATGCAGGCAAGGCATTGTTCACAGTGGTGCAACCACAGGGGCTTGGCATCTTTGAGTTCTATGTTGTCGCAAGGGCATATTGTTTTGCAGATTCCACAGGAATTACATTTTTCATCGGTCCAGAAACTCCTGTCCATAGAATGCACATATCGAAAGGAAAGCTTATAAAACAAGGAAAACAAAATATTTTGCCATAAAGGCCCTTTTTCAACTGGTCTTTTCTCGCCTTTTGCAATAACCGGCGAGATATTTTTTATCTTTTTCCTGGCATCGTTTATTTTCCGCATGCGTTTTTCTTCCGGGCCAGGCCCACCCCATGGGATATAATTGGAGGGCATTACTATTTCAAATCCTGATGAAAGAGATAATCCTCTGGAGGACATCAGTTTTTTTAATTGTAAGAGGGTAGCGGCAACCTGCCCGGCATTGACGGCAATGGCGAAATAGTACTTGGGCGTGTCTTTGGCCAGCGTATCGACAAAGTCAATCACCCGATGGGGAAGTCCCCATATGTGGACAGGGAAGATGATGCCCAGCGCCTCCGAAGGGATCACAATTGATTCTCTGTGATTACAGGACATGGGGATTACATCGGAATTACCAAGTTCTTCTGCGAGGGTACGAGCAATCCATAGAGAATTGCCAGTACCGGTATAGACATAGAGTTGGTTTGGCATTTTATTCTTTTTCCCGGGATCTGGAATATTCAGTGTGGTGTCCACTATCGAAATCAGGGGTTACTTAATGAGGGGATTGATCTCCAGCAGACTAATTTACCAATCTAATTGGTGGAGCTGAGGGGGATCGAACCCCTGACCTCTTGAATGCCATTCAAGCGCTCTCCCAGCTGAGCTACAGCCCCGTAGAATCAAAAATCGAGAGTCGTAACTATCACAGGGATTTGGAGATTGTCAATATTTTTTTCAGGCGATAAGTCAAACGACTTGACAAAATGTATCAACTATGGTCAATTATCCCACTTATAGATTTCAAGTGGGGTTCGAGACTAATGAAGAAAAATTTGACTAAGTTAAGTAATACCAAAAGGCAGCGGAAACACGGTTTCCGAACCAGAATGGCGACACGGTGGGGCAGACAGGTCCTGAACAGAAGAAGAGCAAAGGGCAGAAGAAGGCTTACCGTATAATATTCAATGGACAGAGCAGGGGGGAGCACATACGTAAATCTGCCTGCATGTGAAATGGGAAAGCAATCCTTTGGTAAAGATGAAAGGATAACAAAGAGACGGGACTACCTGAGGATATATAAGGAAGGTGGTCGTATCGGCTCCGGTAATTTCGTTGTCATACTGGGGAATAATCAATCGGGTAAGACGAGGCTGGGAGTAGCGGTCAGCAAAAGGGTAGGGAATTCAGTTACGAGAAACAGGATCAAACGTCTCATAAGAGAATTTTTCAGGCTAAGAAAAGACAGCCTGCCTGGTTCGAAAGACATAGTGATCGTGGCAAAAAAAGATATATCTTCCATGAAATGTGAGGATGTATGCAAAGAGTTGGAAAGACTCTTTGTGAGGGGTCAGGGTATATGAAAATTTTGGGGAAGATATTTATTCTCTTCATAAGGCTTTATCAATTTTTCATATCCCCTCTTTTCCCACAGAGTTGCCGTTTTTTACCTTCTTGCTCCGAATACTCCGCTACGGCCATTACGCTCTATGGCCCACTCAAGGGAGGCATTATGAGTTTGAAACGTATTATTCGCTGCCATCCCTTTAATCCCGGCGGATACGATCCCGTAAAATAGTTAATGAATTACAAGACGGAGGATAAATGGACAAAAGGACATTCCTTGCCATTATCCTGTCATTAGCATTAATGATGGGGTATCAATACTATATTGCAAAAAAATATCCGCAGAAGCCTGCGGCTACTCAGACGGCGGAAGTAGAAACTGCTGACCGTGGAAGCGGTGGGTATACTATTACTGCAGAGGACACGGTTACACCCCAACAGGATACAAGGCGGATAATCGTTCAACAGGAATCGTTGACGGAAAAGGGTGATTATCGGAATAAGGGGAAAGATATTACCGTTGAAAGTCCGCTTTATACAGCGATTTTCAGTTCGCAGGGTGCGAGCCTGAAATCTTTTAAGTTAAAGAACTTCCGAGAGTCGGTTGAAAAGGATGCAGAACTTGTAGAATTTGTTGACGTGAAGGAAGGTATGCTTAAGCCCCTTGTTACAAGCTTTCCTAATTCAAGCATCGATCTTCCTGCGGATGTGATATACGAGGCGGACGCTTATTCAATCGATCTTACTGGTGGCATCGATACGCGAAGGCTTACCTTTTCCTGGTCATACGAGGGCAAGATCAGAATAGACAAGGTCTTTACCTTCTATTCCGATAAATATGCATTCGAACTGGATATGAAGGTATATAATCTGACGGACAACACTCTAAATGAAAACGCTTTTTTGAGTTGGAACTGGTCCTTCGACCCTGATGCGGATACGGATAGATACAGCCACGTTGGGCCGGTATCATATATCAAGGGGGATCTTGATACGGAAAATCCCAAGAAACTGAAAGAGAAAAAGCGCATTGGGCCCGACGTTTCCTGGGTTGGGTTTGAGAGGAAATATTTTATTGCATCCATGATACCGGAGCAACCTACACTCAGCAGTTTTGTCGTTTCAAAAGACAGCAGAAATCTCATTTCCGTTGGTCTTGAAGGTCCGAAACTTACAATTCCACCGGGACAATCGGGTGTTTTCAGGTATACACTCTATCTTGGCCCCAAGGACTACAGTATCCTTAAAGCCGAAGGCGTGGGGCTTGAAAACTCCATCGATTTTGGTTCATGGATCAAATGGCTTGCCCTCCCGCTTTTATATGTTCTGAAGTTTATCTACCAGTATGTCCACAATTACGGCGTCGCGATTATAATTCTAACGATACTGGTAAAGATTCTATTCTGGCCTTTGGGCAATATAAGCTACAAGTCCATGAAGGAGATGCAGAAACTTCAGCCGCAGATGTCAGCCTTGAGAGATAAACACAAGGACGACAAGGTCAAGATGCAGCAGGAAACCATGGCCTTGTACAAGAGACATAAGGTAAATCCAATGAGCGGGTGCCTTCCCATGGTGATCCAGCTTCCCGTCTTTTTTGGGCTGTATAGGGCTCTTCTCTATTCAATCGAACTCAGGCATTCGCCGCTCTTTTTCTGGATACAGGATTTGTCGGCTAAGGATCCATACTATATAACACCTATTGTCATGGGCGCCACGATGTTCCTCCAGCAGAGAATGAGCCCCACTCCAGGCGGAAATGAGCTGCAGGCAAAGATGATGATGTGGATGCCGGTAATCTTCACATTCCTGTTCCTGAGTTTCCCATCAGGGCTTGTAATCTATTGGTTGTTCAATAATATTCTTAGTATTGGACAACAGTACTACATCAATAAGCGATCGTCTTAATAAGAGGAAACATACATGAACAAAACAATAGAGATTGAAGGTAAAAATATTGATGATGCAATTGGAAAGGCTTGCGCAGAGTTCGATGTACCGAGAGAAAAACTGAATATAGAGATAATAGCAGAGGGATCTTCCGGCCTCCTTGGATTTATGGGAGCAAAAAAGGCATCGATCAGGGCAAGTATCATGTCTTTTGATATGGGGACGGAGGAGGACCCTCCGGAGACTAATAACGAAATCGAGCAGGGGAACGCTGCTTTTCTAAATGAGACAGTGGATGATGAGAGTGCGGGAGTAGAGGCAAAGGAGCTACTCGAAGGAATTCTAAAACTGATGAATCTCGACTTTCCTGTGGAGATAGAGGAAAAAACGGAATATGTTACTCTCAATATAATAGGGGATGGAAGCGGACTAATCATCGGGCGGGGCGGACAAACCCTCGATGCGATGCAGTATATATTAAACAAGGCACTGGGCAAAAACGGGAGGAAGCGGAAGAGGATCGTTCTCGATACGGAACGTTATCGGGGAAAGAGGGAAAATACCCTTGTTGCGTTAGCAGAAAAGCTGGGGGCAAAGGCCAAACGGACTAAAAAACCGGTTACCGTTAATCCCATGAATGCCCACGATCGCAGAATAGTTCACCTGGCCCTGCAAAAGGATAAAGACCTTACCACCAAGAGTCGCGGAGAGGGAAATTTCAGGAAGATCATTATTATACCGACCAAAAAAGGATAATTTCCCCACTGCAGCAGGTGCCACACGAAGGACAAACTGCCGGCTTTCCCCAGGATGGGGGAATGTTGTAGCGTGAGCGGGCATTCATTCATCAACCTTTGTTATCGTAAAAGTCTCCACCACAGCAGCAAGACGTTAGCGAGCAAGTCAAATCCATCGGCATGTCAACAGAAGATACCATAGCAGCAATAGCGACCCCAAGGGGTTCCGGAGGAATCGGAATAATCAGGGTTAGTGGAGAGAAGGCAGAAGAAATCTGCCATCTTCTGTTCAAACCCTTGAAAGACACAGCTTTCTTTCAAACCCATCATCTCTATCACGGAACCGTTATATCTTCCCACACCGGCGAACCCATCGACGAAGTATTAATCTCACTTATGAGGAACCCTCATTCATATACGGGAGAAGACACACTGGAAATCAACTGCCACGGAGGACCTCTTATTCTTGAGACCGTCCTGGGTGAGGTAATCAGGGCGGGAGCGCGTCCCGCTGAACCAGGCGAATTCACCAAACGTGCCTTTTTGAATGGTCGCATCGATTTGTCACAGGCCGAAGCGGTCATTGATATAATCTCCGCAAAGACTGAGAGAGGGATCAACCTTGCTTTATCCCACATGAGGGGGGAACTATCAGAAAAAGTAGACACAATCAGGGAATCACTAATCGAAATAATTGTGTTTTTGGAAACGGCCATCGACTTTACCGATGATGATATCGAGGTTACAGCTTCGTCAGAAATATGCGACAGAATAAAAAAAGTCACTGAAGACATGAAAAAAATCCTATCAACTTACGGAGAGGGAAAACTTTGCCGCGATGGTCTGAAGGTGCTTATTACGGGCAAACCTAACGTGGGTAAATCAAGCCTCTTGAACAGGCTTCTAGGCGAGAAGCGGGCGATCGTTACATCCATACCGGGAACTACCCGGGATTTTATCGAAGAATCGATTAATATAAATGGCATACCGGTACATTTCATAGATACGGCAGGTATACGTGATGTCGATGATGCCATTGAGAAGGAAGGCGTAGGGCTGGTCTGGGAAAAGGCCGTATCGGCCGACCTTATTGTGGTCCTTCTTGATGGAAGTTCTCCATTGAGCGGCGAAGATCATCAGGTTATCGAAGGAAACAGAGGAAGGAAAATCGTCCTGGTCATAAACAAATCAGATCTCCCTGCGCAACTTGGAGAGGTGGCATTGAAAGCTTTGGCGCCGGACATTACTCCGCTCTGGATATCGGCCAAATATGGAAGGGGGATAGATGAGTTGAAGGAAAAGATATACGCCCTTGCCTTTGACAATTATGCTGAATTCGACTCTGATATCGTCCTCACCAACCTTCGTCATAAGCTGGCGCTGGAAAAAGCAGTGGAAATCCTGGAACAGGCCGGAGCTTCTGTTAAAAAAGGCCTCTCACCCGAACTCTCTGCCTTCGACATAAGGGAGGCTCTTGACTGTCTCGGTGAAATTGTCGGAATTACGACAAATGAAGATGTCCTTGACGAAATATTTTCCAAATTTTGTATCGGTAAATAGATTTCCGGAAAGACTTTCAATCCGAATATATAAGGCGGACCGTTTACATTGTATTTTCCTTGCCGGTGTGTCAAAAGGGAATTATATACACGGGAATAATCATCCCTAAAATAGACATTAGAGTGAGCGATGGATAGAAACCCCTTTATGTTTACAGGTTTCGGTGAGATACTACATTCACCTAACAGGTGAAACCAGAAACAAAAAAGGGGTT
>JAFGPZ010000238.1 GCA_016935935.1 Deltaproteobacteria bacterium
AATATTATGGTAATGATGAAGACTTTCTTTGTAATCATGTAATGCTATTTATCCTATCATGCTGGAAATATCAAGTAAATCAGTAACTATGTCGACTGAAGCCTGTTTTATTCGAAGTATCCCTGTGACGGAAAAAAATAAAAACGGCATGTTTTATACAATATACCAGTTTGCAACCTGCTCAAAATTCATCTATAGTGCATACCAAAAAAGAGGATCGTTACAGTGGGGAATGTCGTATTCTTCAATTCAATTAATGTCAGGGT
This sequence comes from Deltaproteobacteria bacterium, assembly GCA_016935935.1. Next base: position 267 of record JAFGPZ010000238.1, read on the forward strand.
CCCCTGGGACAGGATTTACAGACGTCTCGGGTATCGTGAGCATAAAACTCTCATTGATGAAAGAATACGGAGTAAGACAGATAGTGATATTAAGTACGCCCTTTCTTTTATTCAAATAATGGGAGCGGGGAAACTTGTTCCTCTAAATGTAACAGCAGATGACAGGGCTTTGCTCCAGACAGGGGAGATATTTATCAGTCGGGATCTGGTAAAATATATAGGAGATTGCAGGGAAGCTATTTTGATAGGTGCCACTGCGGGAGATGGCATTATGGACGCCATCGGCAGAGACATTGATTCCCAGAATTTGACACGTGGAAGCGTTCTGGATGCGGTGGCGAGTGAGATGACAGATGAAACGCTTGACTGGCTGTGCGATTATTTCAACCATCAACTGAAAAGGGAGAATAAGAAGGTCGATCGGCGTCGCTATTCTGCAGGCTATGGCGATCTTGATCTGAAAAATCAGGATGAAATATACCGCATACTTGAATTGGAGAAAATCGGAGTATCAATAACGGAAAGCCACATGCTTATTCCCGAAAAATCGGTTACTGCCATAGCGAGGATCATAAATCTATAGGGCGTGAAACATGAAGATAGATGAACTTTTAAACAAGAGGGTAGTTGTGCTGGACGGCGCCATGGGAACGGAACTTCAGAGGCGCGGCATGCCATCGGGTGTGAGTCCCGAGGCCTGGTGCTTGGAAAATACGCGTGTAACGCAGGATATCCACGAAGCCTATCTGGATGCCGGAGCGGACGTAATTTATACATGTACCTTTGGGGGGAATGGTTTGAAGCTTGAACAGTATGGCCTTTCCGAACCCTTTGAAATTAACAGGAAACTCGCTGCCATTGCAAAAAACTCCTGCCAGGGAAGGGGACTGATAGCCGGAGACATAGGTCCAACCGGACATTTTATCGAACCCTTCGGTGATCTTGTTTTTGATGATGCCGTAGAGGTTTTCAAGGAACAGGCAAGAGGTCTCCTGGCAGGCGGTGTGGACCTCTTTGTCATAGAGACGATGATAGACATTCAGGAGGCAAGGGCCGCGCTTATTGCCGTAAAGGAATTGACCGATATATTTACCATTGTTACTATGACTTACGAGAAAGACGGCCTTACGCTGAACGGAACCGATCCGTTGGCGGCGCTTATTACTCTCCAGAGTCTCGGAGCCAATGCGGTGGGTTGCAACTGCTCTACGGGACCGGAAGAGATGAAAAGTCTGATTGAAGCCATGAAACCTTACGCAACGGTACCCCTCGTTGCGAAACCGAATGCGGGAATGCCGAAACTGGTTAATGGCAGAACCCTGTTCCCCATGGGTCCCGAAAAATTCGCCTCCTGCGGAAAGGAAATAGCCCGTATGGGAGGTAATCTCCTGGGGGGGTGCTGCGGTACGACTCCTGACCATATTCGAAGATTGAAAAAGAAACTGGAGAACGAAGCATCGCAGTCCCTGCGTTGCACGGCGATAAGCGCGCTCAGTTCTCCGAGAAGGGCGGTTTTCTTTGGTAATGAAAAACCCGTTGCCATAATAGGAGAACGCATTAACCCGACAGGGAAGAAATATCTGCAGGACGAATTACGGGCAGGGAAGATGACCCGTATCCAGGAGATGGCGGGAGAACAGTTTCGTGAAGGTGCCGATCTTCTTGATGTAAATGTAGGTGTCGCCGGTATAGATCAGGGAAAAGCCATGGGCGAAGTCGTCAAGCTGCTTGCCGCAACAAGCGAACTCCCCATTGTCGTCGACTCTACCAACTGTGAGGCTATAGAGAGGGCACTTCGCCTCTATCCGGGAAGGGTGCTGCTGAATTCCATATCGGGTGAAAAGGAAAAAATGGAGACATTGCTCCCCATTGCCGCGAAATACGGCGCCATGTTTATCCTTCTGCCTCTGGATGACAAGGGTGTGCCTGAGATGGCCGCAGGCAGGATTTCTGTCATAGAGGAGGTCTATGAAAAGGCCAGGGACCTCGGTTTCACAAAAGAGGATATCGTTGTAGATGGACTCGTCATGGCCCTTTCTTCTAACGCCGAAGCTCCCATTGAAACGCTGAAAGTGGTGGAGTGGTGTTCCGACAGCTTTGGCGTCCCTTCCATCCTCGGGCTTTCCAATGTTTCCTTCGGAATGCCGGAGCGAAAATGGCTGAATGCCGCCTTTCTGGCTATGGCCATGTCAAAGGGCGTAACCATGGTGATTGCCAATCCGGCGGATCAGGAACTGATGGATATCAAGACCGCGGCAGATGCCCTGCTGAAGAGGGACCGGGACGCATCCCGATACATCCGCCGCTTTTCACAGCCCGCCATTGACGAAAACGAGAAATTACGAAAAGAGGAAATGTCACCTACGGAAAGGGTCAGTTCCGCAATCATGGAAGGAAGGCGGGAAGATATCGAGGCCCTTTTAAAAATAGCCATGGAATCAGGTGAAAGCGCAGGGCAACTGCTGCATAAATGT
>JAFGPZ010000239.1 GCA_016935935.1 Deltaproteobacteria bacterium
ACTGACGCCATTAATCCCATACTTCTAACTTACCGAACTGGATAACATCCCCAAGGGTCAAAGTCAAGACTCGCAGGACAAAAACAGTATTCTAGACAGTTAAACTGTCCTATAACTCCATGGAAAAATTTCTTGCGCAATTATCAGAACAGTGAAACCGATGAATATCAGCTATTTCCGCCATTGAAATAACATCTATTTCCTGACTCGATTTATGTGCCCATCTCCCAGGAATTCAGATACTTGAACTGCTCTTCCGTAAGTTTATCTATTGCAATACCCATGGATTCCAGTTTTAACCGTGCAATTTGGTGGTCTATGTCCTCGGGAACACCATATACAGTGTTTTCAAGTGTATCTGCATTTTTCACGAGATACTCGGCAGCCAGCGCCTGATTGGCAAAACTCATGTCCATTACACTCGACGGGTGGCCTTCGGCGGCAGCAAGATTTATCAACCTTCCCTCCCCCAGAAGATAGAGACATCTCCCGTCTTCAAGGCGATATTCATCAATGTACTGGCGGATCCTTTTAGTTTGGGTAGAAATCTCCCTGAGTCCATCGATATCCAGTTCCACATTGAAGTGGCCTGAATTTGATATTATGGCTCCATCTTTCATCATAAGAAAATGTTCTTTGCGGATAACATTGATATCGCCCGTCAAGGTACAGAAAAAATCACCGATCTTAGAAGCATCTGCAATTGGCATAACCCTGAATCCATCCATTACCGCTTCAAGGGCGCGCAAGGGATCAATCTCTGTAACGACCACGTTTGCCCCCAGACCGGAGGCCCTCATTGCAAGTCCACGAGAACACCAACCGTACCCGGCAATGACAAAGACAGACCCCGCAATCAGTCTGTTGGTCGCCCGTATGATGCCGTCTATCGTGCTCTGACCTGTTCCATATCGGTTGTCAAACATATGTTTTGTATTGGCATCATTGACAGCGATCAATGGAAAACGAAGCACTGCGTCTTTAGCCATGGCCCTTAACCTGATCACGCCGGTGGTTGTCTCTTCTGTTCCACCGATTATTCCCTCAATCAGATCCCGGCGTTCAGCATGTATTGTCGACACGAGATCGGCGCCATCATCCATGGTGATCATCGGCTTTGTATCCAGTACCGAATGTATATGACTATAATAGGTTTCAGTGTCCTCTCCCTTTATGGCATGAACGGAAATCTCGCTGTGAGCCACGAGATAGGCAGCCACGTAATCCTGAGTACTGAGGGGATTGGAGGCACAGATGGAAATCTCGGCGCCCCCGGCTTTCAGAGTGTCCATAAGGCTGGCTGTTTCCGTTGTAACATGGAGACAGGCGCCCAACCGAATACCATCAAGCGGCTTTTCTTTATGGAATCGTTCCTTGATACTGTTCAAGACGGGCATACTCTTATTTGCCCAATCGACACTCAATTGACCTTCGTCTGCAAGACCGATGTCACTTATATCATATTTCATCATCTATACGCCTGCCTCCTTCTTGAGCATGTCCGCTTTGTCTGTGTTTTCCCAAATATAGTCTCCCATAAAGAGAGTTTTTGCAATGCTACGGTAAATATCGCCGTTTAAGAGGTCAAATTTCTCAATCATCCCCCTGGGTGTGAAATCAAAAACCTTTCCTGTAATTTCTGCCAGTCTGTCATCCGATATCAATCCCGTGCCAAAGGTATTTATATAAATAGACATGGGCTTTGCAACTCCGATGGCATAGGCAAGCTGAACGGAGCATTTTGTTGCCAGACCTGACGCCACTATATTCTTTGCAGCGTATCGTGCGCCGAAGGCGGCTGAACAGTCTACCTTTTCGGGGGACTTGTTTACAACGGCTCCACCTCCAAGCTGTGCTCCGGGGTATGCGCCGTAGAACTGACACACAAGCTTCCGGCCAGTAACACCCGAATCGGCGGCGCTGCATGAGTTGACCGCCTGCCACTCACCCGTTGGGTTGAAGAGGAATTCCGTCTTATCATCTACCCATTCGCCCAGACAATCGAAGGCGGCTTTTCGTGACATGTCTTCTATGTTATTCTCACTCGTGACATGCCGGTAATCAATAGCATTCGACATTAGGACCTTGGCCACTCGTAACGGCTTTCCCTCAGCATCATACTCTATGGTGATCTGCCCCTTGCCATCAGGAGCAAAGATGGGATTCTTATACTCTTCAAAAGTCCTCATCATTCTGTTGGAAAGAACATAGGGCAAGGGCAACAACTCCGGCGTTTCATCACAGGCGAAACCATACATGATCCCCTGATCACCAGCACCGATCTCCTTGTATTTCCCCATATCGGCTCGACTCCCAATATTGATATTGGGCGACTGGGGAATAATTGCGTTAAAGACACCCATGGAATGGCCGTTCAAACCGACGGCGGCGTCGTTATAGCCCATGGATAGAACCGTCCTTCGTATCTGCTTCTCAATATCAACATAAACCTTCGTTGAAACTTCACCACCTACCACACAGAATCCCTTGCCCAGAAGTACTTCGAGGCCGCAGTGCGGCATGGTATCTATATCCATTCCGAGTTTATTCTCTTCATCCATTATGCTTGCAATGATCTCTGCCGCTATCGTATCTGCCACAATATCCGGATGTCCTACCTTTACTGCCTCAGCCGTTATTAACATCTTTATTCTCCTCTTTATTCTTATTTTTCTTTCTTCTCATCCTTAGCAACTTCTCTTGTGCTTTCTCTGCCTCATCGAGAGGGGTAATTATTCCGCCTGACATGATGAGGGTGAAGGCTTCCTCCACGGTCATATGCAAATGTATGACATCTGATTCAGGGATAACAATATAAAATCCGGACGTTGGATTGGGAGTTGTAGGCACAAAGAGATTAATCGCGCCTTGAGCTGTTTTATCTTTTACTTCCCCCTTGGCATCACCTGTTACAAAGGCTATGGAATACAACCCCTTGCGCGGATATTCGATAAGTACCACCTTCTTGAAGCTGTTGCCCTTATCGCTTACAATTGCATCCACAAGCTGTTTGACGGCCTTATATATTCCCCTTGCCAGTGGAATCTTCCCGACAATAAGTTCTCCCAACACTACAATCTTGTTCCCTATGTAACTTTTTGCTACAAGACCGACTGCAAAGATCAGCATAAACGTAAATATTACACCCAGTCCCGGCACATGGAAGGGGAGTATCTGATCGGGCTGATATCTGTAGGGGATTAGATTGACCAGATTATTCATAGCCTTGATTATTATGTAGAGGATGTAAAACGTCACCCCTATGGGAATAATGGCGGCCAGGCCGGTCAAGAAGATTTTATTGATGTTCTTTTTCACTAAACTTACCCGCTTCAGTATGACGACGGTGAAATATACCAGAAAGCCCCGCTGTGTTCAACATGAGTTTGGAGCCCTCAATGAACCGCAGATGATCTCGGTTTATATAAAAGCGCCTACTTCTTTTTCTAAGCCTTCCTTTGCCTGTCCACACAGACAGGGAGGAATAAAAAAAGGTTAAAGACTCAGAAATGTTTCTATTACTTCAGTTTTATCTTGTTTCTCTCATCGAGGAATACACATGTTGCGATCCAGTCTTTTGCATTGCTGTCATCTACGAAAACATAACTGGCGATAATGATCATATCCCCTACCGCACCCTTTCTGGCTGCGGCACCGTTAAGGCCTATGACACCGGAGTTATATTCCCCTTCAATAACGTATGTGGAAAAACGTTCTCCATTGGATATGTTATATATATCGACCCTTTCATAGGGAATGATGTCCGACGCTTCCATGAGGTCCCTGCTTATGGTGATGCTCCCCTCATAGTGAAGACAGGCATCTGTGACCCTTGCCCTATGTAATTTTGATTTAAGCATCACTCTTTGCATGTCAGTCTTCCTCTATATCACTCTATTTCTAAAGATTCTCCAAGGACATAATTGTCTATAAGCCTTGGGAACCCAACCCAGACAGCCAGGGCCAACACAGATTCTTTATCGATGTATTCAACGTCTTCCATAGTTTCCGTGTTGCAGATATTGATGTAATCTATCTTAGTATATGGATGGCCTTCTATATATTCTCTTACCTTTTCGATTATTATTGAGGCTCTACGTTGACCTTCATC
>JAFGPZ010000037.1 GCA_016935935.1 Deltaproteobacteria bacterium
CGAAGCAAATATATCTAAAATTCCTGTATGATTTCACGCAAAAATATGATATTATTTCGATTCTTTTGCGAATTTATATTTAGAGTCTCCTGAAAAAGTAATATATCTCGATAAAATAATAGTTTACGTGTATATAACGTGTTAATTGGTGACCGAAAAATGATTGATAGGGGCCAAAAACCATGCACGTGGATGGACTAATGTATCGACATAATGTGAAACAAATTTCATTTGAGGAATTCTGTTTGCCCGTCAGTGGTCACCTCCGAGGAGACAACCGGTGGATCAAATTATCTGAGCAGATCCCTTGGGACCTGGTAGAGGAGATTTACGTAACAAAACTGCGAAGCGACTTCAGAGCCCCGGCCCATTCAGCCCGCATGGCCTTCGGATCATTACTGATCAAGGAACGGCTGGGACTGAGCGATGAAGAAACGGTGGCACAGATCACGGAGAACCCCTATCTTCAGTACTTCATCAACTTGCAGGAGTTTCAGAAAGAAGCGCCCTTTGACTCGTCACAGCTGGTCTATTTTCGCAAGCGCTTTCCCGCCGAGGCGGTGGATCTGATCAACGAGGCGATTGCCGTTGCCCGGGTACGAGACAAACTGAAGTAACCCAACGATGCTCCCCGTTCCACCGATAATACACCCCCGGATGATCCTTGTTCCCGTCAGAAAGATGACCAGGAACCGCCTGAAGAAAAGACAAAGAATCAGGGCAAGCTGATTGTTGATGCCACCTGCACATCCGCGGACGTTGCCTACCCCACCGACCTGACCCTGCTGAACACAGCCAGAGAGAAAGCGGAAAAGATCATCGACATGCTCCATACCGCCCGTACAGACGGCGCCCCCAAGCCGCGAACCTATCAGAAGAGGGCCCGTAAACGCTACCTGGCCGTAGCCTGCAGCAAACGGCCCGGTCGAAAGAAAATAAGAAAAGCGATTGGTCAACAACTGCGGTTCCTCCGTCGGGACCTGGGACATATTGACACCATGGCCGGACAGGTACCCCTGTCGATTCTTCCCACCCGATTGTATCGTGGCCTTCTGGTAATCAATGAACTCTACCGTCAGCAGATGGCCATATATGAACGCAGGGTCCACCGCATCGATGACCGGATCATCAGTATCTTCCAGCCGCATATTAGAAGCTGCTGAAGACAGCTCTTTCTTCGCTTCTTTTTGTGCTGTGGTTGTGTGTCGTCACACCCCTTTACGGAGCTACCCAGCGATTTTCAGCGTTGAGGTGCCGTCATCTCATCATCTGGCAGCGGTTAGGTCGGTTCGAGGGTGTGATTCCTGTTGCTTGATATAAACCGTGTCACGGGCAACCTGATATAAATTGGCGAATTATGATTTTTTCAGTAAGCCCTATCTATGCTGATTCACCGGGAGTTATAGCGGAAATTCGGGTGAAACAGGATGATGAGGTGGAAGAGGATCAAGTATGATTAGTTTTAAAATAAGGGCTATATTCAAGTCTCAGAGGCTACCCCTCGGAGAAATGATGCTGAAGGGCCAGACACTTTACGGGCACTGAAAAAATCCCTAATATTTATCAACAATTTCAGGTTAGGAAATTGCATGTAGGCTTTGAAAATTTATGGAAAAAACGCCCGGTAGAAGCATATTTTTCTTGACATTTGATCAATAAGGCGCGGCGCGACTTGGTATTATTAATAATATCATGGTTTTATAAAATATGCCGTGTACCTTGCACCCCTCGGGGAAGAAGCATGCTCTGCAATTTAAGCCTGTTCAATACTAAATACAGTCAATGAATATAGTTACTTACGAGCATAGAAAATCGAAATTAACCCATTTTTATTTGGTTTCCAGAGGGACAACCAGCGGAAATCCAGTGTTTTTGAAAAAAGATAACCCAAAAATTGGGCAACTCCTTGGGTAAGTTAACCTAAAAAATCAGCATCTTCCGCTCCTTGAAAATCAGGGATATTTAGAAAATCCCTTTATATTTTAACCTGTTTGTGTTCCTCCTCAGTATTGAACACGATTATTAAACAAGAGGAGCAAATCATGGTGATTTATCAAGTTTCCCTTCCGGGACTTGCCGGGGATTGCAACCATCTAACGAAACAAGACAAGGACTTCATCGCCTACTTTTTCACCATTGATATGGATTCCATCTCACTGGTGATTGAATATTACGCTGGTATCGGTCCCAAAGGATACAACGTTTTTCTGATCTTAGCCCGAATCATCAAGATCAAAGAGCGCGTCCTTTCTGACCGACAGCTGGCCGATGTTTTAAAAAAGAATGACCTTTATCGGTTTGTTACCAGGGATATCCAACCGGCTCACAACACCTTCAATACCTTGAGGAAACGGCTCGGGCCAAGAGGTTTTGTCGAAATCCCACAAACGTTTCGTTTTCAAGGGCCATTCTATGGGACTGCTGAAACTGGAAATCCCCAAATTGCCCAAACACAGAAAGAAGGGAATCATTCTGGTTGCCGACTCCACGTTCCTGATCACCTGCAGTTCCACCAGAAGACAGAAGGATGAAGAGGGGCAGTGGCGCTTCCCGGATGAAAGTGTTGCCTTCTCCGGAAAGGGTCATCACAGTCACAAGTATCCTGTAGGTCATAAAGCCAACAGCTTGAGGACCGTCAGTGGGATACCTTTGGTCGCTATCGTAACCCCGGCCAGCGTGTCCGAGATGATAACCCTCCGATCAGAGGAAATTCTTGTTCGTTTCACAAGACCATTGTGTTCGAGCCTGTCAATAACACCAGTTACCGTGCTTGATTTGACCATGATTTGTCTGGCAATTTGAGAGGGTGGCAGGAGACCGTTTTCATATAAAGAGACAAGTCAATTGAGGGGGGGCACTCACCCGATAGGTTGTATTCAATTATTTTGTGTAGAGATACCCTGCCTGCATAAGCCTTCGAATCTGGTAGATTATTTTTCCAATGTTTTCGTGAGGAGAGTCTAGACTCATCGTGTGGGAAGCATTTTGAATATTTCCTTGCATGACTCTTTTTGTTTTTTGTTAGGATAATTTGAACTGAGATATTCCAACAATCGGAGCATTACCACGAATATAAAGAAAGGGCAATACAATTTTTTGATTTGAAAATTAAAAATAATAGTTAATGATATCTGTAATATATGCAGGAACCCCCCCTGATCGACATTTCTTCGGCTGGTTCGTGAGGAAAAGAAACGGTCATGCCATTGATGAAGTAATGAGATGAATGGGAGGGATATTTATAGTATTTATGGTCGGGCATATTTGAACTGTGCAGTTTCCATGAAAATGGATGCAGGTAAAATTTAGCCTTTTATTTTGAAAGAAAATATGCTTAATTAATGTTGTTTGTAAGGAAGAGAAGAGCATAAAATGCGATCCATATAGCTTTTGCCAGCATCTAATTCAGGGAGGCAGATGTCCGAAAATTCGATACTCGATTGGATGAGGAACATAGATACCGATTTAATGGATGCCTTTATCGATAATCCCTATGAGTGTCCCATCGTAGTGGACAACGGTGGGATCATACGGTTCATAACCCGCCACAGTGCAGGTCTTTATGGAGTATCACGAGAAGAAGCTCTCGGCAAGCACATCACAAAGGTTATAAAGAACACGCGTCTTCCCGAGATCATTGAAACCGGGAAGGCGGCAATAGGTGAACCTTTCTATGTGGGGGGTCGCCAACAGATTATAGCCAGAATTCCTCTCAGAAACCGTGAAGGGAAGGTAATAGGTGCCCTGGGAAAGGGAATGTTTCATCAGGCGTCGAGGGTGAAAGACCTGTATCAAAGTCTGGAAGTTCTCAAAGACCAGCTGAAGTATTATCGCAACGAGGTTACAAGCCTTAAAGGGAATTCTTCTCTCGTGGGGAGATCTGCATTGATTCAGGAGGCCCGAAAGAGTGCCTTTCAGGCGGCAACGAGTGAAGCAAACGTACTTATTACAGGAGAGTCGGGCACGGGGAAAGAAGTGCTGGGTTATTATATTCATAATAATAGCGAACGTGCCAGTGGCCCTTTCATCCGGGTCAATTGTGCCGCAGTTCCCCATGCACTGTTTGAAAGCGAGCTGTTCGGTTATGAACGGGGAGCATTTACGGGTGCTCGATCGCAGGGCAAACCGGGCAGATTTGAGCTTGCCAATGGGGGAACAATCTTGTTGGATGAAATAGGAGACATGCCTTTCGACATGCAGGTAAAACTTCTGCGCGTCATTCAGGAGCGAGAGATTGATCGAGTAGGAGGGACAAAGCCGATAAAGTTGGATTTTCGCCTCATTTGTGCCACCAATCAAGATCTTCAGAAGATGGTTCAAAAGGGGGCGTTCCGCATGGATCTCTACTATCGTATCAATATCTTTCATATCCAGACACCAAGCCTCAGGGAGATACCGGAAGACATACCTCTGATAGCATTCTATTTAATGTCAAGCTTGAAGGACGAGATGCTCTGGTCTCCTACAGGTATTTCAGATGAGGCTATGGAATTAATGAAGAGGTATCCGTGGCCTGGCAATGTACGGGAGCTGCGTAATGTTCTGGAACGAACAATGATTTCAGTAAAAAATGAGCAGATCCGCGTCGAGGACTTACCGAACAGGATACGCTATATTGACACAGTACAAAAAAACTCGACAAATCCAGTTGGGTCTTTGCGAGAGATTTTAGCTGATGCCGAGAAAAAAGCAATTAGTGAGACATTGCGAATGACGGCGGGCAATAAAGTGAAAGCAGCAAAGGTGTTGGGTATCCACAGGACGGCACTATACCAAAAAATACGGCGCTATCACCTTGATGTATAGAATAATATACATGTAGAACAATCACTCCACTTTTGAAAAAATCATTAATATCAACAGGTATTGATTGTCATGCTTAGCGCCGAAGATTTATTTGTAGAGAATACTCTACACTTGTACTCTGTGTAGAGCAAGATCGGCATTGTTTCTCTCCTCTCCAGATTGTAAATGTCTTTAGATTTCATACACATACCGGAATGCCCTCATGAATGGTCTGTTCTTTGCATAATCTATTCTCGTTGTTGGCCGGATAGCAGAGAAAATATGTCAGATATTGTAGTGGGGAGCGATAAAGAGTGCCTTGTGGCCGAACACGGTTGAAAGGACTTGAGACCGTTTACTTGGCATAGGAAATGTGCGTTACAAACCTGGGATATAAAATCGAGGAGGTATTGAAATTGATAGAATGGGGAAGGGCACTTGAGGTATTTACTGTTGGATTTGGCGGAGTGTTCGTTTGCCTTATGTTGTTGCAGATCGCGATTAATGTTTTTTCAAAGATTACGAGTGGAATTGAAAAGCTCACAAGCAAGGGTGAAGAATGAGGCTCTCAAAAATTTGGTCGTCGTGGTTGAGTTGTTATTAGCGAAGGAACAATAGTAAAGGGGTGATTAACGGTGGATTTAAGTGTATTTACGCAGGTTTTCTCCGGGATGGGTTTTGCAAAGTTGACAATTGGTAACCTTATTATGTGGGTAATTGCGCTCACATTTATTACTCTTGCGATAAAGAAGAATTATGAACCGTTGCTTCTGGTGCCCATAGGTTTCGGGATGTTAGTCGTAAATATCCCGCTGACCGGTCTCATGGCTGAAAATGGACTCTTCTGGGTATTCTATCATTATAGTATTGATAAGTGGGATTTGATACCTCCCATTATTTTTATGGGGATAGGGGCTATGACTGATTTTGGCCCGGTGATAGCTAACCCCAAAACGTTGCTGCTCGGTGCTGCTGCGCAATTCGGAGTGTATGTAACATTTTTTGGCTCGCTGTTACTCGGATTTAATATTAATGAAGCCGCTTCTATCGGGATTATCGGGGGAGCCGATGGCCCGACAACGATATTTTTGACCTCGCAACTTGCACCGCATCTGCTCGGTGCAACAGCGGTTGCTGCCTATTCGTATATGGCAATGGTCCCTATTATTCAGCCACCTATTATGAGACTTCTCACCTCGAAGGAGGAGCGAAAGATCAGGATGAAGCAGATGAGAAAGGTGAGCAAACTGGAGAAGATCGGATTTCCGGTTTTGGCCACCCTCGTGATCTGTCTCCTCGTTCCTGCTGCTGCCCCATTGATGGGGATGCTCATGGTGGGAAATCTCTTCAGAGAATCCGGTGTTGTTGAACGTCTGTCGAAAGCGGCGCAGAATGAGTTGATAAATATCGTAACAATATTTCTTGGCCTTTGTATCGGTGCTACCATGCCGGCAGAAATCTTTTTGAAACCGCAATCACTGTATATTTTCTTTTTGGGATTGATTGCGTTTGCATTCAGTACTGCCGCGGGGATTATACTGGCAAAACTAATGAATCTTTTCTTGAAGGAGAAGATCAATCCGCTGATTGGAGCGGCGGGAGTGTCGGCGGTACCCATGGCTGCACGTGTTGCACAAACCGTGGCACGGTCAGAAGACAAGCAAAACTTTATACTGATGCATGCGATGGGACCAAACGTTGCGGGGACAATCGGAACCGCTACTGCGGCGGGCCTTTTCCTCAGCCTGCTGCTGAAATAACTGTTCTTTGGAAATGTTTCATGAGAACATGCGCATGTTACCGCTGAGATGGGTGTGGACCGCTCGTGCGATGACGAAAATTAAAATAATCTGGAGGTGAATGTAATGAGTGTGGAAGTTCTGGCTCCCATGCCGGGCAAAATTCTTGAGGTACTGGTTGGTGTCGGTGATACGGTAAAAGAGGATGATGAGCTCGTGATTCTTGAGGCGATGAAAATGGAAAATCCTGTGTTTGCACCATCTGCCGGCGAAGTGAAGGAAATTAAAGTGAAGCCGAATGAAAATGTTGATACAGAACAGGTGATGCTCGTTATTGGATAAAAGTGTGACTGCTACATAAGCGGCACCCCACCTTGCTATGGGGTGCCGATCTCTTTGTACATCTGAAAAAATCGGATCAAGTATATGTGCGAGATTTGTAAAAATGCGAGCGAATCATGACGATAATGAAATTTCTGACATTTAGAAGATTTCATGTCCCGCTTCATTGGCGTGACCGCAGAGTACGGCGAGAGATCGCTGTTGCGATTGAGTAGAAATAATACATAAGGGGAGCGTCATTATTGAGGAAGGGTAAAAAATATTTCAGTAAGGAGGAATAACGATGGGAGAAGAGAAGAAACAGTACGGTTTATTAGAAATGACTCCAAGTGACCAAAAGAGGTTGGACAGGATGGTAAAGGTAGGAAAACCCTTTCATCATGTCGATCCGGAGATAAAGGAGTTGATACTCAAGTGGAGAGAAGGAAAACCGAGAATTCTTGATGTACACACACATCCCTATACAAAAACCGGATGGCGAAGCTTGGGAAAATTCCGTGTCCACCTTGAAAAGTACCTTTACAAGAAGAAGGACCTGTCGCCCGAGGCAATTTCTGCTGATCTGCCTACGGAAGATGAGTGGGTGCAGCCGTTTAGAGAGCTCAACGTTGCCGTAATGCCCTGTGGCTGGGATGCGGAAACGACGATGGCCCCTGATGATCCTCTTTATAAGTCAAACACTAACGATGAGATAGCGGCGATGAGAGATAAATATCCCGATGTGGTAATAACGGGTTGGGGTTCTGTTGATCCATGGAAGGGCGAGAAGGCGCTGGCTGAAGCAGAACGGTGCATCAAAGAACTGAAACTGATCGGTCTCAAGTTCCAGCAGGTCGGGCAGGCGTTTTCTGTCAATGATAAGCGGTTTTACCCCCTCTGGGATCTCTGCCAAGAGCTTGGGTGTCCCATTCAGCTTCATACCGGTTTTACCGGCTTGGGAAGTGGTGCCCCTGGTGGACTGGGAACAAAAATAAAATACACCATGCAGCTCATTCCCGATATTGACGATATTTCTGCTGATTTTCCGAATCTGAAGATCATCATGCTCCATTCAAGTGACGGAAGGGACGAAGATGCCGTTCTGCTCAACAGGCATAAAGGAAACATCATTCGAGAGTTGTCCGGCATATGGCCCGAATATATTTCGACGGTGTCCCCGAAAACGTGGTTTGAGCTGAACAGGCGCCAGAGACATGACTACATGTTCGGTTCGGAGTTCAACCTCTATCCCCTTGATGGAATCCTGCTACAGCATATGCAGCTGCCCTATCGGGAAGGCGTCCTGGAAGGAACACTGTGGCCAAACACGATCAGATTCCTGGGAGAAGAAATGGAACGGTGTGGGATCGACCTGAAAGAGTGGACGGATCATTTATAACAGATCCGCTTATCCATGATTGACGCATATCTCCCGGTCAATTCAGTATTTTTATTCGCCAAGAATGAGGGAGGAAGCCCAAATGTCTGAAAAAACAGTTAAAGAAAAAATCGCCGAGCTGGAGCGAATAGATGCCGAGGTCGATCTGGGAGGCGGTCCGGAAAAGATAGAAGCTCAGCATAAAAAAGGCAGGCTAGCAGCGAGGGAAAGAATAGATCTTTTTTATGACAAGGGAACGTTCGTTGAGCTGGACAAGTATTCTCAGCATCAGTGTCACGACTTTGGCATGTGGGAAAAGCGGCCTTACGGCGATGCGGTGATTACCGGTTACGGAAAGGTAAACGGCAGAACGGTATTTGCCTACGCCATGGACTTTACGGTTCTGGGTGGTTCAATAGGTCTGACGAATGCAACGAAAATAGCTTACGCTCAAAGGATGTCAGACAAAGCCAAGGCTCCCATGGTAGGGCTCATCGATACATCGGGCGCGAGAATTCAGGAGGGAAGCGGCACCTACAGTCTCATTTTTTATGAACACGTCCGGAGTTCCGGAGTGATTCCCCAGATATCCTGTATTCTCGGAAGCTGCGCAGGAGGGGGGTGTTATTCCCCGGCTCTTACCGATTTCATCTTCATGGTTGAAGGAATGAGCCAGATGTATATTACGGGTCCCAGGGTGATCAAAGAGGTCACGGGCGAGGAGATAACGAGCGAAGAACTCGGCGGTCCGAAGCCCCACAGTGAGATTTCCGGAGTATGCGATTTTGTAAGCAAAACAGAACAGGAATGCTTGGACGACGTCAAAAAGCTTTTGGGTTTCCTCCCCTCAAATTGTTTTGAGAAACCCCCTGTGATCGATACAGGTGATGATCCATTCAGAGCAAGCGAAGAACTCAACAATATAGTACCGGATGGTCTCAGAAAGGCCTTTGATATGAGGAGGGTCATTCGGCCCATCATGGACAACGAGGATTTTTTCGAAGTTAAGCAGAATTTTGCCCGGAACATGATTACAGGCTTCGGCAGAATTGGTGGATACACCGTTGGAATCGTTGCTAATCAATCGCGATACCTTGCGGGCTCGATCGATTCTGATGCTTCGGATAAAGCCGGTCGTTTCTATCGGTTTTGTGATTGCTTCAATGTCCCCATAATCACGTTTGCAGATGTCCCGGGGTATCTTCCCGGAGTGAAGGAAGAGTACAAGGGAATCATACGGCATGGTGCAAAAATGCTCTATGGCTATATTGAAGCAACAGTGCCAAAAATTCTTGTCGTGGTGAGGAAGGCCTACGGCGGCTCCTGGGCGGCCATGGGTTCAAAAACAATGGGGGCAGATCTTGCCATTGCATGGCCGACGGCTGAAATGGCGATTATGGGTGCAGAGGGAGCAGCAGAAATTTTGTACCGCAAAGAAATTGCTGCGGCGGAAGATAGGGTGGCCTTCAAGAATCAGAAGATCACGGAGTACAGGGAAAAATTTCACTCTCCCTATCTCTATGCCGGGAAAATGGTAATTGACCAGCTTATTAAGCCGTCAGAGACTCGTTCCAATCTTTATAAGGCCTTAGAAATGTTGTGGAACAAGAAGGCAGAGAAAATTGAAAGAAGGCACGGTAATGTGCCGTTGTGATTGTTAGACTAGACACAGTATTAAAAAAGGAGAACTCGATATGATTAAACAGGTAGACCATGTCGGTGTAGCGGTTCAAAGTATTGATGATACATTAGCGTTTTTAAAAGACTGTTTCGGTGCAGAAGAATTGGCGCGGAACGACTATCCGCAACTCCAGCAGATATCATCGACGGTTAATGTAAGAGGTACAAATTTTGAGTTGATGCAGGCAACGGGTCCTGATGGTGCGATAGGACAGTTTATGAAGAATGCACCCCGTGGTGGATATCATCATATTTCCATCCTCTGTGACAATCTTGAATCCCTTGTTGATGACCTGGAAAAGAAGGGGCTGAAAATCATCGGAAAAATGTACGATGGGCCGGACAGAGTTGCCTTCATCCATCCAAAGAGCGCCTTTGGCCTTCTCATAGAACTTACTGATACCGGGTCGGTCAAAAAATAGGGAATGATTTATACCCATTACTGACATCCTGATTGTCCGGGAATAACGGTTGATCCGATGGTAATTTGCATATGTTCGTGGCACGGGATGACGGGGTATTAAATAAGTTAATGAGGACTTATTTGGTACTAAATTATTCATTAATACATAAGAGATCAAAAGGGAGGATATTATGATTTTAAAAGACAAGTCGGCAATTGTGACGGGAGCTGGCCAGGGCATTGGGCGCGCCATTGCCATGGAACTCGCTCGAGAGGGAGCGAAAGTGTGTGTAGCTGATTTAAATCCTGATACTGCAAAACAGGTAGAGGCAGAAATCAAGGATTTGGGTCGTGAAGCTATGAGCTTCCAGGTTGACATTACCAGCCTTGAAAAAGTACAGGAAATGGCTCAGAAAGCGATAGACACATTTGGGGCTGTCGATATCCTGGTGAATAACGTTGGATGGGACAAAATAGAACTCTTTATCGATAGTGAACCTGAGACATGGGATAGAGTAATCAACATAAACTTTAAGGGGCCCATGCACTGCTTCAAGGCGATATTGCCGCATATGATAGAGAGAAAATACGGGAAGATTGTAAGTATCGCATCCGACTCCGGACGTGTTGGCTCAAGCGGTGAAGCGGTCTACTCGGGAATGAAGGGTGGCATCATTTCATTTTCAAAGACAATTGCACGTGAAGTTGCCAGATATGGAATCAATGTAAATTGTATATCTCCGGGGCCAACTGATACCCCCTTCTTTGCTCAGGTTGCTGCGGATAATCCGGCAATAGGCGAAGGGCTGAAGAAGGCCATTCCGTTCCGTCGTCTCGCTGTGCCTGAGGACCTTGCTCCTGCTATTGCATTTCTGGTTTCTGATGGCGCGGGTTACATTACTGGGCAGTGCTTGAGTGTCAGCGGTGGATTGACCATGGTGTAGCCTAGAGAAGGATAACGAACGTTCAGTATCGAAAAGTCAAGCGGGAGGGGAAAAGAGATGGATTTTCAATTTACGGATGAGCAAGTGGCGTTGCGTGATATGGTGCGCAAATTTGCTGAAAACGAACTTAAACCTTACTACACACAGTGGGATAGAGAAAGAAAATATCCTCGCCACTTGCACAAGAAGATAGGAGAGCTGGGTCTTCTTGGTATGGCGGTATCTCCCGAAAAAGGCGGTATGGGGGCTTCTCATGTCGCAGAGGGAATAGCATGTGAAGAATTATCGAGAGGAGACTGCTCCATAACGATGTGTTCTCAGGTTGTGGGACATTTGGATAGCGCAATAATGGCACAGGGCAATGAAACAATCAGGAAAAAATTTCTTGAGCCGTTCCTTGATGGGGGAAAGGTGCCGGCCTTTGCAATTACGGAGCCGGGTTCAGGTACCGATGCTGTTGCAATGAAAACAACGGCCGTCAAGAAGGGTTCGAGTTATATTTTGAATGGCGAAAAAGCTGGTATTACCGCTATGATGGATGCAGATTTTGTGCTGGTATTCGCCAAAACGGATCCCGAAAAAGGTGCGAGAGGAATCAGCTGTTTTGTGTTCCCGACGGATTTGCCAGGTGTCACACTGCAGTCATATGAGGATATGGGGGTACGAGCGGTCAAACGTGGGTCTATTTTTATGGATGATGTTGAAGTCCCTGAAGATTACCTGATCGGGCAAGAGGGAAGGGGCTTCATGCTGGGGATGCAGGGGTTCGATGTGAGTCGAATTCTTCTGGCTCTTGAGGCAATCGCGCCGGCCATGCTGTCATTGGAGGAGACGATCGAATATACGAAGCAACGGCATGCGTTTGGAAGACCGCTTGCAACCTTTGAGGGCGTGTGCTTCCCCCTTGTTGAACACATAAGCATCCTTGAGTCGGTCCGGCTCCTTTGTTACAAGGGTCTCTGGACGCGTGATCAGGGGCTCCCGAGCACCCAGATAGCAGGAATGGTGAAGTGGATGGCTCCCAGATATTCAACTAACGCGATTCGTGATTGTCTCGTTCTGCACGGTCATCCCGGCTATACCGACGAATTTCCACTGGAGCAAAGACTCAGGGATGTCTTGGCGATAGAAATTGCCGATGGAACGTCCCAGGTATCGAAACTCGTGGTAATGCGGGAGCTGTTTGGAAGAGAATATCTCCCCTATAATTATCGAAATATGTAGGGGTGATTTGGGGAAGAGTTGTTTTTTGCCCGAGTTTATGCCCGACGATGTCGATGGATTTCGCCATTGACATCTGAAGGGCGCAATGTAAGAAGGGAGGTGTTTGAATCAGGGCAATTTGAAAGTGACTTTTGATGAACTGAAGAGAAAAAGGGGATTTGCATAATACAGACTTTGCAACGAGCATATCGAAAAAACTATTATTACAATCGGATGTGTGGATGTAAGTCAACTCGGCGGGAGGATGTATCTATGCATGAGTCACACAAAAAAAAGGGGTAAACTAAAAGGAGGTATGAAATGGCATTTAAAGTTGATTACACAGTGTGGCGAAGCGTGTGGGAGAAAGAGTATACGCTGACCAGACAGCTTTACAGGATGCTCAAAAAGTTTGCGGACAAGACCGCCATCATCGATCCGCTTACGGGAAAGGAACTGACTTACCGGCAGTGGAATGAAAAGTCAAACCAGTTTGCGAACGCTCTCATCGAACTGGGCATGTCACCCGGGGATGTCTGCATGGCGAATCTTTTCAATTGTTCCGAGTGGTTTATCGTTTACATGGGCTGTGCAAAGGCAAGAGCTGTTCTTCCACTGCTCAATATGATGCTTCCCGAAGGTCAGCTCTGCAAACTCATCGATGACGCTGATCCAGTGGTTCTGGTCTATGATTCGGCACTGAGAGATCGATGTGTTGCCGCAGTCGATCTTGCCGAAAAGAAACCGAAGCTCAACGTCATGATCGGCGAAGGTGATTTGCCGGAAGGACATGTGAGTCTTGATCAGTTTATTGAGGGAAAATCGACGGAAGCACCGCCTTGTGAAGCGGATGTTCGCTGGGACGATGCGTTCCTGGGTCTCTATACCTCCGGGACGACGGGTCTTCCCAAGGGATTTACCCTCAATCACGCGATTATCTTCTTCGATGACATGATGAATGCGGCGATGGAGTCGATCGACAGTACGTCGGTCATGCTTGCCACGAACCCGCTCTTCCATCGAGGCGGTAATACGACGGGTGTTCTCAATGTGCTTCATCAAGGCGGAACGGTCGTTGTCATGAGATCATTCAACGATAACCTGGCGCTTGATTACATAGAGAAGTACAAGGTAAGCCACATGGTCAGTGCCCCGGTCATCTATGAAATGATGACAAATAATCAGGAGAAAAATCCCCGGGATGTGAGCAGCCTGAGGCGGCTCGTTTCCATGGGGGCACCATTGGCTACTGAATCATGTCTGCGTATGATGAAGATTCTCTGCCCTGGCGTGATGAACGGCTATGGTACTGCCGACGGTCACTGGGTCACCATGATTATGCCGTGGGAGTTGCCGGAACAGGCGGGAACGATCGGTCGCCCGATTGCCGAGGATGAGGCCGTGGTGGTGCGAATCGATATGGACGAACCCGGCGATCCGAACAATCCCGAGCATTGGTGTCCGAAAGACAGTGAGACGGAGGGAGAAATCTGTCTGAGAACGATGCATTCACCTTACGGATACCTCAATAGACCCCAGGATACGGCGAAGGCGTTTCCGTTTCCCGGCTGGCAGAAAACCGGTGATACGGCGGTGTGGGATGCGGATGGGTTCATTAAAATAAGCGGGCGGATGGATGATATGATCATCACCGGTGCTGAAAATGTCCATCCTGTTATTGTCGAGAACTGTATCATGGAACATCCGGACGTTATTGACGTGTTTGTAACGGGTGCCCCGAGCAAGAAATGGGGTGAAACGGTTGTTGCGTACGTCAACCTGAAAGAAGGGGCGAAAACAACAGCGGACGATATGGAGAATTTCTGTGCGAATCATCCGGGGCTTGCCCGGTACCAGAGGCCGCGGGCGTACAAGTTTGTGGAAAAGGCTGAATTGCCCTACAATCCCGCAGGAAAGAAACTCCACTATGTCATAAAAGAACGAGCGGCGACAGATTTTAAGGTGGAATAACATTACCCATGAATGATGCCGGGTTAACATACAGGCTCATTATTAAGAAGAAAGTCTCAGATTTAAAAGAAGTGATGTGAGACGATCTTAAAGAAGTAGAGAGAACAGCTAAATGATATCAGCCTGTCCGATAAATAGGGATATATATGCAATGGCATTTGTGAGCATGATAAAACCTCCTTCTCTTTTCTCATGAACATGAAGTTGGCCAGACAATTAAAGTTTCTCTGACCCTTACTATCGGATAGGCTTTTATCTGAGTAAATGATGATCCGTCGCAATAGAAGTGAAGGTGCCCGTTTAAAGATCAGATTTCTAAGTCTGCAAAACACCGTTTCATTATGATCACAGGAATTTATTATAATCATATAATTAAGACAAAAATGTTATGGCCTTATAGGTAAAACCGGTACGGGAAAATAATACTTTACAGATGACGGTGATAGGCGAGATGAGAAAGGTTGATAGGTGATAGGTCGGGGTATCCGATACATTCATGAAAATGAAAACCAGCTGAAAGGGTTCT
This sequence comes from Deltaproteobacteria bacterium, assembly GCA_016935935.1. The sequence goes on from JAFGPZ010000037.1 coordinate 14,951, forward strand.
GAAAAGTGGCGGTTATGTAAATAAATACGGAGGTATTCCGGGATGGAATTTAAGTACGATGTTCGAGACTTACAGTTTATTTTGAAAGAATGGTTGCCCACGGAAGAGGTGCTGAACTGTGATCGTTTTAAGGAAAATTATAGTATCGACGACGTCGATATGTTTCTGAACGAAGGATATAAAGTAGCACGCGAAGTAGTTAATCCCATCAATGCGGAGGGTGACAAGACGGGGGCAAAGCTTGAAAATGGTATCGTTACGCCGGCACCGGGGTATAAAGATGCATTTCGATTCTTACAGGAAAATGGCTGGGGTTCCAGCAGTGAGTGTATCGAAATGGATGGAGGCATGCCTCTCATCATGTACAAGGCGATTTTTGAAATGAATCAGGCAGCATGTCCGGCATTGCTGTCATATATTAAACTGACAAGTGGCGCAGCCAATCTGATTATCAGGTTCGGCACTGAGAAGGAAAAGGATTTGATTCTCCCCAAGATGCTGAGTGGCGAGTGGCAGGGAACCATGTGCCTGACAGAGCCGAATGCCGGCTCCGATGTCGGTGATTCAATGGCTCGAGCATATCCGACTGATGATCCTCGTATCTGGAAGGTTAAAGGTACGAAGATGTTCATTACTGCCGGAGATGCGGGTTTATGTGAAAATACAATTCATATGGTACTGGCCCGTCCGGAAGGCGGTGCCCCGGGATCCCAGGGGTTGGGATTGTATCTGGTTCCTAAAATATGGGTTAACGATGACGGAAGCCTCGGAAGGGAAAATGATGTCACCACGGTCAGCCTTGAGCACAAGATGGGGCTCAAAGCACAGGCAACAACCATGCTTAATTTTGGTGATAATGATGAGTGTTACGGAATCATGATGGGATCTCCGCCAGATGAAAAGGGAAGGTCAAAGGGGCTTCCCATGATGTTTCATATGATGAATGAATCAAGAATCGGTACCGGTCATAATGCAAATACTCAGGCTGCCGCTGCATATTATTTCGCAACTCAGTATGCGATAGAACGTATCCAAGGTCGTCCCTTCGGCGAACGTTTGGGAGACCGTGTGCCCATTATCAAACATGAGGATATACGAAGGATGCTGTTGGATATGAAAGCCCATGTTGAAGGTATACGAGCGATGACCTTCAAAGGCTTCTACTATCTGGATATCCAGGCAAATTCGAACGATAAAGAAAAAGCCAAACAGTACGGTGAAATTGCAGAGGTTTTAACCCCCCTGGTTAAGTGTTATGGGAGTGAAGCGAGTTTGAATGTTATTGCCGAGGCCATACAGATTTTGGGTGGTGTGGGATACACACAGGAATATCCGGTTGAACAGTATCTGCGAGATTCAAAGGTCCTGACAATCTGGGAAGGAACCTCCTACATCCACGGAAACGATCTCGTTGGGAGAAAAATGAGGATGAAGGATGGACTGCCCTTCACCAATTGGTTTGCGGTAATAAAAGACTTCGTAACAGAAAATAAAAATGCTTCCGGATTCGAGAGAGAGATGGCGAAGCTGGCAAAGGGATGCGAGTGTGTCGAAGAGGTAAAGAAGATTTACGACTACTGGTATGAAAACTTTTCTGAAAACAAAGGATTGATTCCTCTTTATTCGATAAAGGCACTGTTTGTGTCTGCACAGCTCCAGGTTGCACAGTGCTTGATGGAGCAGGCACTCATTGCAAATGAAAGACTTGAGGAATTGCCCGAGGGAGCTTACGAAGGGACCTTCTATGAAGGAAAGGTGGCAAGTGCCCGTTACTATCTTAACAATGTGCTGCCCCATGCATTTACATTGACCGATTTGATCAGGGAGGCAGACACGGCTGTCTTGGAGTGCCCAGAGGAAGCACTTGTTATTAAATAATATTCTTATATTCCACATGAAAAAAAATTGATATTTCCCTCCTTTATATCACCGGGAGAATGAAGGGTCATTTTCCCGGTGAGGATAATACCCTCTTTAAATTAATCCAGTCTGCTAACTGTTCCAGAACCGATTGTGCATCAGGTTGTTGATTACCATACACATAATCTCTGTTAAATGTCTTAGTTAATGTTCCGGACATTTCGTTCAACTGGGAACTCCGAACCAGGATAGTATGAAGAGAAAGCCCGATACTCTCGGTAAGTACCCAGATATCCTTGGTTCTATATAAGGGGACCATTGTCAATCAACTATTCGATTGTGTGAGAAACCTTGTTCACAAATCCAAATCGAAGCTCTATGGACTCGGTCGGCCACAATGTCCTTTATTATTTTGCGTTAATTCATGCAGTGGTGGCGATATAGCTCGTTGTAAATAGCGACTTGAAACGCCAGCTTACGATTTAAAAGTGATGGGACCGGAGTATGGCGCCCCGGTCCCTGTATGCGGGAGGAGATAGGGCAATTTAGATGGTGGCTGTGGTTATCGTGTGTAACAATAAACTTTTGTCTTCTTTTAAACGTTATGATATTTCCGCATTGCCGAGGGGAAAGTGCATGAGATCCTGATTTCCGGAATATTCAGTTTGGGCAATTGCTGGAATGATAAGTTTTTAATTATCACTTCTGGTCGCTTTACATTAAATATCAGAAGTCGATTGTAAGATCATGTGTAATCGAACGCGTGACAACTTATAGAGTGAAGTGTATAAAAAGGCAATACTGAAAAAATACGGATAACGTATTGGTGATTTGTCACTGTCAGAGGAAAATAAGAAGTTAGATTAAGAACTTATAGAATAAAACTATAATAACGTAGTTCCCAAGATCATGATCCACACATAGATACAAACTTAAAAAACCAAACTCAATAATTAGTTGTTCATTAAATAGTATTTATATATAGTCAATAATGTACCAATATTATTTCAATATTGATTTTATAGACCCAATCAACCATAACAGATTCATATTGTTGATTAATTTAGCTATATTTGGTTCAGTGATAGAAAATTACGTTGGCAACGGGATAATTGAAAGGAGAACCTGAGTCATGAAAGAGAAAAAAACGACTCAGAAATCGCAAAAAGCCGTTTCTAAGAAATTAAATCGCGGTGAAGTATCGAGTGCAAGAAAGCAGATTAACCGAACCATTTGGGAGAATTTTATCGGAGGCCTTTACATTATTCAGAAAGGCTCGTTCACCGCTGTCAACGAAAATGCTGCGTCCTTTGCCGGTTATGAAATCGAGGAGATGATCGGTCTGAAAACCGATAGCATTGTACACCCTGAAGACAGGATAATGGTTAAACAAAATGCCATTGATATGCTCCAGGGAGAAAGAACCTCACCTCATTTGTTCAGAATCATAACCAAACAGGGTGATATCCGCTGGATTATGGAGACGGTTACCCCCATTTCTTATGAGAAAAAACCCGCCATTCTCGGAAATTTCATGGATGTGACGGAACGTATGCTAGCCCAGGAAGCCTTGCGGGAATCGGAGCAGCGTCTGGCTGACATCATCGATTTTCTCCCGGATCCGACCATGGCGGTCGATCTGGAGGGGAAGCTTATTGTCTGGAACCGGGGCATGGAAGAGATGATGGGTGTCAAGGCGAAAGATATCCTGGGGAAGGGAAGTTACGAACATGCCTTTCATTTTTATGGCAAGAGAATACCCATGCTGGTCGACCTTGTTCTGGACCCCGGAAGTATA
>JAFGPZ010000240.1 GCA_016935935.1 Deltaproteobacteria bacterium
GTTTATCGGTTACTCAAGCGTAACAATATGAAACGACTACCTCGCAATGCGCGGAAACGTACTGTCCAGACAAAACGCTACGAGAAACAGGTACAAAAGGGGCATCATATTCAGGTTGGTGTCAAATTTATCATCTTCCAGTCACGGGATAGATAAGAAAACCGAAGGTTTCGATACACGGCAGTGAACATTGACCATACGTGTTTCAACCCCGTTATCCGTCCACCACAGTGGCAGCAAAGAATGAGGCAAGAAAGCACCAGTAATACCCTATTTCTCTTTCATCAGTAACCGGCTGTCTCCTTGCCTCACATACTTTGCTTCAGATCTTTATGAACAGGCAGTACGTTCTAGAATTCGAACGCAAGCTTGGCAGACGCTTCATCTACTTCATCCTGCACCGTACTCGAAGCGGCCTTCTCGTAATTGCTCCTGCGGTACTCGAACATGAGCGTGGCGGCAAGATGTAACCCGGATACGCGCCCTGAAAATTTAACAACGGCACACCCCAAAGAACGCAATTGATTTTATAGATTATGTAATCAAAAAATTTCCTTTTCGAATCCATACCGTGCGTACATACAACGGTCATGAGCTACAGGCCAGTTTCACTGGCATGTCGAAGATTGTGGCATTCTAAATGTCTATATTAAAACACGCAGCCCAAACTTGAACGGTAAGGCCGAGCGATCACACGGTCTGCTTTCAGCTCTGCCCTCGCTTCTATCATCCCTTCCAGCAATCACTAGATTGCATTGGATAAAGAGGATTTGATTTCCCCCATAAAATATGGTGTTAATTTCCTGCATGTCGAGATATCATACCTCAGGCCACTGTTCTTTTTCTCTTAATCTGTGTTTTAGCAAGCAATTTTTAAGAGATGTCGATGGCCAACTCAATATCCAAATTGCGAGCTTTCTTTTACACCACTCAACTAATTGGTATAAAAGCCAGATCAAGACTTTCAGGAACTATCTTGTATGTGTTTAAATAACAATTACCGAATTACTACAATCCCCGTAAGGAGTTGGAATATATCTGTCAGCATTGGAAGCATTCTCCCACCTTGTCTTATCAATTAGGTAACGAAACTGATATTCTCTTCCCTGTTCGAGATCAATGGTTAAGATAAATGCGCCGTTTTTCAGTTTTTTCATGGGGGTAGCTTTGGTGTCCCAACTGTTAAATTCACCAACAATGTGAGCAGTAAGGGCAGATTTAAATATTTCCCCAGGTAATTCGAATGTGACCTTACATACAGGTTTACTTTTAAGATATTGTTTTTTAATAATCATGATATCCTCTCCTTTTTATTAGTTTATCCCGAAAAATGAGTCATAAAAACTTCTATATCCTTACGGATGTAAATCCTCCCCGCCGTAGCAACTTGTAAACCCTCTTTAAAATATTGAAGCCCCCCGCAACAAATCGCGTGAATCGCGCCCGCAGTTCAAATCATCAACCCTTAAGTAAAATATCTAAACGAGAGGCTTCCCGCCATTCAGACTTTCGTATACGGCTATATACTCAGAAACCATTTTTTTCAGATCATGTTTCTCTCTTGTCTCACTCATAATCCTTTTAATTTGCGGCTCCCTTATTTCTATGGGTCTTCTGTGGAAATTTACGCTCTGCTCCAATCCGTACCATAATCCGCCGGAATCATAATCTCTAAAAAGAAACCCGTTTCCCTCATCTTGAGGGTTGCCGTCAATCTTCAATCTCAATTCTCTAATCTTGTCGTGGTAACCGCCCGTGTCGCGATTAGTAGCTGTCGCACCGAAGAGATTTCCCATCTGATCTATCTGTCCGCAAGGCTCGTAAAGAGAGGCTCCGAAAACATCACTTGCGGCTGCATAACCAAGAGCTGAAAGTTTCTCATTGAAAGGGTGATAAGTTATTTTGCCTCCGGAAGCACAGGCAATTTTTCCTAGATTCTCCTCATGCGTCCGATCATTCCCTACACCGTCAGCCACAATTGCGATTTGGACATCGCCATGCTCTATAACAAATTTACTGGCAATATCCTCAAGAAGCTCAACCCCCTTTTGTGATGTATCCAGTCTTGACGGCCAGAAAAGGAGGATCGCATGGGGATCAACTGTATGTCCCGTTCTCTTTTGAAACTCAATGAGATTTTCCATTTTCGCGAAAATTACATCGTCATCGGGCCCATATTTCCTGATGAGATAATCGCACTTTTCCGGATACATGGCGGGAGAAGGAGCATTGATGATTGTTAGCGCAGAGCCTTGGTAATATTTTTCTTTTACCTCCTGTCTGACACTCGGCGGGATAATATGTCTGTCTGAAAAATAATCATTCACGATTTCATCAAGAAACCTTTTTCCTACAAAATTGATTAATGTCGCATTCTTAATAGCGGTAGCCTGACAATCGATACAACATTTCCCACCTTTTTCCGAAAAATAAAGAAGTCTTGATAGTTGTTTGATGTTAACTCTATACATCATATCAAGTGGTATACAGCCGGTAAAAACATTATGAACCGTATGCAGTACCGGACAATCTCTCGATTTAGCATAGGCGGTAATCACTCCACCCGCCATCCAGTCGTGGCTGTGTATAATAATTCGACCATTGTTTTTCGCCCTGACTGCCTTTATTATCTGGCTGACAGCTTCGCACTGTAATTCCGAAGCGTTTAATTCGGGACTGCCTGAATATGCGCTGGGCAGATCCTCAAAAATAGCAGAACAGACCAGGTGCACCCTATCAGGATCTACCTTATACCGGATAGCACGCCACTCGTCTTCATTCATATGACTTTCTCTCTGGAATCTTTTCTTCAGGTTCAGGGTTGCCAGGTGACAATCGATGCCTCTCTCTGTCAAACCTTCACTCAATGCGGTAACGACGTCGCCCATTCCGCCGCTTTTACCGGAAATGTATCGTGCCAGAGAACCCATATTCCCCGATAATCTTCCGGTTTCGGGCGCAATTAAAAGGACTGGTGTTTTTTCAGTTTTCATGCCTTTGATTGTTATTCTCTTCCTTCTTAACTGCTTTATACATCTGATTGTTTTTCATGCTGATCTTAATTTGTTGATCTTCGTAAATTAGTTCACCATTACGATAAATAGCTTGAACGCCGATTAAATTGGAACCTTTTACAAATGTCTTTTTCATTGGAGTAACCCCCATTTCTAGCCATTAA
>JAFGPZ010000241.1 GCA_016935935.1 Deltaproteobacteria bacterium
AGGAATCTTAACATGTCAGATTTATTAAGGATTAAGATTTCTCGCTTTGCTCGAAATGACAAAAAGAGGAATTGCGACACAGTCTCCAGGGCGAGGCGGCTTCCCGGTGAGGAATCTGTCTGTTTTTATTGCGCCCCCTTGCGGGATGCGCTCCCGGTCAGTTTTCTTTGCACAGAACCAGCATCTTTTTCCCAAAATGCCTCGATTCGCTCCGAAAAGACTTTTTACGAACTTGTCAGTTCAGCAAAGTATAAAAAAACGGGGCTTTTGTGTCAAGCAAGACGTAATAGAAAAATGTAGTGAATTTAACATGACAATTTATAGAAACTTCCGGATTATTTGATGTTTATCCTTCCTTCCAACTTAGGATCAATAGGACTGTTGTTCTTTATGTATAAGAATAACAGATCGGCGACTGAAAAGGTTGTATCTTTCTTGTTTTCAATGCCACGGAATATATAATATCCATCTCCACCATTTGCCAGCCATGAGTTAATCAAAACGGTATATTCCTTATTTCTGTCGATAGGTTTCCACACTCCATTTTCTAAAATCTCGGCCTTTACTATCCTTTCCCCCTTTGAAAGAATTCTTTTAACATCTCTGCCGTCATATACCGCGCAAAAAGGTTTATTTGTCGTGTCGATATCCAACCTCACTCGGCTCAGCTGCAAAAAACCGCCCTCCTGCGCCCTATTGTCTCCCGAACATTCATCACCTTTAACCCTGATTGAAGATGCGCTTATTTCAAGGACCTGAAGCAGTTCAGCGCCGGTTAATGTGGCCTCCATCACCATGTCTCCAAAAGGATAAATCTCACGCAGGTCTTTAAGAGTTACAGGACCTGCGGAATAAACCCTGTCTCCCCTTAAGGCACCTCCATTAATAAGCGCTACATCGATATGTTTCCCCTTAGTTTTAAACCAGTGTATCCATGAATCTGTTATTAAGTTTCCAAGGATCGATTCTTTCCTCCTGACTGTATCTTTACGTGCATCTAAATCGGTTAAGCTAACACCGACTGGTTTCTCCAGATTTTTATTGTATTCATCTATATATACGGCTAAAAATTTATCTATTTTTTCGTCTTTCCCCACGCTTTTATCGAGCACTACCGTTTGCCATCTTGGATTGTTCACGACACCGTTAAAATTGAATCTTAAAACGCCCATTTTCTCACCACAAGCACCATCCTGAATTATTACCGTTTTCCACTTGTTCGGACCCTCCACAATTTCATAAACATATTCATGGCTGTGCCCACCAACGATAACGTGTATCCCCTCTACTTTTTTTGCCAATTCACGATCCAATGGCGTGCCTATGTGTGTAAGGGCAACTATCATTGTTGCCCCTTTTTGCTTCAATGTGTTCACCATCTCTTTAGCTATCTTAACAACATCCTTATCAACGCTAATCTCTTCTTCTACGCTACTAACTTCCGATAGCTCCGGCGTCATTAAGCCAAAAACGCCAATTTTTAAACCTTTGATTTCTTTGGTAATATATGGCTTGATTAGTTGAGACAGGGCTTTATTTCTGATTATAAGATTGGACGATACGATGTCGAACCTGGCATTTTTTATCGCATTTACATAAAGATCCACTCCAAGATCAAACTCATGATTGCCCGGTGTCACTACATCGTATCCGGCCATATTCATAGCCTTGATTTCCGGAATACCTTTGAATTTATCGTAAAAAGCGCCCATCAAGTCGTCTCCTGTTGATACGAAAAGCGAACAGTCAACTTCAGATTCAATTTTTTTTGCCAGTGATGAAATTCTTTCCAGTCCGCCGACTGCAATCTTTTGATCCTTTCCATCTACTTTTATTTTAGTATCATACGGTACTACCTTACTCTGAAGGTCTGCCGTTGTTATTATCGCCACTTCTACACTCCTGCGGCATCCCGCAATGACAGTAGCAATGAGTAACATGACCGATAGGACTGTTACCGCAACCTTTATTGAACTTCTTGACGATTTAATCATCATCTAAACTCCATAAATTAGAAAGATACAGCTTCATAGAGTTCTTTAGCATGATAAGAACTCCGGACAAACGGCCCACTTGCAACCTCGGAAAAACCCATTTTGAGAGCGGTTTCCCGCCAGTTGTCAAATTCATCAGGATGAATAAAACGTTTCACCGGCAGGTTTTCCTTTGTCGGTTGAAGATATTGCCCCAGTGTCAGTATGCGGCAGTTCACATTAAGAAGATCCTGAAGAGCATTACGGATTTCTTCGGAAGATTCTCCCAGGCCGAGCATGAGGCCCGATTTGGTAAGAACGGCAGAATTATACTTTCGCGCGCGTTCTAAAAGTTCCAATGAGCGGCGGTACACGGCATCAGGCCTGACCGATGGATAAAGACGCGAAACAGTTTCTATGTTATGGTTCAAGACGTTTGGCCGAACCTCTAAAACCGTTCGAAGCGCGTCTTCATCTCCTTGAAAATCAGGAGTTAAAACCTCCACAAGAACACCAGGTACCTTTTTACGAATTTCCTTAATCGTTTCCGCGAAAAAAAGGGCTCCACCGTCCGGAAGATCATCCCGGGTAACAGAAGTAACTACCACGTAGTCCAGCTTCATGATGTGTACAGCCTCGGCAACTCTCTCCGGTTCACCGGGATCAGGCGGTTCTGATGGTCCATGGGCCACCGCGCAGAAACGGCAGTTACGTGTGCAGCGGGAACCCATAATAAGAAAAGTCGCGGTATGCCGGGAAAAGCATTCCCAGAGATTGGGGCATCTGGCTTCCTGGCAGACGGTGTGAAGCCTGCCTTCCTTGAGCATGGTCCTGACCTTTTCATAGTCTGCTCCGGTTGGAAGGCTTCGTTTGAGCCAGCGGGGTTTGGGAACCCGTGTTTTTGTTTTTCTGTGCTGAACCATAATATCTTCAAATTTATGTCACTACGCGGGGCTTTTCAAAAGATTCTGCAGTTCCGGCAGGGTTATATTTATAAGCTCAACCCTGAAAACAGCCTCGATATGATTCTTCACG
>JAFGPZ010000242.1 GCA_016935935.1 Deltaproteobacteria bacterium
GAGATCATGGCCATTCTTCTCTGGCAAGGATTAACCGGGGAACCGTATCGAAAATCCTCCAGAAGAGTGATGTGCGACCGCATAAGGCATGACCCTCTTTGCCAACATAAATAAAAGAGATACTTTCAATCTGTAAATTAGAGTATATATCGATGGTGGGAAAGGAGAAATATGACGTTAGAAATGTGATGACTTCTGTTACTGAGGTCGAATTACCCTTTACCTGCGAGAGCTTGCAGATAAAAAACCCTATGTGTTCTCGTTAATTCATGAAACGGCTTTCCGCAGCAAATATACCTGCGGGCCGTCGTCTCATCCATGCCTGTCTTTAATGCCGCTACCCTCAAATCTTTTCCTGTCTCCATCAATTGTACCAACCTCCCGCCCTGCTTTTCTGGTATCATCTCTTACCATCCTTACAGATGGGAAAAGATAGCGCGGCATTATCTTTGAAACTTGTTACTCGTTGACGTTAACAGGAATTCCATGTGTTGATGACTACTGGGCAATATCGAGGAGTTGTGGGCGAATGGAAATTCAGTCCTGAGATAGCGGTTTCAAACTTTGTTTTTTCCGGAAAAAATATATTAAGGAGGGGAAACTTTAGAAAAATTAAAACCTCCATAATTCTAAAGCAATTGCGGTCTAAAAGTCTCCACGAATTCTCTTTGGCGTCCCCACAGGGAGTCAAACCCCGGCTGCCGGCTATGATAGTGCATTTATTTTACAATTGTTACTCCGTCACGATCTTGTTCCCTTCCCGTATGCGGAAGAGAAACGATACGGACAATAAAATACGCCCGTTTGTCAGGACATCGTTTTTCGAAACATACAGCTGTGAGGGAGATTAATCTATGACCCGTAAATTGTCGCCTTTGAGGTACTTCTGCTTGAGCCGTTCTTTTCCTTCCGGAGAAACATCGAAATGACCCCCTTTCCATTGTGTGAGCTGGAGGACGACGCCATTCCCCGTTTTCGGACCAACAAGAGCTTCAGGGAATTCTTCGTCTTTCATCTGACTTTTATCGACCTTAATCCCCTGCCGTTCCAGATGATCGACGTACTCTTCAAGATTATCTATTTCGAGGCCGATGTGCTGGACACCAACTCCCCGCGATCTGATGTGCTGAGCAATGAAACTGCTGTCATCGGTTGGTTCGAGGACACTGATGATACTCTCCCCGAGTTGAATGCATGCCCCTTTGTAGTGCTTGTCGGTGCATTCGAACTTTAACATCAGCTCACCGCCAAGGTTCTCCACAGCGGATATGATTGCTTCATCCATGTCCTTAACCGCAAACGCAACGTGATTGATTCTAACGATTTTTGCCATGATCTCCCCTTTTTTATGATTTTAGTTGCCTCTCTCGCAATATATTTGACGAGAAACTGCTTTCTTATGGGGAAATATAGGGAAGTAGTGTTTGTATGTCAATTCATTTCTTCTAAAGATGTTGTGTCGGTGTTTGATGGAAGAAAGCAATGATATTATAACAGGGGACGGGATGCTATGCGGATATTGTGATTTTCCTAAACTTACCATACATATTTGAGCCTTCTTCGAACAGACTTCTCAGGTACGCTTCAAATGAACTTCAGTTGTTATCAGCAACTATTCTTTATTGTGGAGGTGAATTCTTTCGATCGCATTCCTCAATTCCTGTAATGTGAAAGGCTTTCCAACGATATAGTCAACACCCGTGGGATGTTCTCCTTGGAATGCCATAATTTGTGCAAAACCGGTTATCATGAGTACCGGCACTCGACGATCAGAAGTTTTCCCATGTTGGGCCAATTCATCTCCGCTGATTTTTGGCATTGCTTTGTTGGTAATAACGAGATCAAACTCATTCTGGTTAAATTTTGCAATTCCATAAGTCGAATTTACGGCAGTGGTGACACTATGACTGTCAAATGAAAGGTATTCCGAAACCAGCGTTCTGGTATTTTCATCATCGTCAACAACAAGAACTTTCAATGATCTGGCTATTTGTGAGAAAACTTTCGCATCGGGCTTAATCCCGTTATCGTCCTGTTCGAGAGGAATTTGTATGGTAAACGTTGTTCCTGCTCCGGGGATGCTGTCGATGTTTAGAGAGCCATTTTTCGCCTTTCGTTGAAAAGAAAGGTTCCAGGCATTCCGGACTACATCTTTGGACATTCCAATTCCCGTGTTCCTGACTTCCAGGTTGAAATTTTCGTCTTTTACAAACGTGCGAATTGTTACTTCACCTCCGTTAGAAATGGCGTGAAGGGCGTTCAGAAGAAGATTCATCAGGGCTTCGCCGAACTGGGACTTGCTCAGCGTGACCACGAGATCCGGGAGTACTTCTTCTATGATCTTGACAGGTACGGAATGTACTTCTCCATGAGGTCTCCACAAGGGTTTGGTTGCTGCAACAATCTCAGATACTAACTCTGCAACGTTTACTTCTTCCATTTTTGGCCTGGGATCGGCCCGATGAAATTCCTGGAGTCGCCTCATGGTATCACGCGATGCATGGGCTGCCGTCCAGATTGATGCCAGCATTGTCAGAGTTTTTTCTCAGTCGTTCAACAGATCCGGATTCTCCAATAGTAGGTCTGAGTAACCGAGAATCGGAATAAGCATATTGTTAAAATCGTGTGCGATACCGCCCCGGTGGGATATTATTGACAAGAATCTCTATAGCCCGGTGGACTTTATCGAGACCACCCGGGGGTGCCCGATAAAC
>JAFGPZ010000038.1 GCA_016935935.1 Deltaproteobacteria bacterium
ATGTCACAGTTCCCGTTACTTTTTTCAGAAATAAAGATCGGTAGCGTAACACTAAAGAACAGAATTGTTATGTCGGCCGTAGCTACCAATGGCACGACAGATGGTACTGCATCTGACAGAATAATCGACTACTTCGTTGAGCGTGCCAGAGGTCAAACGGGGTTGCTAATTACAGAAGCCATGTCTGTTCACGTACCACCGGAAGGGAAATTTGCAAATTATCATCTCAACATATCGGAAGACCGCTTCATTCCCTCTATGAAACGTCTGACCTGTGCCGTCCACAAGCACGATGCAAAGATTGCCCTCCAATTAAGTCATCTTGGAAGGCAAATCCATACCGATTTCTGGGGAACACAGCCCGTGGCGCCCTCCTCCATCGCATGCCCCGTCTGCAGAAATGTTCCGAAAGAATTGACCGTCGATGAAATTGAATCTATTGTAGAGGCCTTTGTCAAAGCCGCCAGGCGAGCCCGTGAGGCCGGCTTCGACATGGTTGAACTCCACGGCTGCCACGGATATCTGATCAGCCAGTTTTTTTCTCTCCGTTCAAACAGGCGCACCGATCAATATGGAGGTGATGTCAAGGGACGATCTCGGTTCTGTGTGAAGATTATTCAGGGCATCAAAGGGGATCTGGGGGCATCATTCCCAGTCACTGTGAGAATGAACGGACATGACTACATAGACGGGGGGTCTGACCTGGAGGAAATGAAGAAGATCGCTCCCATCCTCGAGGAAGCCGGTGCTGATGCAATTCACGTTGCGGCAGGAGTGTATGGTTCCTACAAGGCCACAGTTGCACCCATGTATGAGAAGTCCGGATGTTTTGTCGAACTCGCAGAAGGGATCAAAGAAATCGTTTCGGTTCCTGTTATTACTGTAGGAAGGATTACCGACCCCTTTATGGCAGAGGATATTATACGTTCGAAGAAGGCTGATCTCGTTGCCATGGGGAGAGGCCTGGTTGCCGATCCGGAATTACCTCTTAAGGCAATTTCAGGGAAGTCAGATGATATATGCAAATGTACCGGTTGCAATCAGGGTTGTATCGACAGGATCAATAACAGTATGATGACAGACAAAACAGAAATTGTTACGTGCCTGGTGAATCCACGTGTTCTCAGGGAAGCAGAAACCGAATTATTGCTAACCGATAATCCCAAAAATATTCTTGTACTTGGTGGTGGCCCCGCCGGCTTGGAAGCGGCATTGATTGCAGCAAAAAGGGGACATAATGTTAGCCTGTGGGAAAAGGAAGATGTTCTGGGCGGCCAGTTGTTACTGGCCGGCGCACCTCCGGGAAGAGGATCCTTTAAGGAATACATCTCCTTTATGGAAAGACAGGTGACAAAGGCCGGTGTGAATGTGGTCTTGAATAAATCGGCAACGATAGATGCGATCTCAGAAATTTTACCCGATGCCGTCATTTATGCGATGGGTGCCCTTCCCGTCATTCCCACCTTTTTAAAGGACGTGAACGACAACATAACAAAGGCATGGGAAGTCTTGAAGGGTAATATTCCGCAAGGTGAAAAGATAGTCGTCCTGGGTGGCGGCGCTGTAGGCCTTGAAACGGCTCATTTACTTGCCAGTAAAGGCAAACGCGTGACTGTCCTTGAGGCAACGGGACGTCTGGGAAGAGATATGGGTGCGATTTCGTCGTTTTATCTGAGAAGAATACTGAAAGATGCGGATGTTAACATTCTGAGATTTGCGGAAGTCAAAGAGGTAGAGAACGGCGAAGTCCTGATTTTACGGGATGGGAAAGAAGAAAGACTCAAGGACATAGATGCCGTTATTCTTGCTTTGGGAGCCAGGTCCAACGATTTACTTTCCGGCGAAATTGCCGGAATCGTACCGGAGATCCACGTTATAGGTGATGCCCTGAAACCTAGAAAAGCACTGGAGGCCATTGCTGAAGGATTTGAAGCAGGGAGAACTGTGTAGCTGGTATTTTTTTAAACTGGTAACAATTGAAGAAAAATGTAGAACTGTCTTTTGAAGTTCCCCGCAACTTGTTACGGGGAATCTCCGAACGCACTTATCCCATTTGTTGGGATAAGGAATGTGTTTGTTTCTTATTCGCTTGCTATCCACGACGCATGCAGCGGGGAATAGCTCTCTGTTCAGTTCAATGAAAGATTTCATAATGCAATATATCTCAACTCCATACTATCCCGCATTATAATTGCTGTTTATCCACTCTCCATCCTCTTTATAATCTGATGTTATTCGCTTGAGTATTTCCTTTTTTTGTAAAAATTCATTTTTAATCAACTGCAAATTTTCTTTGTGTTTCAGTGCTTCATCGTAACTCATGTACCAGCTTCCTGCCCCGGGCTTTATTTGAACCTTCAGCGTTTCTTCATTTGAGGAAATGGTACCCACATTATTACATACAGTACACCTTATTCGATCATCTGGGAAAAACTGGAAGGTGTCATTAAAGCAGACAGGACACACATGATCTCTCTGCTTGACTTCGTATCCTCCATCAAAAAGTATCCTTCCTAAATGGGCCGCCATTTCCTTGTTTTTATTATTTAAAAGGACTTCGCCAGGCGACGAGCCGACGAACTGGGCATTTTCTTTAACATCAAGACCCATAAAATGGGCTATAATAGACAATGCCATTTTTGTATATCCTTCCTTGCCTGCCATGCCTGCTACGGTGATCGTAATCCCTGGTTTTTCATACATCTGATTGAGAAATGAGTAGAATTGCAATCCTCGGTCCACGAATAATTTTACACTGGCATTAGGCCCAAGTATATACGTTGGTGCCGCAATGATAACGGCATCGGCTTCAACCAGACTCTCTATGATCACTTTGAAATCATCATCGATGGGACAGGGATTGTCGAATATGCACCTGTAGCATGCACGACAAGGCTTAATATCCAAATCATGCAAACGAATCATCTTTAAGGTATGATCCTCTTCAATATTTCGGCAGACTTCCTTGACTAAAATCTCGCAGTTGCCTAACTTCCTGGGTGATCCTATGATACCGAGAACCTTCTTCATCGCAATACCCCCTACTGTTTGATTTTAAAAGCATAATCTTTATAATTCGGTTAAGAATTTACATTTAGAATAATTATAAAAGCAGCATAAATCAGCACCACATCTTTTGCAAGCGCTTTAGAGAAATGATTTTGCCCCAAATGAAATAGCGCCAAAAGATAATAGCAAAAAGAGCAGTTTTTCAGATGCCACAAATTCCGGAAGCATTGAGCAACTCATCTATATCTTTGAAAAGTTGCAGACCAGGGCGACGGAGGCTTAGCTGAATGGTCACCCTTAACTTGGAACCCTTAATATCGCATAGCTTAATAATTTAAAGTACAAGGATTTCCATAGAGTATTTAATTATTTTATTGACACACAAGGCCGTTTTCCTTATACTCCCCCTCGAAAAAAAGGAAGGGCTTGCAAGATTAGTAGATTGTTGTATTCAAAAAGATACAGGCAACGTGTTGATTGAAATAGTTAAAAAAGTTACATTTAAACTGTTCGGCTGCAATTACCAAACAGTTTCATTAATAAAACAGTCAATCTCCAGACACGCCTTGCCAACCCGCACGATGCCATGTGTATAGAATACTGGACAAGTCTCTTCCAATTTTCAACTTTTCCTGACATTTCAAAAGTAATCATTTTTTTGTCTAATATTAAATAGAAACTACTTGAATGAAGATCGAACATTTTACCGCATTGAGTGAGGGTTTTGAGATAGAAGGAGTTATTCACATGCCGTTGGTTAAAGAGGCCCCGTGTGTGATCTGTTCCCACGGTCTTTTCAGCAGCAAGGAAAGCCCCAAGTTGATCGCAATTACAGAATATCTTGCCGGTGAAGGGTTCGTTGCCATTCGCTACGATCACCGGGGGTGCAATGAAAGCCAGGGCAAAATTGAAGACACAACCGTCAGCGGCCGCATTAACGACCTGGAGGCTGTACTTCAAGTTGCAAGACGGCACCCAAGCGTAAAGGGTAAGATAGGATTAATGGGAAGCAGTATGGGAGGGTATATCTCACTTTTTACAGCTGCCCGAGATCCTGGCATAAAATCTCTTGTAGTCTGGGCAACACCATTTCAGTTGCGCGGCAAGAAAAAGGATTTTAAAGAAGAGGGATACCCCCTTCTGAAAGACGGTTTTTACGAAGACCTGGCCCGCTATAAACTGATGGATGTCATCGGGGGAATAAGACATTGTCTGGTGTTGCACGGAGAAAACGATGAATTGGTTCCACTCTGGCATGCAAAAAGAAATCATGAAAACCTTGTAGAACCGAAAGGACTTGAAATATTTTCAAAGGGTGATCATCGCTTCAGCGATGAAAATCACAGAACCAGGGCCATTGAACTGAGTGCCCGATGGTTTAAAAAATATTTGATGAACGGATGATGGCGTAATCTCAATAAATTGTGTTCGTCAGGCATGATGGAGAATGATAGATGAAAAAATTTATTTTAGTCGATCCTGAGAAATGCATTGGTTGTCGAACATGCGCACTGGCGTGTTCTTTTGAACATGAAGACGAGTTCAATCTCACACTTTCCAGGATTAATCCGCTCTGGCTACAGGAGATTGGCGTGTTCTTCCCCTTTACCTGTCAACAGTGCGAAGAACCTCTCTGTGCGGAGGCCTGTCCTCGTAATGCGATTACCAAAGACACTGAAACCGGAGCTATAATTGTTGATGAGGCACTCTGTATAGGCTGTCGTTCCTGTTTTTATGCCTGCCCTTTTGGCATTCCGGTGATTAATACCCGGAAGGGATACATGATAAAATGTAACCTTTGCGGAGGTTCTCCTCAGTGTGTACAGCATTGCCCACGTGAGGCTCTGAGCCTGGTCGAAACCGACGACGCTGCCCAGGAGAAGCGACGCGAAGCGGTAAGGAAAATACATGTATTAATCGAAAAAGCGGTAACATAGCGATCTTTTTCTGAATGGAGAAATGTATGTTTGGATATGCGGGAAAAATACTGACGATTGATCTTTCCTCGGGAGAAATTCAGGAGAGTTCCCTTGATGAAAAACTGGCAAGGAAATATCTGGGGGGGCTGGGGATTAATACCAAATTACTTTTTGATAATACAAAACCCAATATCGATCCTTTAGGCCCGGATAACGTTCTAATATTCGGAACGGGGCCTCTGGTTGGGACCTTTATGCCGACAGCGAGCAAAACAGATGTATCTGCGAAATCCCCGATTACCGGTCTATTTGGAGCCACCAGCAGCGGCTATCAATTCGGCAGTGAATTGAAATATGCGGGCTATGATCACATTATCATCAAGGGGAGGGCTAATCGCCCGGTGTATCTGGCGATTCGAAATGATTCTGTGGAAATACGTGATGCAGATCACCTCTGGGGTAAGGACGTATGGGACACCATAGATCAACTGGAAAAAGAATGGAACAGCGAAGACATTAAGGTTGCTGCTATCGGTCCCGGCGGTGAAAATCTCATCCGTTTTTCCGCTATTCAAAATGGCAAATATGATGCATGGGCCAGAACGGGTATGGGGGCTGTGATGGGCTCAAAACGCCTGAAGGCAATTGTGGTCAGAGGCAAAGGCGGCATCAAAGTGGCAAAAAAGGAGCCCTTTAGGCAACTGGCATTGGAATTGCGGCAGGAGATCATGAATTCCCCCTTTTTCCAGGCAGTCAGTAAATATGGATCAATGGCTGCAACAGGGCCCTATGGTAAGTTTGGTGCACTTCCAGTTAAAAATTTTCAAAGCGGAGTTATCGAAGACTGGTTTGAAACCCGGGGGTACAAAGTAACGGAGCTTTACAGTAACCGGATGATGGCCTGCCCCTCATGTCCCATTGCATGTGCTCACTGGGCGGTAATAAAGAAGGGTCCTTATGCAGGTCTTGAGATGAAGGGGATAGAGGTCACCCCGATGTTTGAAATCGGGGCAAAGCTCTTCGTACACGACATGGACGGGGTTTTAAAATGTGTAGAGGTCTTTCATCGCTTCGGCGTTGATGTGGTTTCAGGTTGTGGGACCATCGCCATGTTAATGGAGCTTTATCAGCGGAAACTTATTGATGAAGAAAAAATCGGTTTTCCCATTCCGTGGGGTGATGTTGAGACAATCTGCAAGTTAGTAGAGATGATTGCCAAACGCGAGGGTATCGGAGATATGCTGGCCGAAGGATCCAAGCGGGCCAACATGGAATTAACCGGAAATGACAATTATGCCATTACCGTCAAAGGGTTGGAGATCCCCACCTTTGATCCCAGGAGTCGCTGGTCGGTTTGGACCTTTGGTTTTTTAACCAGCACTCGAGGCGGAGACAACCTCCGTAACAGAAGTCCCGTGGAAAATTTGAGATTTCCGTCCCTGCCGGATGATTACCGCAAAGAAGCCTTTGAATTTCCGGAGGCATTCTACAAAAAAATTGACATGCCTGAAGATGTAAAAAAAAGGATTATAGATCCGGATCTGAAAACGGCCGATATTCTCCTTATGGAAAAGTGGTCCGAGGATTTGATTACCGTGTTCAACTCCATCGGTATATGTACTCGTCCGCCCTCATTGCAGACATTGGGGCCCACCAGGGTTGCAAAGATGTTTCAGACATGTGTGGGATGGGATATGGATGCGGAAGAAGTCATAAAGGCAGGAGAACGGATCTGGAATCTCCAACGCATATATAATCTCAGGGAAGGTGAGAGAAGAAAAGATACCGTTTTTCCCAGGCGTTTTTATAGTGAAAAGCTTCCCGACGGTCCAGCCAAGGGAATGGTGATTGACAAAGAATCTGTGGATCGAATGCTCGATGACTATTACGAGGCAAGGGGATGGGACCGAAAGGAGGGGATACCCTTAAAAGAAAAAATTGTTGAGCTGGGTCTGGAAAAGGAGTGGGAAAGGGTTTCTTTATAGATCTTGAAGCAGATTATCAGCCAATGATTTCTATTGGCGGACTTTTTTCTTTTGATTTTTCTTAAGAGAATCAAAGGTTATGCTAGATGCTTCAAAAGTTGCCTTTCAATTCCCTGTAATGCCCATATGTCGAGCCAGCCTGATGTTCGAGGGCCTTTCAAAGCAGCTTCCCGAAGATCCTGGCCACGCAGAATGCTGCCGAATAGTCCTCCCACCCTTTCAGTTCGTCCCATTGCCTGAACGCCCGCGAGCCGATTTCCTTGAAGAACCAACCATATGGATCCCCACCATTTCCTGCTGTGAAAAACATCAACCTCTTCTTCAGAAAATTCAGACGCGAGGCATCCTGCCGACGCAGCTGCATTACCAAAAAAACTGACAGTGGTGATGTTGAAGCTTCCTGAGTACCGCTTGTCTGCGCCTGCCGCATTTGCACCGGCTGTCCGGCCTTGAAGGCGGGCATTATTCCAGAGCATGTAAAGCTTGCTTTTCCCTGTCACCAGATCTTTTGATTCCACGCAGTCACCGCAGGCCCATATTCCGGGGATGCTCGTTTCCATGCGGTCGTTTACACTAATGCCCCCCGAAGCTCCGAAGACAAGCCCGGCTTTTTTAGCCAGTTGGACTTCAGGAGCCATTCCAACAACCATTACAACGATATCCGCAGGGATTTCGCGCTTATTCGTTATAACGACTTTAACGCGTTTGTTACCGGAAATCTCTAGAACTTTTTCATTAGGAAAGATGTTTATTCCTTCTTTCATCAGGCAATTCGTTAGTGCTTCCGTCAAAGGCACATCGAAAATTCGCGGAAGGATTCGGTCCAGAAGTTCCACGATAGAGACCGACCATCCAAGGTGTTGGAAGGCTACAGCCACTTCAATACCCACGGGACCCGATCCCACAACAACTGCGGATTTACCCTTAGCCGTCTTCATTTTTTCAGCATCGTCCAGCGTTTTAAGGGTCACCACCCCGTCTTTTTCAACTCCGGGAATCGGCGGGATAAAGGATTTGCTTCCGGTTGCAAGAATCAATCGATCATAAGAAAGATTGCTCTCCTCGAAAAAAAGCATTTGTTCTTCGGCAGACCAATCCACAACGCGTCTTGACAGCATCAGTTCGATTCCTGCATCTTCGTAATCCTGCGCTTTTCTGAGTAAAACGCTATCCTTTGGAATTTCACCGGAGACATAATCGGCGAGGACGCAAGCACTGTAGAGCGCATGCGGCTCTCTTCCGATGAGCACAATACGTGCATTTGGATTTGTCTTCTTAGCGGCAAAAGCCGCTTCATCTCCGGCAATACCCGTTCCCAATATTGCAATTGTTTCCATTATCTAAAATTGCCTCTTAAAAATGATGCATTTGTAAAAAGTCAGAGTCTTAAAAAAACCTCTAAATACCACAAGAAATCTTCATTGCTGAGGAATATCTTTTCTTACTTTCTGCCACATCACAATCCACAAACTGAATTGCCTTAGGTTCGCATACTTTTACACAGGCCGGATCGCCGTCACATAAATCGCATCGCATCACTCTATTTGTCATTGGATGAAACCTTATCGCACCGTGAGGGCAGGCAGACACGCAGGACCGGCATTTTACGCAACGATCTGCGTCCGCAACAACCCGTCCCAGGGTTTCATCCCTATAGATGGCATTTACAGGGCAAACCGTTTCGCAAAGGGGGTTTTCACATTGATGGCAGACCAGGGGTAGGTAAGTTTCGTTATCCCATTCGTAGATGCGTATGCGCGATAGGGAAGCGTGGCTTAACCCCTCTTTTATGGCAGAGCATTCGAGTTCACATTTTCCACATCCATCGCATTTTTCAGCATCGATCATCAGTATTTTGATCATTATAATCACCTTAACTGAGTTCTCCTAGTTCAAGCGCAATTTACCCTATCAGCACCCACCTGCCTGTCAATTGTTTCAAGTATATGAAGGCTATCTAAAATACGGGGAATGTCCCTCTATTTGCCCTGTGGTTCAGGCTCCTTTACTTTAAACTTGTGTCTATTAGCATTCAGTATTCTATCTTCAAATCCTGGTGAAGAAGCATCTTGAGATGAGTCATTCGATGCCCCGAAACCTAAAATAACTTTCAATTTATCCCAAAATTCGCCCATAATTACCCCCTTTTTCAGAAAAATGCATTTGTTTTAACCCTATCCCCTAATATTCAAACAATTCGGTATCGAATTGGTTTGATATAAGAACCTTTAAATAGAAGAAACAAATGAAGCATCTGTTTGTTTGCAGCAAGATGTAGGATAAATATATAATGTAATTCCTTCACAAGGACTTCTGATTTTTATTAGCCTCCTTACGACTGTCCGAACATAATTGCTTCTAGTGAAAAAGCTGTAGCCTCATGGCGCGATCAGGCTCGTGCAGGCAGGCTATCTTATAGTTTTCTATCGCCTCCATCGTTTCATAAGCTTAAGGCAGTCGGCGATCTCCAGTGTTCCATGAAGCAAGAACCCGGAACGCTTCTCTGTTGAGATACGGAACATCCACACAACATCCTCCGGTCGACCGATAAATTTCAAGCGCCGTCCTAAAAAGTGGGTAGTGTTTAGCTCTCGCACGGACATTGAGAATAATTAAGAACATGCTACTTGCTTTCAAGAGCTAGCAGAGCCACTATATCGAAGTAAGCAGGTGTGATGTCGAAGGCCTTGGCGATTCTGGTCCACTCTTCGAGGTAACGCAGGCCGGTCCAACCGAAAACGTTGTTGTCGACGATAGTGTGCCAGTGGATATAAAAAATCAAAAAACCTGACAAATCAAATAACTCCATGAGGAACGTTTGTCAAGAAGTTTTAAGAATATTGAATATTTCGAATGGTACTCATTGATTTCCTTCTGTCCAGGTTCCACGGACTTATAGATACCCTTCTTATCCGCAATTATCGCTCACCTATTTGCCTGAATATATCTTAAGGTCCAATCTTTTCCCGCAAGCTCGCCAATATCTCTCTTTACAGGATTTAAAAAGAATCTTGACAAATATTGTTAAAGGTGTATTATCACACCACAAGTGCTGTTATTTTACATATAACTATTGATAATATAATCACAGGAATAGGGACTTGTAGGCTGACTATAAAAAACATACCGTTTCACATATAGTGGTGGTTTTTTAGTAAGAAGTTTTTGTATACTCTAGAAAAGTCAGTTTTTTCATTTGGAGATTATTTTGGTGGGTGATTTAGCGGGATGGATGATAATCTAAAACTGATACTAACGCATTCATCCAATGAAATTTTCTTAACTCCAACCAACGTAGCCATTATTTTACCGAAATGCTTTAAATCCGTTCTTAGAAGGGCTTTTTATGAGATTGTCAATTTTGCACTGTGAAACGCACAAAGAGGTTGTTCACCTTTAACAACAAAACCATAAGGAGGGTAACATGTTTTTTGAAGAAGTGGAGGTTGGTAAAATCTATAAGTCGGATGGTTCCAAAACCGTCACTGGAACTGAAATTGATCTTGTCGCTCAGCTTGCCGGGTTGGATCTTCCGGGATTTTTGGACCCGGAGGCTGCAAAGGGATGGGGTTTCAAAGATCGAGTGGCGCCTGGTCCCTATATTCTTGGCTGCGGAATCGGTCTAATGGCCAAACAGGGCTTTTTAGCAGATGCCGTATTGGTTAATGTAGATGGTCTCTCATTTAAGACGCCCGTTTATCCACGCGACAAAATTAAAGCTGAAACTGAAGTGACGGACAAAAAGCCTTCCAGTCGCGGTGGCGGCCGTGTTCTTTATAAGTTCAGGGTCCTCAATCAGGATGATCAAGTGGTACTAGAATCATCAAATACCTGACTCCTCCCAGGCAAACCATTATCTGTATGATGATGCTATTCTATTTTTGAATCTTGCAGGGTTAATATTGTCCTGCTCCTTAGTACGTTAAATGTCTTTGATGATACCCCGCCGGCTTCGGCGGGGTAGTTCATTAATAGATAAGAGAAAGGAGATCTTTCATGGATTTTACAGCCATTCGCTATGAAAAAGTTGAGAGTATCGCCACCATTACCCTGAACCGTCCGGACAACATGAACACTTACAATATCGAAATGCTGAACGAACTTGATTCCGTTCTGGAGACGGTTGCACTTGATGAAGAGATACGGGCAGTGATCATAACAGGAGAGGGACGTGCGTTTTCGGCCGGAGCCGATGTAGCGGGGGTTGAGCAATTGCTCGGCCTGCAGCAGGAGTTGCCCGAAAATCAGGACATACTGAAGATGATCGTACGCGTGGTGATAGCAATTCGTAAGGTTCCTAAACCGGTCATTGCAGCACTGAATGGTGTGTGTGCAGGCGGTGCGGCGAATTTTGTACTGGCCTGCGATTTTGTGGTCGCTTCTGAAAAAGCTCGCATGGCGCAGAATTTCATTAATATCGGTCTGGTTCCGGACGGTGGCGGCACCTTTTTCCTTCCCTCCCAGATAGGATATCAGCGTACCGCTGAAATTCTCTTTACAGGGAAAATTTTAACTGCCCAGGAAGCGTTTAATCTCGGTTTGTACAATAAGGTGGTTCCAGCCGAAGAAGTGATGTCGGCAGCCCGCGAACTGGCCGATGAACTGGCCCATAAGCCCACGGCAGCCATTGCAGCTGGCAAAGCGATTCTTAACCGCGAAACAATTCCAAGATTACGGTTGTATCTGGAAGATGAGGTTAGCAACCAACGATGTATGGTGGCAACTCATGATGCCAAAGAAGGAATAACATCGTTTCTGGAAAAAAGAAAACCGAACTTTGTCGGAAAGTAAACGGGCATTCGAGAAGTTTCTTCATTTTCGATTGTACTATAACAATAAGCGACTCCATCGTATACACTCATTCGTGCGGGATCGTAGAGAAAGGGCAGGTTTTCTGATGTAAAAAGAGATATTTGATATTCGAAAACATTCGCCCAAATCAATATATGTCTCTTTCTCTACGATCACCAGTACATTCAGAGGGTATACGGTTGCGTTGCTGATCATTCATTTAGCCATTCCTAACAGCTTATAAAAAAACTCCTTGACACCAAAATGCTTAAAAAGCTGCGGCGTTCAATGGAGAAAAAAGGAATTTGCCGGAGTCGGCTACTAATCGAATCGTGACTATAACTCAGGAAGGGCGTGTTACCTTTATCCATATGTTTGGCGGATCAGATGAAAGTTATTACCTCTCGCCAGCAGCTCTTTCGTGGGCAGATAAGCGTTAAATATATTTTGGAATTTTACAGAGAAAGGAAATTAAGCCTGGTGTCTTCGTCAGATACCGCAGTGTTAGTCCGGCAAATTATAGCAAGGGACACTGGCTATATATAACGGAACGGAAAAATAAAGATACTCGGGACCTATCAGTACTGAAGAAATAGTGTCGGGGTCTTATTTCAAGGAAGAAAATAGAAAAGGAGGTTAGAGGGAGCATGATAGGGATAACATCGTATGGTGGATATGTACCGCGTTATCGGTTGGACCGGAGTTTGATATTTGGAGCAATGGGCTGGTTCAACGGAGCGACAGCGGGAGTGGCGCGCGGGGAGAAGGCGGTAGCGAATTATGATGAGGATACGATAACAATGGCGGTATCGGCGGCGATGGGTTGCCTTGGGGATATACCACGGAAAGAAGTGGACGGGATATATGCGTGTTCGACGACCTTTCCGTATATAGAGCGTCAGAATGCGGCGATATGTGCGTCAGCAATGGATTTTCGTCATGATGTTCGCTCGGCGGATTTCAGTTCATCCACGCGATCAGGGACAACTGCG
Organism: Deltaproteobacteria bacterium; assembly: GCA_016935935.1. The sequence continues at coordinate 12,697 of JAFGPZ010000038.1, forward strand.
CTGCTGTCGGCCTGCGAGGCGGTGTCATCGGGAAACGTGAACAATATCCTGGTAGCTGCATCGGACTCCCGGTTAGGGAAACCGGGGAGCAGTGACGAGCATACCTTTGGAGACGGGGCGGGTGCACTTCTTATTGGTAATGAGGGCGTCATAGCGGAATTAAAGGGGAGCTACACGGTTACACGGGATTTTGCGGACTACCGTCGGATTCAGGGGGAACGTTTCCAGCACACATGGGAAGAGCGGTGGATACGAGACGAGGGATATGGCAAGATCATCCCGGAGGCCGCATTGGGATTAGCACAGAAGTACAACGTGAAGGCGAGCGATTTTGCGAAGATCATAATTGCCTGTCCGGCGGCAGTTATCAAGGGTCTGACGAAGGTGTTGGGAGCGCAGCCCGAACAGATGCAGGACAATCTGGGAATGAATGTTGGGAACACGGGTGCGGCACTGCCGTTAATGATGCTTGTGGCGGCGCTGGAAGAAGCGAAACCTGGTGACAAACTTTTAGTGCTCAGCTACGGGAGCGGGAGTGACGCGCTGTATTTTGAAGTAACGGAAGAGATTGAGCAGGTTCGGAACAGGGCCGGTATCAGCGGGCACCTGGCGATACGGAAGGAATTGGATAATTATGCGAAGTATCTGGTATTTCGGGACCTCCTGCCCGTGGAAATAGGCATACGCGGAGAAGAGACGGCGATGGCGCGTATGTCTGTGATATACCGGGAGGACAGGACGATGGCGGTGCTATGCGGGTCGCGGTGTACGGTCTGCGGAACGCCCCAGTATCCGAAACAGCGCGTGTGTATCAATCCTGCCTGCGGTGCGACAGATCAGATGGAAGACTACTGTTTTTCTGACAAAGTTGGTCGGATCAACTCATATACCGGAGACAATCTTGCATTCAGTTTGGACCCACCCGCCATGTACGGCTTAATAGATTTTGAGGAAGGTGGGCGCCTTTACCTGGACATTACCGATGCGGAACTCGACGAACTTGCAGTGGGGACGCCGGTAAAGATGACCTTTCGGCGCAAGTTTTCGGATAAACGCAGGGGCACCTATTCCTATTTTTGGAAAGCGACACCGGTAACCCAGGAGAATAAATAGCAAGGAGGACGAAGACGATGGCGAGTGGAATCAAGAATAAAGTAGCAATAATCGGGATGGGATGCACCAGATTCGGCGAGTTATGGGACAAGAGCGAGCAGGATTTGATAGTTGATGCCTACAAAGAGGCAATAGAAGATGCGGGCATAGAGACGAAAGACATAGGAGCGGCATGGTTTGCCAGCTGTTTTGACGAGGTGAATGCGGGCAAAGGAGGTATACCGCTGGCGCGGGCTTTGAAACTGCCGAACATTCCTGTTACCCGTGTAGAGAATTTCTGTACCAGCGGTACGGAAGCGTTACGAGGTGCCTGTTATGCGGTGGCATCGGGAGCATGTGACATAGCGCTGGCCCTGGGGGCGGAGAAATTGAAAGACACCGGTTACGGCGGATTGCCGGACTTTGGAACAGTAATGGGGACGGAGAATCTCTTTTATTATCCAAACCTGACAGCGCCGGGTATGTTTGCAATGGTGGCGAATGCATACTTTGCGAAATACGGATTAAGTGCGGAAGAAGGCAAGCGGGTTCTGGCTAGGATATCATCGAAGAGTCATGCGAACGGAGCCAGGAATCCCCGCGCACACCTTCGCCGGGAGGTAAGCGTTGATGCAATCATGAAGGCGCCTATAGTTGCCTGGCCCTTGGGTTTGTTTGACTGTTGTGGTGTCAGCGACGGGGCGGCGGCGGCAATTGTAGTCCGTGCCGACATGGCGAAAGACTTCAGGCTTGATCCCATATATGTCAAGGCATTACAATTATCGCTCACACCGGGGACAGGGATAGGTCACCAGAGCTGGAACGGTGCACACCTGGCATCTACTATAGAGGCGGCGAAGGCGGCATATAAAGAGGCCGGGATAACGAAGCCCAGGGATGAGATACACCTGATGGAGGTTCACGACTGTTTTTCAATAAGCGAATTGGTAACATACGAGAGTCTTCAGATATCTCCTGAAGGGAAAGCGCGTGTGGATATTGAGAACGGGTTTTATGATTTTGATGGGAAGATACCCTGTCAGAGCGACGGCGGATTAAAATGTTTTGGTCATCCTATCGGCGCATCGGGCATACGAATGGTCTACGAGATCTACAAACAGCTGCAGGGGAAAGCAGAACCTGCGGAGCGTCAGCTTCAGGGCAATCCTTCTGTTGGATTGACTCACAATCATGGCGGACTGTGCGGAAGCCTTGTATGTTCTGTGGCAATCTTCGGAAATGAGTTATAAAGGGCGACGGAGAGATGCCGGGTAATCAGACAATTCCTTTTTTTGCTTGTCAGGTAAGTAGGGATTGAATTAAACAGCGGGCACATTTTCCGCAACTTGTTGCGGGAAACTTCGGTAAATGTATCGTATAAATAGAGTTAAAAAGGTGTGTGATACCATGCTGGCAAGCAGGTAAAGTGTAAAAAAAGGTGTGCTGCAGTTAGGGGGCTGATGTTTTATGAGCGGCACACGCATAGAGCCAAGGAGGAAACTAATTATGGTACAACTAGTCACATACAACATTGACGAGAATGGGGTAGGTCATGTGGTGTTTGATAATCCCGATGAGCGGGTAAATTCCATTTCGGAACTGTTCATCGAGCAGTTCATGAGTATTCTTGATCAGGTTGAAAAGGATGCCAATGTAAAGGCACTTGTCCTGGAGAGTGCAAAACCCGGAGTTTTTGTAGCAGGTGCCGATATCAAGTGGCTGCAGGATCTTAAAACCCCTGAAGACTGTCTGCAATTTGCACGGGCCGCACAGCCACCCTTTAGTCGTCTGGAAGATCTTCGCATACCAACCCTTGCGGTCATCAACGGGATCTGTCTGGGTGGCGGTCTGGAGTTGGCTCTTTCCTGCAAATGGCGGGTTGCCATGGATCATCCGTCCGTGCAACTCGGCTTACCTGAGGTTAACCTTGGTGTTATTCCCGGAGGAGGCGGTACGCAACGATTACCGGCGCTGATCGGCGTTGGGAACGCCCTGCCATTGATAACCACGGGGAAATCTTTACGGGTGAAAGACTCATTGGCGATGGGCCTGATTGATGCCGTTCTGCCGGCAGAGAATTTTGTCGAGGGGGCCACCCAATTTCTGCTCGATAAAGTCAAAGCGAATGAAGATATAAGCCGGCCCTGGCTTGCCGAAGATTTCAGGTATGATATCGGTACCGAGGAATCTATTGAAAAGCTCTTTGACGCGACCCGTCAGGCCGTCCTGAAGCAGACAAAGGGGCATTCGCCCGCGCACCTGAAAGTTATTGATGTTATAAGAGTGGGTGCAGAAGAGGGATTTAAAACGGGTATGAAAGCGGAAAATGATGCCTTTGCCGAAGTATTGGCGAGTACCGAAGCAAAGAGCCTGATCTACCTTTTCCTGACACAGGCGGTGATGAAAAAGGTATACGGATCCGAGGACCGTTCCATCAAGCCGGTGGAGATTAAGAAGGTCGGAGTTCTGGGAGCCGGTCAGATGGGTCACGGTATAGCCCATAGTGCGATAACGGCGGGATACAGGGTGGTTCTGAATGATGTCAAACAGGAATATGTTGACAAGGGTGTCAATGCAATCCGGGCCATACTATCGAAAGATGTCGAAAAGAAAAAAATGACGAGCGAAAAGATGGAGGGCTTGATGTCGCTCCTCAAGCCGACCATTGACTATAATGCCTTCAGAGATGTTGATATCGTTATCGAAGCGGTGTTCGAGGATGTTGACATCAAACATAAAGTGATCAGGGAAGTGGAAAAGTATATATCCGAGGATTGTATCTTTGCTTCCAACACATCATCGCTGGCTATTTCGGAACTGGCGAAGGCTTCAAACCGTCCCAAGAAATTTATCGGGATGCACTATTTTTCACCTGTCAACCGAATGCCGCTTCTGGAAATTATAAAGGGGCAAGAAACGTCGGACGAAACAGTTGTTACTGCAGTTGCGCTTGCCCACAAGACGGGGAAAACGCCGATCGTTGTGAATGACGGATATGGTTTCTATACGACACGCTCTGTCGCTTCTTACCTTGCCGAAGCATTAAACTGTCTTAACGATGGAGCAACGATAGAGGATATTGATCGGTCAATGGCAGAATTCGGCATGCCGGTGGGTCCCATAACGCTTCTTGATGAGGTCGGTCACGATGTGGGTGCCCACGTGCTTGCGATCATGCAGAAGGTTTATCCCGAGCGATTTTCAGATGAACTGGCGCAATTGACCATTAAGGACAATCGTCTGGGGAGAAAAAACCAGAGAGGATATTATGCATATGAGAGCATCAGCAAAAAGACCGGGATAGATGAAAGCGTATATGCGCTTTTTACCGACAGGAAGAACCTGACACTTTCACGTGAAGAGATTCAGAAACGAATTATCATGGCACTCATAAACGAAGTGGGGTTCTGTTTGAGTGAAAATATCATTACCAGTTATAATGACGCGGAGATAGGGCTGATATATGGAATCGGCTTTCCTCCTTTCAGAGGTGGTCCCCTTCATTATATAGATAATCTGGGGGCCGACGAGATTGTTACCTTGCTCAGAACCCTGGAGAGCAGGTGGGGGTCCCGATTCAAACCGTCCCCCTCCCTTGTGAAAGCTGCGCAAGAGGGCAAAGTGTTTTTCCCCTAGTAATGTCGGCAGTTTCCGGTCCTGTTATGGAAACTTTTGTAGGAGTTGGAGCCTTGTTTTGTGGCTATTTGTAACTAAAAAACTGTAAGATCGAATGGAAGAGGTTATTATTGTTTTCTATACCTGTTGAACGGTTTATGGCTGATTATATACTGAAGAATTAATTGTATTAAAGGAGGGAAGTTAAGCGATGGATTTTGAGTTACCGGAAGAGATGAAAATGTTGAAGGACATGGCATATAAATTTGCCAGGCAGGAGATTGCACCCTATTCACATGAATGCGACGAAGAGGAGAAGTACACTCCGGAGATCAGGAAGAAGGCGGCGGAACAGGGTCTTGTAGGAGCATGGATACCCGAGGAATATGGAGGTGCGGGAGTCGGAATATTAGGCAACACCATTGTGACTGAAGAGATGTCTAGAGTTGATATGGGGATAGGGTTGAATATAACTGCTGCCTGCTTTGGCGCTGAATGCATATACAATTTCGGTACAGAAGAACAGAAGCTGCACTATCTGCCATCGGTGTGCAGCGGGGAGCATGTATGGGCCGGTGCGTACACGGAGCCCGATGCCGGGACCGATGTTGCAGGTTATAAGACACGAGCGGTGATAGACAAAGATGATTATGTCATAAACGGAACGAAAATGTTCATTACGAACGGAACTGTTTGTGATTATATGGTATGTCAGTGCATAACCCATCCCGAGGAAAAGACACATAAACGATTCAGTCAGATTATAGTTCCGGCGGATGCTCCGGGTGTGACCCGTAATAAGATAAAAGGGAAGATGGGCATCAGGGCGAGCGACACGGCGGATATTTCACTTGAGGATGTCAGGGTTCCCCGGGAAAATTTGATAGGTGAAGAGAAACGGGGTTTTTATCAGTTAATGAGTTTTTTTGACATTACAAGGGTAATGATAGGAGGTCAGGCGCTTGGCTTATCTCAGGCGTGCCTGGACGAATCTGTTAAGTACGCCAAGGAAAGGACGGCTTTTGGCTCGCCCCTGGGGAGTTTTCAGATTACGATGCAGAAGCTGACAGAGATGGCTATACGAATAGAGGCATTGCGAAACATGGTTTACAAGGCGGCCTGGTTGATCGATGCGGGGAGGCCCGATTATCATCTTGCAGCGATGGCTAAATACTACGGTGGTCAGACAGCCGTATTCTGTGCCAATGCTGCTGTGGAGATACACGGGGGGTACGGATACATAGACGAATACAACGTGCAGAAGTGGTACAGGGATGCCAAGATACTGGAACTTTATGAGGGAACAAAGGAAGCAGAGATTCTGACAATCGGAAGATATATTCAGTCTCGGTAAATGACATCTGGATAAACGTATACGTATAAAGCTTATCACGGGAATTTGGAAGTGAGATGAGTATTTAAGTTACTGTTATTGATTTTTTCTATTGTCTATTCTGTATATGGCGTTTTGGAAGTATAAGGAGGTTAAACCTGAAAAATTAGAGGTTATGAGCACGAGGGGGTAGGGTAATGACGGAAAAGAAGGAAAAAAGGACGTCGGGAAAGACTTTGCAGACTGCCCGTGATGCCGGATATTTTGGAAAGAAGGCGATCAAGAATGCGCTGACGGCGATGAAAGAAGGGCAGCCGATAGGGTGGTCGATGGTTACGTGGTATCAGGGGGAGTTGATTTGCAAGGCTATGGGGATAGAAATGCTCTTTCCGGAGAACTACGGTGCCTTTTGCGCGGCGGTACGAGGGGCAGAACCGCATCTGAAAATCAGCGAGGAGGAGGGATTTCCCTCTACAATATGCGGGTATGCACGTAACTGTTTTGGTTATACCAAGCGCATGATGGATAACAATATGCTTCCACCGGCAGATGCCCCCGGGGGCGGATTGGCGAAGCCGACATTATTGGTAGCATCGAATGCTGCCTGTGATGCCCGTTTCAAGTGGTTTCAGGCTCTTGCGCGGTACATGGATGTGCCGATATGGTTTCTTGAACTGCCGCATACGGGGGTTAAAGAGTTTTATCTGCCCGATAACAAAGATCTTAACATAAAATTTATGGTGAGTGAACTGCGACAGTTTGTCGAGTTTCTGGAGGGAGTTCTCGGAAAGAAGATGGACTGGGCTCGACTTGAAGAAGTTGTGGATCAGAGTTTAAAGACCATTCGTCTGGCGAACGAGGTTGATCTTCTTCGACGGGCGGTTCCGTCGCCGATGGTTTCAACCGATTTCTGGGCGATCATGCTCGCGCACCTGTATTTTTCCGATGATCCCGAGGCCTATGCCTTTTATCAGAAGGTCTATGACGAGGTGAAGCACCGAGTCGACAACGGGATTCCAGCGATCCCCAACGAGAAGTACCGGCTGCTCTTCTCGGAGCTGCCGCCGTGGCACACATTAGGTTTCTTTGACATCATAGCAGAAAGGCACGGAATTGCCATGGTGAAGGAGAGTTATGCCTACGAAGCGCCCCGTATCCTGGGGGTCGAGGAATTCGAAGGGAAGGTGACGGACCCTCTGGAACTCATTGCGCGTCTCACCTACCAGTGGCTTACCGGTTATTTTGATACTGCACGGAAGTATAACGTGGGACCGGGTTTTATCATGGCCCCCTACCTGCAGTGGGCCGAGGAGTACAAGGCGGACGGGATTTTCTGTCATGTTCTGATGTCCTGCCGTCCGGCGACGTATACGCTGTTGCATCAGCGTAACATGATGGAGGAGAAAGTTAAAGTGCCAGGCGTGGTTGTGGATGGCGATATCGTGGACGTGCGTGTTTTCAATGAAGAAGAAGCGCTGTCCAAGGTAGAGGCATTTGTTGAGACGATGGATTATTACCGGGAAAAGCGAAAAGAGGCAGGGATGGCCTGGTAACCGAGAAAGGAGACTGTTCCATGACATCAGACGAGACAAAAGGATTGGCTAAAGCAACAGAGATCTACAATGATCGTAATAAACGTGCTCTGGAACTGAAAGCTGACGGGAAGAAGATATTTGGGTATTTTTGTTGTTATGCTCCCCTGGAGCTTTTGACAACTTTAGATATTGTACCCTTTCGGGTTTTGGGGGATATGGAAGAGCCGATAACATTGGGTGAAGCTCATTTGCCGTCGGTGATGTGTGTGTTCTACCGCAGTTGTCTCGATATCGCCTTGAAGGGGCGCTATGAGTTCTTCGAAGGATTTGTGGGTACCCATGCATGTGATGCCGCACAGCGAGTGGGCCAGATGTGGAATAACCTTATGGTTACCCCCTATGATTTCTTTCTCGATCTTCCCCATACGAAGCGCGATACGGCGATAAATTTTTTTAGAGATCAGATAGGGTATTTCAAAGAATCACTGGAGGAATATACGGGGAACCGGATAACCGATTCGGCCCTTTCGGAATCCATCGCGCTTCACAACAGGCAAAGAGCTCTGGTTCGTGAACTGTACGATTTACGGAAAGGTGATCCTCCTCTGGTTACAGGATCGGAGATTTTACAGGTGATGATTTCTCTTATGTGTATTCCTGTCGATGAGGGTATTGAGCTTCTGGAGCAAGTAATCGCGGAAGTCCGGGAACGTAAGAATTTACCAGAGAAGCGGGCTGGGCGTTTGCTTGTCTGGGGATCGTTAATCGACAATATAGCAATAACGGAACTTGTAGAGAGTTCGGGACTTAACATAGTGATGGATGATACCGCAATAGGTTTTCGTCCTTTCATGCATGATGTAGAGATAGACGGGGATTCGCTGCATAATTTGGCAAGACACTATCTGGAGGATATTATGTGTCCCCGTACCTTCATTGAAACGAGTCTTTCATACCGGGAACATCTTGAAGACCGATTCGGTTATCTAAAGAATTTTATCAAAAAGTGGAACGTCAACGGCGTTTATCTGAATCTCGTAAGGAACTGTGATCCTCACGGGTATGAGATACCCGCGATAAGGGATTATCTTGACGCTCTGGGTATACCGGTTCTGTTTATTGAACAGGATTATTCGACGGCATCTTTGGAGCCGCTTCGGACCAGGGTTCAGGCATTCAGAGAAAGTATCGAAGGATAATCTAAATCAATTAAAGACATCCTTAAGGCCCTCTTTGCATTCAGCGATACGTGCGGAGGGCCATTTTTTTAACATCTTATTGCAGGGCAGGCATCTGCTACATCTAGGGGGATCAGTCCCTTCTTACCCAGATTCTGTACATTACTTCTTCCCCCTCTTCAAAGCACTTGAACCCGCTTGGGTCGGCCTCTTCGACATCTATATTTTCTTTTCCGTAGATTTCTTCGTATTGCTGAAGCCAGTTTTTAAAATGATCTCCTCCGCCAAAATAAACCTTTTCCCATCTACTGCCTTGATTATCCCTTTTTTCAAGCACCTGTTCTTCCTTTCTTATACCTGTCAAAAGCGCGGATTTATCCGTCATATTTTCCTCTCCTATTCTTTTGGACCTAACGACCCGGGTCTTTAATAATGAAGTATTGAAAAGAGCAAAAGGATGTACTGGAAAGGAGTATAAAAAAACACCTTGTGAGTCAATCAAATAATGACCACAGCATAATTTGATTGACACGCAAGGCCTTTCTTCTTATACTTCTCACACAAAAAAGGGGGGCTTATCGGATTGAGAATAACATAAAGCATAACCGCCTGTTAATACAGGGAAAGCCAGACCTGATAGAGACTCAGGTAGATTAAGGGATTTCCTTATGTGGACGGTAGTAATGTTTGTTTTCTTATTCCAAACTATGCCTGTCATTTTAATTTTGCTTCTGTATTATTTGTAGTTTTATATCCCTTAAAAGGAGGACTTTAAATGCAGAGAAAAAGAAAGCTGGGCAGAGGAGTCGCTGTCGTCGGAGCTGGCATGTCAAATTTCGGCATGTTTCCCGAGAAAGACTCCAAAGATTTATTTGTAGAGGCCTTCAACGAGATGGCAGGATCGGTTGACAAGGGGCTTGATCCCAATGAGATCGATGCCATGTACGTAGGTAATTTTACAAATGATTTTTTTGTGCATCAGGCACACTGGGGACCAATTGTTTCAGAATTAATTGGAATTAATCCCAAGCCGTCAACAAGAACCGAAGGGGCTTGTGCATCGAGCGCACTTGCATTCAGAGAGGGTTGTTTTGCCATAGCCTCCGGTTTTTATGACATGGTTCTTGTTGGTGGTGTCGAGGAAATGTCAAAATGCACAACCGAAGAAGTAGCCGAGGGTTTGGCAATGGCAGCTGTGCCATACGAACACCAGGTTGGTTTTACGTTCCCGGGGGTTTTTGGCGTAATAGCAACTGCATATTTCGAAAAATACGGGGCCTCTCATGAGGATCTTATGAATGTGACTATAAAAAGCCACAACAATGCCCCTCTCAACCCGAAAGCTCAGTTTAAACTCACCATACGCGACCTGATGAATGCAAGAATCGAACGTCTCAAGAAGAAGGGCGCTCCTGTTCCGCAATGGGAGGATGAAAAAGATTTTCTCCGTGATCCCGGTGCAAATCCCGTTGTTTCATGGCCCATGCACCTCTATGACTGCTGTCCAATCAGTGACGGAGCAGCCTGTATGTTGCTGGTGGCAGAGGACATCGCACGGAACTTTACAGATAATCCATTATATGTTGCGGGATTGGGACAGGGAAGTGGCAGGGGGTTAAACAGTGCCGATGATATGACATATATGGAGGCTACGAGATACGCGGCACAGGAGGCCTACGGAATGTCAGGACTTTCACCGGCAGATATCCAGTTTGCCGAAGTACATGACTGCTTCTCCATGGCCGAAATTCTTCATATTGAAGATCTAGGGTTCTTCAAGCCTGGAGAAGGATACAAGGCCGTCAGAGATGGATTGACGAGAAGAGACGGCCCCAAACCGATCAACACTTCAGGTGGTCTTAAGTGCAAGGGGCACCCGGTAGGGGCAACGGGAACAGGACAACTCTTTGAAGTCTGGAAACAACTCCGAGGTGAAGCGGGTGAGCGCCAGCTTCCCATAAAGGATTTACATATCGGCGCAGCTCATAACCTGGGAGGAACAGGGGGTACCTGTACACTCACAATACTGGAAAGGAGGTAAACCATGCAAAATAGACCGATCAGCGATATATCTTTTGCCCAATATCTTAATGAAGACAAACTGATGGGCTCCAAGTGTAATAAGTGCGGTACTATTGCAACACCGCCACGCCAAATATGTAAAAAATGCCACGACTCGAATGTTGAGTGGCTTGAAATGAGTGGCAAAGGAAAGCTTGCAGCCTTTACATGTACAGCGATAGCTCCGCGCATCATGATTGAAGAAGGTTTTGGAAGAGCAAATCCGTATTGCGTGGGTGTAGTTGAACTGAAAGAAGGAACAAGGGTAGACGCCCGGATTGAGGGGGTCGATGCAAAAAACCCTGAAACGATAAAGGTCGGTATGCCACTTTCCGTAACGTTTCTTCACAGGGGTGAAGGAGAAAAAATGAAAACTTTCCTTGCATTCAAACCTGAATAAAAAGTAGTATTTCGAGATTAAGAGCCTCCTGTTTGATGTTCAAGTTTGTTCCGAACGGGAGGCTCTTTTTTTATTTAAATAAAACCATGTAGTAACTTGACAATTTCTCAGAATAATGTAAAGGAATCGCTGAATAGAATCTCGCTGCGACAAGTTGCGTGGAATCTTTACCGGTAAGGGGATTTTTTATTCACTTGCTGTTCAGTTCAATTACATGCGGGAATCAGTATATTATGAATATTAGTTCAAATATTTCTCTGAAGTCGTCTCCCAAAACCTATACTCAGGATCTAGACAAAGCTATTCCACCTGCTGAAACGGTAAAGAATGTCAAAGCCGTCCTGCAACGTATCGATCTTAAACTGGTAAATGATATCAGCCGAATCGATTATCGGCGTCTCGATATACCCGTCTATGTATGTGAGGCCGGGAAGGACTGTAACACTCCCGGCAGAAAGACGATGGGTAAAGGTTCGTCACCGGAGCAGGCAGAGGCTAGCGCTTTAATGGAACTGATTGAAAGATTCAGCCACGCAAACTATCCCCATTCCCATAAGTTTCGGACAGGTCGATATTCTGACTTTGAGCAGTTCTCTATTCCCTTTGACAGGATATTTCATGTTCCCCACAGAAAATCTTTCGTTCCCGAGGAAAACAAGGAGAAATTTAAAGAGCTTTCTTTCTGCTGGCTTCCAGCGTACAGCCTGCTTCAAAAAAAAGACTTTATGATTCCTTATGAGTGGTTTGCAGATATTCAGGGTACCAATGGCCTCTCTGCCGGCAACACACTTGAAGAAGCCGTCCTTCAGGGACTTTCCGAAGTCATAGAAAGGCATGTATCTTCTGTAATAAACTGCGAACGGCGATCTGTTCCTACAATCGATCTCGCAAGCGTGAGAGATCCTGTTGCACGGGATCTCATCAGAAAATACATTTATAATGGGATAGAGTTATTTATTAAAGACTTCAGCATGAACATCGGTATTCCTACAATAGCCGGAATCGCCTTTGATCCTTCAAGTTACCCGCAAAGCATGGTCGTTATGTGTGCAGCAACGGCGACTCATCCCGAAAAAGCACTTATAAGGGTTCTTACGGAAATACAGCAAATGGCCATCGATTACTTCAAACAGGATTACTATGCAGGAGGCATATTACCTAAATTCTACGATATTCGCGAAGCTGAATATTTAATCAGTAACAATAAGACAGTTTCCATTGACGAACTCCCCGACGTGTCTGACAATGACATACTTATTGAATTGGAAAACTATACAAAGGCCTTGGATGCCATTGATTTTGAACCGATTGTGATAGATACCACTCACCCCGTTCTACGCATACCGAGCGTATTCGTTCTTGTTCCCGGCTCGGAACTGTATGACAATTCAAAATGCGATTTAAACTCGTATTATTATCTTGCACGGCGTATGCAGCATACAGGAAATTTCGAAAAGGCCATCGAAAATTATCGACTATCAATTTCAAGACACCCGGCTTCATCGTGTCATGCCAATTTTGAAATGGGAGAATGCTTCAGACATTTAAAAGAATATCAGGAAGCATCTGACTGCTACAAGACGAGCCTGCGTTACAGTCCTGACCGTAATATGCAGTATCGAATTTTTGATTCTCTGACTAAATGTAATCAATTGCTTCAGCCTGCTTCACTTTGATGAAAGTATAGTAGTGACTTTCCAGCCTGACTTTTTTATTGATTTTTTTTGCCCGTACTATTATATTTGTCCGCGATAGCGTGAACGAACGTAAAACTTCAAATAAAGAGACACGGTGAGATAATACTTATACAGCAAGCTGGAGGGGCGTAGGTTTTTATATCTTTGTTATGCCAGTGACTTTAAACTGATCAGCGAGTGCATTCCCCGCAACTTATTGCGGGGAGTTTCAATTGATGATAACCGGTTCTTTAAGATGTAGATTATATTAGCCTTTTCAGTATGACAGGTTCTGTTTAAATGATTTATAGCGAATATAATTAAAAAAGGAGGAATCATGGCTGGAAACCTGGAAACTTTTTTTCAACCTAACAGTGTTGTTGTTATTGGTGCATCTGCCACGCCACACAAACCCGGTAATGATGTTATTGAAAATATCCTGGCCAATGAGTATGGAGGAAAGATTTACCTGGTAAACCCTAAAGGGGGGAAAATTCTTGGAATAGATGTCCACAGTTCAATTCAGGAACTTCCGGAAAACATTGACCTGGCTATCATAATTTTGCCGGCCGCAGACAATGTAAGGATAATTAGTGAATGTGTTGAAAAAGGAATTAAATATTTTGTTCTTGCGGCGGGGGGGTTTTCAGAGGTAAATAAAGAGGGAGAGGTCTTACAGGATGAGCTGACAAATCTCATTCGAGAGAAAGGAATTCGGGTTATAGGCCCCAATACTTCCGGTCATTCTTCTCTTCCGCATAATTTCACGTCAAGCTTTTTTCCGCTTCGTAAAATTCCCAGAGGTCACATCTCATATATTACTCAAACAGGAAATTTTGCTACCCACACCATGCGTTACATCATAACGGGTGAAAATTTTGGTATAGCTCGCTTTGTGGGCATGGGCAATAAGCTGGATGTAGAGGAAAGTGAATTGCTTGAATATCTGGCAGAAGACCGGGAAACAAAAGCTATCATCATGTACCTTGAAAGCATTAAATATCCGAAGAAATTTTTGCAGGTTGCCAGTGAAGTGACGAAAATTAAACCTGTCATCCTGCTTAAAGGGGGAAGTACAAAAGAAGGTGCAACTGCTGCAATAGCACATACCGCTGCTCTCGCTTCAGACGACAGGATTACAGATGGTGCTCTCAGGCAGGCAGGTGTAACACGTGTGGAAAAATATTCACACCTGATATGGACAGCCAAGGCCTTATCATGCATGCCTCTACCCCAGGGAAACCGTGTCAGTTTCATGGCTCCCTCGGGAGCTATGCTCGTAATCCTCACAGACCTGTGTAAACGGCGTTACGGCCTCGACATTCCCACCATAGAAGAAAGTACACGTGAACGTTTACAGGAAATCAGTCCACCTTATATCAGAATGCGTAATCCTGTTGATATCTGGCCATCTGCCGGAATTCATGGCGTAGAGTTTGCCTATGGAGAGGCTATGGAAGCCGTATTGCGTGATCCTAATATAGATGCAGTAGTACCCGTTTTAATGCTTACCGAGCATACGAGCGTACCGCCTCTCGATTTTATCGTGAATCTTGCCAGAAAATATCCTGAGAAACCCGTCTACGTTACATTCAGCGCTGACAAGAAATATATGGAAGAAGCAAAGGCTTTTCTGGAACCCAGAGGCGTGCCGACTTTTCCAATGATAGAAGAACCTTTTGAAACGTTATCGATACTTACTCGATGCCGAGAGGCTTTAAAAAGGAAATGAGGCCGTCAAAAGCTCAGACTTGAAGAACATATTGGAACAATGTTTTCGAGATATCATGTAAACTCATCATAAAAACATACGATAAATGCTTCGATATTAACCTTAGGAGGTCTGAAAAGTCATGAAAAAGGCTTACGAAATTCTTAAAACAGCTCGAGAAAATAAACAACGAACCCTCTCCGAATATGAAAGCAAGCTTATTCTTGCAGAGTATGGTATTCCTGTTGTCAGTGAAACCATTGTGAGCAGTTGGGACGAAGCTCGAAAGTCTGCATCGGAAATTGGCTATCCCGTTGTTTTAAAAGTTTGCTCACCGGAGGTAACACACAAAACCGAACAAAAATTAATCGAGATTAATCTTCGTGATGAAAGAGATTTAGAGACGGCATTTAAAAGACTTTATGAACAGGCACAGAATATAAAGGGGGAGATCCTTGTTCAGAAAATGATAACAGGTGCCCGGGAACTGGTCATCGGCCTGATTCGAGATCCTCAATTTGGGCCCTGCGTGATGTTTGGCCTCGGTGGCATATTTACAGAGATTCTTCATGACGTTTCTTTTCGAGTGGCACCTTTCGGAATGCAGGATGCTATGGAGATAATGGAAGAGATCAAGGCAAAATCAATTCTTAATGCTATACGTGGCATGGATGCGGTAGATAGAAATGTTCTAGGAAAAAGCCTTGTCGCACTGGGAAATATAGGATTGGAACACGAGTCTGTTAAAGAAATAGATGTAAATCCAATGATCGTTCACGGAAGTAAGCCCGTAGCAGTGGATGCCCTGGTGGTTTTAAATGATTTATAACGGACAATCTCATAAAAAACCTTTTTTGAAGTGTATTCGAGCATTTTGGGGAAAAGATGGTTGCGGTGGTTGTCATTAAGAAAATCTAATTGTTTGAGTTCCTTAGTACGAGCTTTTGGATTTTTAGCCAGGCACCGAAATCATCCCCAAAATGGTCTTCAAGCGAGAAAACCTGGCTTTTTGCAAGTACATCATAATTATTTTCTGATAACGAATTCTGTATTTAGCGGCACAGTGTGATACTTCTTGCCTCCAAACCTCTTTTAACTGAAGAGCCATCGCCTTCCATGCTTCTTGTGGCGGGGTAGTTTGTCTGGCATTTTACCCTTTATGTGTGGGTTGGAGGATAGACACTGCGAAGGGGAAAGTGCATCTTTTTAAACCTTTATTGGTTTAAACTATCTATGTAATTATACTAATTACATAATGTAAAAAATGCTTGACATTTATTCGATCTGAGGGTAAGTAACACCATCCATCGTGGGGGGGAATACTCAGTTTCTACATTTCAAACGCAGTATTTCTAATATTGATGGCTTCGTAAAAATTTCCACATGTATGTTGCATTGCAGCATTATAACGGTAAGTAACTTGAACTTTTAGCAGATGTCAACAAGTTTGAGTTACTTAGGAATCGGATTGCCCTTCCTCTTGCGTAAAGATACAGAGGGGGGGAGTGTAAGTGGTTGAAATGATGCTGTATTGACCCTGCCCCACACCCGCCAAGGGAGAATTTTATTTTTACGAAAACGTCGATATTAAAGTAAATTAAGAAAAAGAGGGGGTTACTAATTAATGAATGCAAGTGATGGTTTGCGGTTAAGTGCTTGGAAGTTTCCAGACAAGACAGCTGCGGTTTATTTTGATGAACGATTGACATACAAAGAAATGGACAATCGAGTGAATCGGCTGGCAAATGGAATGCTGAAGAAGGGAATCAAAAAGGGAGATAAGGTAGCCTATATGATGTTCAATTGCCTGGAGGCGCTTGAGATTATCCAGGCATTGCTGAGGATTGGTGCTATTCTGGTTCCCATAAATTTCCGTCTTGATGCCGAGCGGACGGAATTTATTATTAATCATTGTGACGCTACGTACATTTTCGTGGGCGGCAATCTGCTTGATACGATAGAGCCCATGATGCCCAACCTTAAAAACATAGCCAAGGAAAATTATATCGTTGTAGGCGAAGGTGGAGATGGATATACCAGATACGAGGATATGATTTCCGATGTGGACATCAATCCCGAAGCGGATATACGACCTGAGGATACTGCCTATCTAGCCTATACTTCGGGAACAACGGGATTGCCCAAAGGCGTTATTACGTCTTCAAAGGCTCTTATGTATAATATGCAGAATGCCATGATGCGCGGTTACGGCAGAAAAGGAGTCACGCCGGAAGACAGGGCTCTTCTTGTCCTTATGCCCCTGGTACACTCCAATTCAATCTGGAGTACGTCGATTACGTTATGGTATGGCGGAACAAACGTAATATACAAATCGAAGGGTTTCGATGCGGAAGAAGTCCTGATGCTGATGGACAAAGAGAAGGTCAGTACCTCTTCACTGGTGCCCTTCATGCTGGCTAAGATACTCGATCTGCCTGAGGAAGTCCGTGATAAGTACGATGTGAGCAGCGTTACTTCGCTGGGAAGCGGATCGGCGATGTTGTATCCTACGGTTATCGAAAAAATGCTGAATTATTTCCAGGGTGTCAGGTTGAGCAACAGTTACGGCTCATCCGAAACAGGGCCTGCTACTACACTGAGGCATCATGAGTTGAGTACTAATCCGACCAGCATAGGTAAGGTTATCCCCGGGGTCGAGGTAAAGGTTACCGATGATGATTTTAATGAATTACCTCCCGGAGAGGTAGGACATATCTGGATTAAGAGCGACGTAGCTTTTGACGGATACTATAAGGATCCCGAGAGAACGGCAAAATCCAAAAAGGGTGAATGGGCGTGTGCCGGAGATCTGGGGTATTATGATGAAGAGGGGTATTTCTATCTTGCGGACAGAAGTGATGATATGATCATAAGCGCCGGCGAGCATATAGCGCCTCCTGAAGTGGAGAACATTCTTCTTGAAAATCCCAAGATTGATGAAGTTGCCGTTATCGGTATTCCCGATGAACTGTACGGGCAGATCGTGGGTGCGATTATCAAGCTTAGAGAAGGTCAGGAAATGACTGTTGACGAAGTTAAGGAACACTGCCGCGGCACCGGAATGGCCGGGTTTAAGCTTCCCCGAAGGGTTGAATTTGTCGATGACTTCCCCAAGACCCTGACAGGAAAGATTCTGAAGAGGGAGCTGCGCGAGAAGTATAAGAAGGAATCCGGGCTATAAGCAATTTTAACATAGTTAGGAAGAAATAAGAGATCAGATCCGAGACCCTGACAGGAAAAATGCAGAAGCAGAGGCTGCGCGATACTTATGAAAAAGAATCGGGGCTATAACTGATGAGTCTGTGCGATGGAGAGATAGGGCAGTGTTGAAGAATCGGGTGGCTTCATGCTTCTGGGTTTCGGGGAAGTGATGATGATTTTGTTATACAGACCAGAAAATTATGGAAAGGAGAGGATATTTTTATGTCTGAGAAAGTAGAGAAGAGTTTATTTGGTAACGAGGCTATCAATCTGATAGAAAAGGGATATCAGGATTGGTTTAACAACAGTTTACGGGAAGCGGACAGAGAATCGGAGGGGAACTTTTTTACGCATTCAGGAATTCCGATTAAATTACTCTATACTCCTGTCGATGTTAAAGACTTTGACTACGGTGAGGATTTGGGATTTTCCGGAGAGGCTCCCTATGTGCGCGGCGTATACCCGAACATGTACCGTGGGCGATTATTCACGGTTCGTCAGCTGGCGGGTCTGGGATCACCGGAGGACTGTAACAAGAGGATCAAATATCTGCTTGATCACGGGGCGACAGGTATAAGCATATTATTCGACCTGCCTACGATTCGCGGGTACAATTCAGATGATCCCGAGGCGGAAGGAAACGTCGGTGCCTGTGGCGCGGCAGTTGATTCCATCTGGGACATTGACGCATTTTTCAAGGATATTGATTTGGGAGAGGTAAGCACATCGATCGTGACACATCTTCCCAGTACAAGCATCGTAATCCCGGGCATGTATTTTGCCGTAGCACAGCAGAGGGGAACACCGATAGAGAATGTGGCGGGCACCTCCCAGAACGACTTTATCATGGAAACCTGCGTGGGTAGTGCTCCTGAAATTCTCCCCCCGGCAGCGTCATTCAGGCTCCAGTGTGACGTAGTGGAATGGATCTGCAAGAATGCACCTCGCTTTAATCCTATCAGCTATAACGGTTACAACCTCAGAGAGGCGGGTACGGATGCAGTTACAGAGGTGGGTATTGCAATATCAAACGCTATAGCGACAGCAGAAGAGCTGATCGGCAGAGGAATGAGCATAGACGATTTTGCACCACGGATGTCCTTCTTCTGGGATCTGCACAATGATTTCTTTGAAGAGATTGCGAAGTGTCGTGCAAGTCGTAAGGTATGGTATAAACTCATGAAGGAACGCTTTGGTGCAAAGAACAAAAAAACGTTGCTCATGCGTTACCATGTTCAAACTGCAGGTGTAACACTCCCGGCGACCGAACCCTACAATAATATAGCACGTTCAGCGATTCAGGGTCTGGCAGCGGTTTTAGGTGGATGCCAGTCGTTGCACATAGACTCTTATGACGAGGCATACTCGGCACCTACAGAAGAAGCGGCCCTCGTATCCCTGCGTTCGCAGCAGATTATTCAGGCTGAAACTGGTATTGTCAACACAGTAGATCCCCTTGCAGGATCATACTATGTTGAGCACCTTACAGACGAGATGGCCAAACGGATCGAGGCCTACATTAAGAAGATCGAAGGTATGGGCGGTCTGGTTGCAGCCGTAGAGAGTGGCTGGCTGCATCGTGAAATCAGTTCATACAACATGAAATACCAGAGGGCGATTGAGACAGGCGAATATAAGGTAGTAGGTGTGAATTACCAGAAGGCCGCAGAAGGTGCGGCTACCGATATCGAAGTATTTAAATATCCCGAGACCTACTCAAGGCAGAAAGCGAAACTGGAAAAACTGTATAAAGAACGTGATGATAAGAAAGTCAAGGAATGCATGGACATCCTGCGCGAGAAGTGTCACAGTGACGAGAATCTCTATCCCTACACAATAGAAGCGGTGAAGAATCTCGTGACTTTAGGGGAGATCGAGGAACTCTTCCGCGAGGAATTCGGGCTCTGGTCATTCCCGCTAATCTAAGAAATAACATAATTATACTATCAGACAGGAGGTAAAGAAGGATTATGGAACGTAAAGTAAGGGTGGTTATGGCCAAGTTAGGACTTGATATACACTGGCGTGGGGTCTACCTCATCTCACAATTTTTGAAGGATGCTGGGATGGAAGTAGTTTATGTAGGAAACAAATTTCCGGAGCAGATCGTTGAATCAGCGATAGAAGAAGACGCAGATGTCGTTGGATTAAGCTCGCTGAGCGGCAATCACATGGTACTTGGTCCAAAGGTAGTAAAACTGCTTAAAGAGAAGAAGATGGACAACGTAAAGGTATTCATGGGTGGTGTTATGGCGCCTGCCGATGCAGTGGAACTGGAAGAGAAACACGGTGTACACAAGGTATACCTGCCGGATACTCCCATGGAGACTATCATTAACGGCATATATGACAGTGTTGGTGTAAAGCGCCAGTAGAAAAAGATACAAACGAGGCGATACATGCAGGAAGTAGAGAGGCTGGTTGAAAAGTCGCTACAGGGTGACAAACTTTCGACAGCTAGGCTGATATCATTTGTGGAGCGTGGGGATAAGCGGACGCCATATATACTGGAGAAGATGGATCCCTACGCTGGAAATGCCTACTACATCGGGATAACGGGGCCGCCCGGGGCCGGGAAGAGTACCTTAATCGACCGTCTCGTGAAGACCTTTTGCGAGAATAAATATTCGGTTGGGGTTATTGCTGTAGATCCGACGAGTCCATTCAGCGGTGGAGCGTTGCTGGGCGACCGTGTCCGGATGAATATAGAAAGTGGGAAGTATGACTATTTTTTCCGGAGCATGAGCGCAGGGAAGGTCATGGGGGGGCTTTCGAGAACGACGAAAGAGACCTCGAGAATTCTTGATGCAAGCGGCCGCCAGATAATCATAATTGAGACGGTGGGCGTCGGACAGTCGGAACTGGACATAGCGAAAGCTACAGACACGGTACTGGTGGTCCTGACGCCTGACGCGGGTGACGCCATACAAACCATGAAGGCGGGCCTGATAGAGATAGCGGACGTTTTTGCAGTGAACAAATCAGACCGGCCTGGGGCGGAAAATATATCACTGTCGCTGGAGGGAATGCTTGATCGGAAAGAGAAGATTCACGATATGCAGGGATGGCGCCCTCCAATATATCTGACAGCGTCATCTCTGAACAAAGGCGTAGAAGCTCTGTACGAAGGCCTGTGGAAGCACTACCACTATCTGCAAAAGGAAGGGAAGCTTGAAGAAAGGCGAAGGAAGCAGCTCAGGGAGGAGTTGCGTTCCCAGATAGAAATGGAGTTTGTAAGAGTAATCTGGGAAGATATTTTAGATGCCGAGAACATTGACAACTTGGCAGAGGCAATGTGGAAGAGCAAAACAAGTCCGCGGACAGTGGCTCGTAAGATAGTAGAGAAAAGAGTAGCGGACAAAATATTGGCAAAAGAAATATAGAAGGACGCAGATCGGAATAAGAAGAATAAAAGTAACAGAGAGAGTATAGGGAAACATTTGTCTGTGTCTTTGTTTGATGGGGTTAAAGGGGGTGGTTCGTAGGCGCCTTCATAAGTAATGAATAAAAAAAAGAATATAACATCCGAGGAAATGTGGTTAGGAATAGCTATCTGTGTATGTGTATATGGTAAAATTTGATGACGTTGAGAATAACCAACATTCGGCGGTGCAAGAGTTACTCGTTGTTAGGGTGAGGAGCATTTCTGAAATGCTGATGTGTATTGATAGTAAATGAGAGAAGGGTTGTTTGTATCAGTAATTTTTCAAAAAATGCTTTGTGGTAAGGTAAGAGAAACATATTAAAAAATGTTAATTAAGAAAAAACTGTAACAAAGAGTGGAGGTAAGGATGAAAGAAGAGAAGTTAAAAGTAGATAAAATCGAAAATCTTGGACAGCTAGCACGTTTGCTGGATGTAAAACTCAAAGATTTACTGCCTGAGAAAGTTGATATGTTGGAGCTTTTTCTGAGGGATGGTCTTCAGCACTCACCAAAATACATACCTGTTCAGGCGAAGTTATGGTATGCCGATCAGATTGTGAAGGCAGGATACAAGAAGATTGAAGTAACCAACTTCAGCCACCCGGTTCTTATGCCGCAGAGTCGCGATGCGGAAGAGATGATGTACCAGGTATACAATCTTCAGTCTGTGAGAGAAAATAAGCCTGAACTAAAGGTTTATGGAATGACAGTTCCCGCTTTTGAAAGAATAGCGGAGTGTTGTCAGAAGGGTTTCGGACCAGACAGTGTTGCCTTTACAATATCTGCGGAAGATCTTCATGGGAGGAGAAATTCAGGGAGAACTAGGAGTGAATACTGGAAGGAAATTCCCGAGTTTGTTCGAATTGGAAAGGAAAACG
Organism: Deltaproteobacteria bacterium; assembly: GCA_016935935.1. The sequence continues at coordinate 34,801 of JAFGPZ010000038.1, forward strand.
GCTTCAAGGTCGATTGTGCTTTGGCGAGTGTGTATGGATCGGGCATGGCTGGTCTTGTACCAATTGAAAATACAATTGAGATTATGGACCGTTGCCTCGATATGGGTATCAAGGATTTTACTCCCTGTGATTCCACCGGCGAATGTAACCCGTTGAGGGCATTTTTATATATGGCGGCGCTCGTCGACCGATACAGCAAGTATGATGATGAGATCACTTACCGGCTCGCGCATTTTCATGAAGCCAGAGGCATGGCAGTGGCCAATACTATAGCTGCAGTGCTTGGTGGGGCGAGAATCGTGGAAACCGCCATTGGTGAAGGCGGAGGGCAGCCGGCATTTTTCGTTGACGGTGTTCCTGGAACCGGAAGCGGACCGCTTTATACAAATTCATGGGAAGTAGGAAACTGTTCCACAGAAGATGTTCTTGTTGCGTTAGATGAGATAGGAATAGATACCGGTGTGGATATTGACCATGTCCTTGCGATAGGAAGGTGCTTTGAGTGGACGATGGGAACCAGTCTCAAACCGTGGTGTACGAAATCGGGAAGACCGATCAAGCAACCGGTTGAGTGGAACAATTCCGAGCTCAATCTGGCATATATACCGCCCTATCCGCCTGAGGTATCATGGGCAGATCCATCCAGATACAAACCCGCTTCGGCTGACTTTATAGCGAAACAGCTTGAAGGTCGCGAATATAAAGGTTCTTGGGAAGAGAAAGTGAAACAAGTTGATGAAATGATGAAAGGGAAGACGGCCGTGCTGTCGCATGGCGGTAATGTTCCGGGTAAGGAAGGATTTGTTTTCGAGAACAATCCTGCCAAGAAGAGATGGTTCCTCCTGCCAAAGAGGCAGAAGTAATAATCGGGCAAGTGAAGCTTTCAGGGATACCGTGAACTCAGTGAACGGTACGGATTTATCGTAGTACCCTGAAAGCTGAAAAATGGGGACAAAGCAAGAAAGGAGGAGGGAGACATGTTGGATATTAAGGGATCTGTTGCCGTTATTACCGGAGGAGGAAGCGGAATCGGCGAGAGTTTGGCGAAATTCTGGGTACAGAACGGTGGAAAAGTAGTTCTTGGCGATGTAGTTCCAGAAGGTCTTGCTCGTGTGGAAGCAGACATAAAGAAGATGGGTGGAGAGGTAGCCACCATAGTGGGAGATATTACTAAAGATGAGGATTGTGCGGCCCTGGCGAAGCTGGCGATAGACAAATTCGGTGCCATAAATCTGGTGGTTCCCTGTGCGGGAATCATAAAGGATGGAATGATGGTGTCGCCGGACAGAGAAACGGGGAAAGTGACGAAGAAGATGAGCACGGACCAGTTTCAGGCGGTAATCAACATTAACCTGACGGGTGTGTTTCTGACGGTAAGAGAATGTGCCGAGCAGATGATCAACAACAACTGCAAGGGGCTCATCTGCCTGATTTCATCGACGGGATCACTGGGAACGGCAGGTCAGATAAACTACTCATCGACGAAGGCGGCCATGTCTGTTATGCCTAAGGTCATCACGGCAGAGTTTTTCAGGCGAGGTCTTGCCGATAAGATTCGTTGTGTTGCTATTGCTCCCGGGTATGTTGGAACGGCAATGGTCAAGGGTATGAATCAGAAAGCCCTTGACATGATTCTAGAAAATGTACCCATCGGTCGACTGGTGGAACCTGAAGAGGTGGCTTCCTTAGTCGCTGAGCTGTACAGAAATGAAGCGATAAATGCAGATGTATACTTCATTCACGGCGGACTTAGACTGGGCTCTAAGGGTTAAAAGAAGTTCTCTCTTGATGCTTCTAATAAATAATACAGTGTGACGTAAAATACCCCGCCAAGGCGGGGTATTTTACGTAGTAGCAGGAAATAAAACTTCACTTCTTTCGAATTTTAAGTTGATGAACTACAGGATATAACACCTTTTCGTTTTTCAAGAGGTTTTTAGAATAAATCTAAGGTTTGCTGCAGGCTGTTCCAAAATTCGCCTTTCGGGCTAAGATAGTTGAAATCGGTATAAAATTAATCCTTCCGCTTCGCCAGGAGTTATTCGTAAAACCATCTTAATGACTGCTCAAAGGTATTTATGCTTGGACAACGTTATTACGAAAGAACCCATACTTTATCAGTAAAAATTGTGGAAGAGATGTGGTAAGAGTAGAAAAAGTTGATTCAAGAATAGATGCTATTACTATAGACGAAAAAAGAACCGTCTGGTTGATAAAAGGTGAAAGAAATGTACTGATCGATGCCGGATACCCTTCTGATATTGATGATCTATGTTTAGGGCTGGAAAGTGTGTCTATGAAACCTCAAGATATTCATTATCTTGTGTTGACCCATATTCATATTGATCATGCCGGGGGTGCTGGAAGCATAGCGCTGAAAAACCCTGCACTGAAAATATTTGTACATGAAAAAGGGGCGAGTGCTATCGTAAATCCGGAAAAATTGATATTCAGCGTAAGAAGGGTCTACGGGAAACAGTATGAGGAAATGGGGGAAATCTTGCCCTTATCATGCAGTGATATGGTGGTTCCTGTAAAAACAGGAGACAGGATAGATCTGGGAGATTCGGTGCTGGAGGTCTATTATACTCCGGGACATGCAAAACATCATGTCGTCTATTTTGACAGAATATCTGAATCGATTTTTTCAGGAGACGCATTGGGGAGTAAATACAAAAATCTGCCCAACTTTGTGCTGTCTCCACCTTCTGATTATGACAGGGAATCAGCAAAGAAATCTATCGATTTGATAGAAAGTCTCAAACCGAAGAGGATAAATTTTGCCCACTGCGGGTCATATTATATAGGAAATAAAAAAAATATTTATAATGAGCTGAAAAAAAAGCATGATGTCTGGACACAGTGTGTGATAGGGATTATTAAGGAAATTGGTAACTTAAACGAAGATGAAATCTTCAAAAGATTCCTGGAGAAAGTGCCTGGTCTTAAAAAGTATCCCGATCAATATCTTTCATTTCATATGAGCGTCAGAGGGATCCTGTTATATTTAAAGAGAAAGGGCATCATGTAGGGGGATAATAATATGTTTTTTCATCAGATGGAAGTCGGATTTCATGCGGTTTACGCCTATCTTATCGGTGATTCGGAAACGGGTGATGCAGTTATAGTGGATCCGGCCGACGATGTGGATGGAATCATAATTCTGGCAGAGGACAATAATCTGAATATAAAATATATACTCAATACTCACGGGCATGTGGATCATATTATGGGAAATGCCGAGATGAAGGAGAAAACAGGGGCTCAGATTATAATTCATAAAGATGAGGCAGACTATCTTGAAAAGATAGGAGATATATGGCTTGATATGTTTAATGCCCGAAGATCTCCACCGGCTGATAAGGTTATTGAAGAGGGAGATATACTCCACATAGGAAAGTTTAAATGGCGTGTAATTCACACTCCCGGTCATACACCAGGAGGCATTTGTCTTTATAATGAAGCAGAGGGAATCTGTTTGACGGGAGATACATTGTTCGTTGGATCTGTAGGGAGAACTGACGGACCCAAGGCATCCTGGCCACAACTATCCAATTCGATAAAGACAAAGCTGCTGGTGTTGCCTGATGATACCCAGGTGTTTCCGGGGCACAACTATGGTTTCTATCCCAGTTCAACCATTGGTTACGAGCGTGAACATAATCCATTTGTAAACGGGTCTTGTGATATTGATATGTTTTGACGGTGTTATGGTTATGATTATGATGTGTTTTATGAAAACGATATATGCAGGATAATGGCAATAAGACGACATTATTGCTGCTGAATATAGAAAGAACAGACTAAATATAAAATTGGGGTGATTTCATGAACATGCAAAAGAATGAGTTGAGAGAAGCTAACTTACAGGCACTATCCGATTTTTATCGGTCCGGAACTGAAAAAATATATTTGATTATCGGAAATGATGACCATGCAATACATGATTTCTATGAAGAGTGTATGGCAAGGGCTTCAGAAAACAATAATCTCATATTACGTTTTGAGATAAGACACAAGGAACACTCGAAGCACTTTCTTTATCGATGGTTGTATGAAATGGTGTCGGGGAAATCCTTTTTTGATGTTGGGTCATGGTCGGATATTACTGCAGAAGACCCGAATCTGAAAAAGAAACTGGAGCTGTTATTGGAAAAAGATATTCGTCCGCTGGAAATCAGGTTTCTGGAAGGCGTAAGATTCATTGCTGATAAATTAAAACAGAGACAGAAATTACTCCTTTCAATATTACCCGGAACAGACCTTAACGACAGGGTTTTCGTGGATTTCTTCCGATCTATAATTAATGTATTACCTGTTAGCGTAAAGATGATTATATGGCAGGCTGAAAAGGATGTCGTAGCGCAGCAGGAAGATTTTTCACCATCAAACCGTATTATCCTGGAAGATGGTATAGATGAAAAAAGAATAACGATCGGAAAGAAATATGAAACGTATTACCGGACTGATGAGGGAATCGAGGGTCGTATAATTCGGGCGATGTCACACTTTGTATATCCGGTGGATCTTGAATTTCTATCCGATGTTCTTGATGAGGATAAGAAACTTTTACAAAAGGCAGTGCAGTCGGACGAATTATCGGATTTGATAGAAGTTGATTCCGGAAATTGTTTCAGGCTGACCTATCCTCGCACTGTCCAGAGTGAAGATACGAGTCAATACAGCTTTGATGATCATGATAAGCGTGCAATCGAATATATAGAGAGAAGATTTTTGAGTGAATCGGGTACATATTCCGATCTGCTGTACCATTCATATATTATGTCTCACATCAGTGATCCTGACTTTGTTGCCGAACATATTATGAAAACGTGCCGCACTAAGATGGATATGGGAGGTGCCGATGTATGCGAACTGGAGTTCGAATATTCCCTGTCTCTTATGGGTGAAAATAATGAACATCAGAAGGCAGCGTTGCTTCTCAAATTGGGAGAGTTGCGAGAATCAAAGATGCGTAATGCAGAAGCAATAGAAGTTATTGATAAGTCTATTGAAATATTCAGAAAAACGGGGAATAAGCAGGACCTTCAGCGTGCGCTTGAATTAAAGGGTCAGGCTGCCTTTTCTATGAGGGAGATTGATACAGCCCGAGTGTCACTTGAAGAGTCATTAAATATTGCGCGTGATATGGGCAAGGATGTTTTGTCTGCCGATATATTAAGTCAGTTGGGATATCTGTTTTATTCTATGAAAAAGCTTGATGAGGCCGAACGAGCTTACAGTGGATCACTAGATATTTATAGAAACATTGGAAAAACGAACGAAGAGGAAGGCAGAAAAGGAGAGGCGGCACAGTTGGCAAATCTGGGCCACACAAACTATGCAAAAGGCGAATTCATAAAAGCGGACGAGTTTCATCGCAAGGCCCTTGAAATATATGAATCTCTGGGTGACCAGGATGCCCAGACGAAACAGTGGGGTTACCTTGGGCATACATATTTTGCGAAAGGGGATTTTGATAAAGCTGTTGAAGCCTATGAGAAATCAGCGGATATCGAGGAAAAATACGGTGATCCTCAGAAAGCAATACAGCGATATGCCAGTATCGGTCATGCTTTATATGCACAAAGAAAACCAGAACTTGCAATAGAATCTTTTCAGAAGGCGTTAGACAGATACCGGGAATCGGGTGACATCGAAGGACAGGCAGCTCAGCTTTCGAACCTCGGACTCGTCAAGGGGGACCGTGGGGAGCACGATCGAGCGATTGAATATTTTGAGCAGGCGGCAGAATTGTTTAAGAGCATTGGTGATCCTCTGAACGAGACCTCACAGATTGTTCGAATGGGTCATATTAGATTGGCACAGAAAAAATATGAAGATGCTGAAAATTTATACAAAAAGGCACTGGATCAATATGAAGTCGTTCAGTACCCGATTGGTAAGGCCGAAACTCACCTTAACCTGGGGCAGTTTTATTACGAAAGAAATCGCTGGGAAGAAGCGACAGACTGTTTCAAAAATGCGAGCACGGTTTACTCCGAAATGAGGAACAGTGAAAGAGAGGCATCATGCCTCGTATCGCAGGGTTATGCGGAAGCGGCTTCAGGAGACATGGATTCTGCAATTAATACGATCGATCGGGCCATAGAGATATACGCTAATATTCATGACCAGTCTGGTATTGCCAATGCTAAATCCAAGAAGGGTCTCATATACTTTGAGAAGAGAAATTTTGAAGATGCCGAGAGGCTTTACCGGGAAGCCCTGGAAGAATATCAGAAAATGGAAGACAGGGGAGGCGAGTCAAGTCAACTGGCAAATCTGGGAACGTTATATTATGAAACCGAACAGTTGGCAAAGGCACGAAAGGAATACGAGAAGGCGTTGCTCATTCTGCGAGGCATGAGCAATCCGCTTGGACTTGCAGGTGTTCTTACTAGCATGAGCTATGTATATGAACAGGAGAAAAAATATGGCGAGGCAAGTTCCAGTTTGAAAGAGGCCCGTAAGATTTACGAAAACCTTAATATGGAAGCAGAGGTGAATATGCTGGATACCCGCATTTCATTTCTGGAGAAGGAGGCCGAAAAATCCCTGGAAAATATCAGGGCTGAACTATTCTCGGGACTATCCGATAAGAGCAAGTCCACATCTCGCAAGAAACAGTCTAAGAAAAATGCAAAGATCGGGCGTAATGATCCATGTCCGTGCGGAAGCGGTAAAAAATATAAAAATTGCTGCGGTGCTTAATTTGGCGGGCTTCAATAGCTTACATATTCAGGTAATTGTGCAAAGCTTTGATATATAGGGAGGGTATTATGGAAGAAGATCGAGTCAAGAGTATTGTGCAACAGGCAGTTGGTATTACGAACGAAGACTGGGAGATCTTTAAAGCGGGGAGTCCCGGTGTCTATAAATTCTTTACACGAATCGAAGAAGTTGCCAGGAGCAGAATTATTGCTGAGGTTATTGAATCAAAATATTGTGCGGCCGGCCTTAAAAAGGGACAAAAAATTGTTATTGAAGGGGGTGCGCTAATCCCTGAAAAATCAACCGCTCCGCTGTGCATGCGTGCAATAGGGCCGCTTACGGATTTTGTCAATACCATTTTAGAGAAGATTGTTGCCGGAGAAGATCCCAACGAAAGAGTGTTTATGGTAGCAGAGTGTTTGGATCCAGGGCTGCAATCAGGCGGTCTCGGCAAGGTTAAATTCAGGGTTCGTGTGGAATCCTTATAGGAATTTATTGGTTTCCGTGTGATAATTATAGAAGTCAGCGGATAAGCATGTTTTAAAAATCTTCGGAGCCTATGGCAAGGTCAAGAGGATCGGTAGCAAGTGGTATCCCCGGTCCTCCCTGTACGACAACCTTACGAAGACCCGCTGCCTCGACTGCTTTTTGTGCCGCCTCAAGATCATCACTGCTGACAAAGGGTAAATTACGCAGGCGAAAAGCAGGCTGATATTCGACGAGCGTGACGGGAATATCTTTGCTTATATCTGCCAGGGTTAGTGCCATCTCTTTCAACTCTTCCAGTGTATGAATGGCAGGAAAGTAGGGAAAGCTCACCGCCATGAAGAGTTTTTCCTTATATCTCTCGTTTATATAGCGAACCGCTTCCCACGATGTTTCCAGATATTGTCGTGCTTTTTCTTCCGACTTCACACCGCACAGCTCCATAAAAGTCTTCAGATGTAAGGCTTTAATATCGGGCGATATATGAGTAATTCCGGATTCTATCAGATCATCGATGTAATCGGTAGTTAAAAGGGATGCGTTTGTGTCGAGCTGAATACGAATATTCGGGACCGTTTTTCGAAGCTCGTGAACCGTCTCCAGAAGCCATCTGCGGTTCAGAGTTGGCTCTCCACCGGAAATGCCAACCCAACTATCCTCTTTCTGGTCAAGATGAAGTTTCGAAACAGCTTCACGAGGGTTCATGGCCCGTCCGTTCGATGCAAATGTCATGTCCCAGTTGTGGCAGATGCCGCAGGAGTAATTACAGCCGTGAGTAAAAACGGAAGGATCGTAATGGGGGTGAGGACGCATAAGGGTGATAATTCGGACTGCTTCAGAGTTTTCTTTAATGGTGTCATCGTCGGTTACGATATCCATACCCTCTTGCAGGGGTGTAACGCAACTTCGGGTTAGCACACCGTTGATCAGAACGGCGCAGTCCCAGCACCCGCCTGTTTCGCACAGTGCTTCATAATTTCTTTCTGTCAGGTTGTTTTTGCTGATTGCCCCCTCTTTTCCCAATGCTCTTATCAGATTCAAAACGGAGACAGGACCGCTCGCCGTAAAAGCCTGCCCGTCAACTGTGCACCGAATAGACTCGCTGGTTTCGCCTATCATGAGCGATATGGCTTCCTGGGGACAACCTTTTATACAGGCACCGCATCCGATACAGATGCCTGTTTCCTTCTGTGGGCAATTAATTTCATGATTACAGAAACCGCAGTGCAGGCAACTTTCATTCCTGACCGCAAAAAAGCGATCTATATCTATTCCCATATTACTTTTACACCGTCTGCAGTTTCGCAAAATTGAAATTCATATTCATTCCAGAACAAGTCTTCTGCCCACGGTGTTACGTCCTCCATCTTATCCACACCCAGCCTTGACAGGAACTCTTCCTTGGTTGGCAGGTTTGTTATAAGATCATCAATCCTGGGAAGAGGAATGAAATCATGAGGATGCTCGCAATCATGACTTGCAAAAACCACATCTCCTTTATTAACTTGAGTTGCAAAGCCGAGCGCCACGAAGATTTCCTGAGGAAAATCGGCACGCTTGAAGAGCTGCTTTACATATCCTATAACTACGCTTCGTGTCATAGTAGTTTCTTCTATCCTGTCATGAAAGGGACGTCCTGCCTGAAAAAGCATGTTTAAACGGTTATCCATGATAGGTCCTCCTCTGTCACAATTAAAAAATGAGGGGGCCATGCCGGAGCATGGACCCCCTGTTGTGGTTTTTATATCAGATGTTCACATTGTTCCAACGCAAATTCACACTATTTAAACATGTCATATTTGCACGGATATGTGAATTCATCTTCCTTCAGAGGTTCCCAGTTGTCATAAATGGGCATCTCAGGCAGAGAATCCAGAGTGGGGAACCACCTCTTCAGCGTGCTGCGGCGTGAATGCTGGCCTCTCTTGGGCAGCTCATCCCACGGAATATGGGCATACATGAGCGAGTAGACAGGTCCGATAACCGCTTTGTTAACGAGGTGCTGATCAATGATGCAGTCCATGATGACCGGGCCGTCTTTCTCGGCAATGGCGAATGCCTTCTTCAGGTCTTCTCTGAAGTTTGCCTCGGCGAAACACCTCATGCCCGTACCACCGAACACCTTGGTCAGTGCTGATATATCCGTTCCTTCGCGTGGACGTTCCTCACCCTGCATCGTTACGCCCAGCCATTCGTTACCATAGACATCCTGATCACCCAGGATGTCCCATTGCGGTCCGTACCAGGGGTACTTCATTCCGGGCATCCAGCCGCCATTGTTAAATACCATGTAAACAATGGGGAGCTTGTACATAACTGCAACGTGCATATCCATGCCTGCGTTAAAGACACCGGAGTCACCCATCAGTGCGAGGAAGGGGATCTTCGAACCGTTCTCGAGGTCGCCGATCGCTGCTCCGATCGCCTGACCTACGCCGTGGCCAACACCCGCCTGGTCATTGGCCGTGATACAGGATGCCGGTCTGGTAAACTGAAGGTAAGGCATCACGAAATCACTCATCGAGTATGCGTCTATGGCAACACGGACGGCGCTTCCGTAGAGCTCTTCGTTGACCTCACGGATAATCTGTGACATGTATCCCATGTGTAGGAATTTTCCGTCTTTATAGCGCGGATGGTCGGGGCCGTACTTGTAGGCTCTCGCTTCGCGGGCCACTGTACCTTCCGCAGTTGATTTCGCGCATTTCGCAGCCCAGGCCTCTCTCTCGGCGCTGACTGTGTATCCGTTCTTCTTGATACATTCATTCAGCTGCTTAATAACAACCTTGGTATTGCCCATTAATGCTGCCTTGGTGTTGATGTAGGTCCATACATAATCCTGAGAGGGAGCAATCTGTATGGCTTGAGGCCAGCCACCTGCATATCCGTCAAAGAAACCGACCTTCAGGCCGACGGGAATCATGAGGTCAATCTCGTTTCTGAATCTCGGGAATCCCCGGTGAGCCTGCGGGTGTTTCTCGCTGACGGCAGCTCGCCCAAGACGTCGTGTGTTGAAGGGAATTTTTGTAAGGTTAAAAAATTCTTCGAGTTCAGGTCCAGCCTGATCCCATGCTGCATAGTCCCCCAGAACAGCAAATGGCGCTTTTGACTCAAATATCGCTTTTGCTGCCTTTTCGATCTGTATCGGATCCGCTCCGGATGAGATGGGATAGGGTGTTTCTTCCTGTCGCCAGTTGGGAACCCAGTCTGAATTTTCTGCAAAGAAACCGCCCCAGTAATGTTCTCTCACTTCGGTTTTGGTGAAGAGACAGTCGCAATCCAGTTCGAGAAGGACCGGACCCTTTGGCGCTGCCTGAGCGAGGCGGAATGCACGGCTGCCGAACTGTTTGACCGACCATGGATAGAGGACTCTCTGTGCCCACTTGGTGACATGTGTCATGAATTCAGCGGCGACACTGTCCTGAATGGTATTATAGAGCTTGTCATGCTCCTGCTCAGCGCCACCCGCTAGGTAGACAATGGGTGAATTGCTGAGATAAGCCTGCTGCATCGGGCTGAAAGCATTTCCAGCGCCGGGACCAACGGTACCGAAGCATACAGATGCCTTCTGAGTAACCTGTGAGTAACCTTCAGCCGCATAGACTGAATTCTGCTCGTGACCGAAAATAATTAACTTTACACCAATACGCGATATGGCGTCAACAAAATGCCAGATATGGCCGCCGGGGACACCCCATGCTATCGTTACGCCCTGCTCACGAAGAATCTCAGCAATGTACTGCCCGGTATTTGGAAAAATTTCACGCTTCCCCAGGGGAATTTCCAAACTTTTCTGAGCTTCCACATCAAATTCAATTCCTAGTTTCGGCATACAACAATACCTCCTTTTTTTATTTAGAACTTGTTTATTAAAAGATAGCTTTTTTAAAATAGCCCCCGATGCCCATACAGCGATTCAATTTAAAACTCATCACCACCTCTCCTCGTCATTTTTATGGCTCATGTCCGGGTCTACAAAGAGCCTTTAACAACAAATGTAACTTCCATCAAAGACTCCCTACCTTCGCCCCTTAGTTATAAGGTTCTTGAAAAATGGCGACACTATACATCACCGTGCACGCAAACCCTTTCTTGCAAAGGTCTTACGACATTTTCAGCAAAAATTCAATTTTAAAAACTAATTATTTACGGCTTGTCCATTTTGGGCTTACCATTGGACAGCTTATCATCTAAGTCGATTAATCGCGTCGTGGCCATATAACCTAAGATAAAATGACAGTACTGTCAAGAAATATTTTGAATTTTAACTTTAAAAAGTATTTCAAAAGCTTGACAAATATTGTTAAAGGCGTATTGTCGCTTTAATAATAGGTTATTTGGGATATAATCATAGATCATGATCCGAAAAAACCAAAAAATAAGAGAGATTTATGGGCTGCTTTTAATGGTAGTGCAATTGTCTTCCCTGTATTCTTGGCATTGGTAATAATATTTAGTGAACATTATTATCCAATATATTCCTGTGTATTACCCGTTCCATGTCTTGAGATTTTAGAATCGAAATAGTAGTTTATAAGAGTGTGAGGAACATATATATCTTAAGAGGAGATAATTTATGTCTGCGGAACCTGTATTGTTTGAGAAAGACGGTCATGTGGGTTATCTGGTATTAAACCGGGGAGAACAGAGAAACGCCCTTTCTCTGGAAATGATGAAGGAAATAATGAACAGATTGAACATGCTGGCTGAAGATAAGGATGTTAAAGTCGTTGTAATACGTGCGAACGGGCCCGCCTTCTGTGCCGGCCACGATTTAGTGGAAATGGTGGGTCCAGATAAGGATATTCATCATTACAGGAATATCTTTTCCACCTGTTCGCAGATGATGCAGCGAATTCACGAGATTCCTCAACCAGTCATTGCCCAGGTTAAGGGAATTGCAACAGCAGCGGGGTGTCAGCTTGTAGCTGGTTGTGATCTGGCTATTGCAGAAAAGGGCGCAAAATTTCAAACTCCGGGTGTATTAATCGGTCTTTTCTGCATTACTCCCATGGTGCCCCTTGTGAGGGCTGTGGGAAGAAAACGTGCACTCGAAATGCTCCTTACGGGACGGTTCATTTCTGCTGAGGAAGCGGAGCGTTTCGGATTGATCAATTTTAGTGTACCGCTCGATCAACTGGAGAATGAAACTCGCAAATTGGCCCAGAATATCGCCCAGTACAGTCGTCATACCCTTGCTTCGGGAAAACAGGCATTTTACGGACAGGTTGATCTCGACGAAGCATCTGCATATGACTATGCAAAAGAATTAATAGCACTGAACTGTCTTGCAGAGGATGCCAGAGAAGGGATTTCAGCGTTTATTGAGAAGCGAAAACCGGAGTGGAAGGACAGGTAAGTGTGCGAAAGGGACTTTTTTACGATTTTGTTAAATGGCGATTCGTTTTTCAATTTCTTTTAATCTTAATCTAAGGAGGTTTTGTTTTGAAGGAACCCCTGTTGATGAATCTTGAAAACAGCGTATACCTTGAGGGTGAAAAACTGGTTGTGATTGACCGGCGGAAGATTCCTCAGGAATTAGTACCTGTTATTTGTAACAATTATGAGGAAGTGGCCCGCGCCATAGAAGATATGGTCGTTCAGGGTGCCGGGGACATCGCAATCACAGCGGGTTTCGGTCTTTATCTTGCCGCTTTGGAACTGGAGGGAGCTGGGAAAGTTTTAGATATTGGAAAATTGGAAAATGCTGCAGCTCGTCTTCGATCAACCCGTCCGACAGGCTTTCACCTGGCAGCACTCCTGAATAGAATCCTGGAACGTCTTAGGGGGGATAAATTCCCTGCTTCCGCAGAAATCCTGGTCTTTCTCAATGAAGTTCTTGCCAGGCAGAGGGAGATTGCTCGGGATACCGGCAGATATGGTGAAACCATACTTGAATCTGAAGACACTATCCTGACACATTGTTTTGCCGGGTCAGGTCTTCTTTATATGCTGCAATATGCAAAAGAAAATGGCAAAAACATAAAGGTGATCTGTACGGAGACAAGGCCCTATCTTCAGGGGGCAAGGCTTACAGCATGGTCGGTGAGTCAGCTTGGCCTCGATACGAACCTTATTACGGACAATATGGCTGCCCATTGCATGTCCCGCGGTATGATCGATAAGGTATTCACGGCCGCCGATCGTATCGCAATGGATGGAACTGTTGCCAATAAAGTAGGAACGCTGCAGCTTGCCATATCGGCCCGATATTATGATATTCCCTTTTATATTCTCGGGTATGGGGGACCTGACCGTCGCACACTCAGGGGGGATGACATACCGATTGAAGAGAGGGACCCTGGGGAAGTCCTAGAGTTCCAGGGGATTCCGATCAGCGGTCCCGATGTGAACGCCTATTATCCTGCATTTGATCTGACTCCATCTGACCTGATAACGGGGGTTGTCACAAGGAAGGGGATTCAGCTTCGAAAATAGCATGGAATGGAGTGATCGAATCCGATCAAAAAAGACTTTTTAAGGACTTGTCAATTTTGGTAAACCGGTTCCATCGAAATGAAAATGTTATTCCTGAAAGGAGGAATGTCATGCGTCACAAATTCATAGCGGAGCGGGAAGACAGTTTGCTCCTCATCGTAGATGTCCAGCAAGTCATGTTGAAAGTTATCGATGTATGGAAAGAAATTGCTGACAGAATAGACCAATTGATTCGGGCAGCCAATTTGCTGGGAGTTCCAATTTTAGTTACCGAGCATTATAAGAAAGGCCTGGGAGAAACCATCCCGGATATCAGCGGAAAGCTGAAGGACGCCACCATTTTTCAGAAAGAATACTTTAGCGCATGCATGGAAGACAGCTTTTTAGATACGGTTCGCAAGTTTGGCCGACGCAAAATTATTGTCACGGGCATGGAAACCCATGTTTGCGTGTTGCAAACCTCACTGGATCTTGCTGCGTCCGGTTTCCAGCTGCAAGTGGTCAAAAATGCAGTTGCATCGCGCCGTAAGCAGGACTGGGTAACTGCTCTGGATATCTTCAGAGAGGCAGGCGCCGTGATTACCACTGCTGAAACCGTCATTTTTCAATGGGCCTGCCGCTCCAACACCGACGAGTTTAGAAAGATATTACCGATTGTCAAGTAGCATAATAAACGAGGGGTGACTTTGGTTCAAGGGAAAGATACTGTTTCTGTATTTGCCCTGGATGCAGGTTTATTATGCATGCCACGTTATTTTAAATCACCTTGAAACAATCTAATCGTTATGGTATGTTGCATCGTTTATTTGAGTGGGGGGCCAGGTTAAGGATGGGAATGCAAATACAGGAATCGTGTTTGAACCATACCTGTTGTTAATATCCGTCCAGAACATCTCTTATTTATTAAAGATATGAACATTACCCATAATTAAACAAATATATAAAAGGAGGATTTTAATGGAAAGAGTAGTGCAGAAGCCGTCTAGAAAGAAAAAAGAAGTTTACGCTAATGCGAAACCAACAGGATTCGGGGAGAGAAAACCTGATTTTTCAACCATGGGAAAAAAGATAAAGAATCCAGCAAAGAATCTGAGAGAGGTCGTGTGCGTAGAAGCCTGTAGAACTCCTTACGGTAAATTCGGAGGCCAGCTTGCGGAATATGAAGCAGTAGAACTGGGTGCAATGGCGATTCAGGAAGTTCTCAGAAGAACAGAAGGCAAAGTAAAACCCGAAGACGTGGATTACGTTATTATGGGGCAGGTTGTTCCTGCAGGTTGCGGTCAGGTACCCAGCAGACAGGCATCTATTCTTTCCGGAATACCTGAATATGTTCCTTCTATCACAGTTAATAAGGTATGTTCATCGGGTGTTAAGACAGTAGATCTGGGTGTTCAGATGATTCAGTCAGGAAGGGCTGAAATCGTTGTGGCCGGTGGACAGGAAAGCATGAGCAATTGTCCCTTTGTCCTTAAAGACATGAGATGGGGAGCAAAAATGGGGGTACCTTCAAAAGACGTTGTTGATAGTATGGTATACGATGGTCTATGGGATGCCTTTTATAACCGTCATATGGCCATTCATGGAACGGAAGTTGCTGATGAATTCGGTTTTACGCGAGAAGATCAAGATGAATGGGCGTATCATTCCCAGATGGCGGCAAAAGACGCCATGGAAAACGGAAGAATGGATGACGAGACCTTCCCCGTTGAATATCATCAAGGCAAAAAAGCATTGGTAATGGAAAAGGATGAGTTCCCAAGACCGGAAACAACAATGGAAGGTCTGGCGAAACTGCCCCAGGTCTTCGGCCATGTTAGCGCAGTAACCGGGAAACCCGGGGCCGTAACAGCAGGAAACGCGCCCGGTGTTAACGACGGTGGAGATGTCTGCCTGATAATGAGCAGGGAAAAGGCGGATGAACTTGGGATCAAGCCTCTGTTTACTATAATTGATTATGCGGAAGTTTCTCAGCCCACAAAGGATATTGCCACGGTACCAGGTCTTTCCATTAAAAAGGTGCTTGATCAGAATGATATGACCGTGGATGATATGGATTTGATCGAGATCAATGAGGCTTTTGCCGCTGTTGTCCTGGTAAGCGCTCAAAAGATACTGGGATTGTCCAAGGAGGAGATGATTAAGAAGGTGAATGTCAATGGAAGCGCCATTGCCTACGGTCATCCCATCGGAGCAACAGGAGCCAGAATTGTCATGACCCTGGCATATGAGCTTAAACGCAGGGGCGGCGGTATAGGCGTATGCGGTATATGCTCAGGCCACGCTCAGGGTGACGCAATGTTGATCAAAGTAGAACCATAATAAGTCGTAAATTATTCCGTATGTCAAATATGCAGTATGATGCTTGGTATCTTTATCAAGTTTCATGCTGCATATAAAATATTTTGCCATTTTTACAAAAAGCGACAAAACAAGGGTATTTTTAGGGGGTAGTTCATTCAAATGAAGGGGGGAATGTTTATGAAAAGGTCTGTCGCTATAGTGCGTCATAATCCTGGTGCAAAATCTGTCGAAGAAGCAATTTCATTATGTAACGGTGCAAAAGATTTAAAACCTTATTCCAAAGTCATGATCAAGCCGAATGTCGTCATTGGCGGAAAAATATACAAGCCCTTTCTGAAAGGAACGGTTGTTAATGCCGACATTATTGAAGAAATTATCACATTTCTAAGGGATTTTGGATGTTCTGACATTTGTATCGGAGAAGGCTCTGTCCTTCTACCGGAATTAGGGGCAACAACGGAAACGGCATTTGAAACCGCAGGGATCACGGAACTTGCAAAGCGTTATCAGATCAAATTACTTGACTTTTATCAACACCCCTTCAAAAAGGTTGAAATCGGGGGTAAACAGGTTGAAGTATCGGTTCCCGTTCTGGAATCGGACTATATTATAAATGTGCCTGTCCTGAAAACACATTTACAGACGAAGGTAAGCTTGAGCATTAAGAATATGAAAGGGTCGCTTAATTTTCCAAGTAAAAAGAATTTCCACGGATATGATCTTGAAAAGTATATTGCCATGCTCGGTGCTTACCTGAAACCACACCTTAATATCGTTGATGGTCTGTATACCATAAATTATGGTCCAGTCAGCCTTGAATCACAGCAGGTTGGAATTATTATAGCCGGTACCGATTCTCTGGCAGTGGATATGGTTGGTTCATCAATTTTGGGACAGGATTTTTCAGATGTCGAACATATAGTGGAATATGCAAAAATAACAAATGGCTCACTCGACATGGACACAATTGACGTACGGGGTAATTCGATTGATGATGTTAAAGTAAAAACTTCATGGGATCGCGATTGGGGTATCTTTATCCCTGAACTTTTCAAAATAAAAGGTGTAAAAATAACCCAGTCGGGGAAAACTCTTTGTTCCAGCTGCGGATTCGCCATGGCTCAGGCGTTTATCATGACTTTCAATAAAATGGCCGGAAAGACCTTTAAGCCTGTGGAATTCTGCGTTGGGTCGGTGGCTTCGGCAAACGGACAAGGACCATGTTTTCTTCTTGGCAAATGCGCCATTGAAAGCAATAAAGATCTCGTCGATGCAATAAAAATAAAGGGCTGTCCTCCCGACGTCAATAATTTTCATAAAATCGTCAGTGAATTTCTGGATTCCTCAGTTGTTGAGTAAACCTGCATCTGATTAATCGCAAGGGACTGAAGATATTAATAGATTTATACGATTGACAATCTTATGAAAAGTTTTTTCAGAAAAGGTCCGAACATTTTTGTAGGGAAAACGTAGAGTGGTGGAGGGGAGTGCACCACGGAAGTGAAGCGTTGGGCGGAGTGTTATTAAACCACATAAGAAAAAAGGGATGTTTACCATAACCGGCAAACATCCCTCTAATATTCATGGTGGGTCAGGACAGAATCGAACTGTCGACACCGGGATTTTCAGTCCCGAAACGGTATTATCAATAAATATAACAGCTTAATTATATTAATAATGTTTTAACAGAATTCATAAAAATAGCTCAAAATCGCATATCAGGTGTAGACAGGTGTAGACTGTATCCATGACCTTTTTGTTGCGGTTCATCAGGTTCTTGCGTACTTCCTGAAGTTCATAAAATCATCAAAGGGGAAAAAGTGAGGAATTTCTTTCTGTAATCATCAGAAAAACAGTCGCTGTTACTATTTTTTATATTTTTATTTTGACCGTTTCAACACAATGACTACATTACCATAATGCTCGCCTGAAACACCATCAATGTCGTGTGAGATATCCTCCAACTGACCCAATTTACTTGTCCATATTCCTGATTCTAATTGCCTTACAGCATGGGTTGGTTTTCCATATTTGTCTGCATAAATGGCAATTTTCTCAAATCCTTCCTCAAGTTCAGGGCCATCACATTCAATGTAACCGAAAGTCTCGAAGGCTTTTACGAAATTATCAACAGATTCACCTCTTGGTATTTCGGGGGGCCAATAATATTGAGAATAAATATTGGGATCGGGCCACCACCAACGTTTATCGTCACCCAGAGCCCATGCGATACAATTATATTCTATGGTTGGAGGACTGGTTATTTCGTATGTTTTTAAATTGGGAAATATTTTTTTCATCGTATTGTTTATCAAAGATACCCTTGTTTCTGCCCCCACTTTATCCAAGCAGCAGTCATATCTTTAATGATGCCCCTTTGCTCATGATCAACCGGGTCTTCGCCAGTTATAGACTTTAACGCCCAAAACCAGTGGTTTGGTTTTTGGGTCATCTCATACATGATAAAAGGTATGGCAACAGGTCCCATCCCTATGATTTGCTGGTAAGAAGGATGCATTGAAATCTCAGTGATGGATGATAACCAAGCGGTGTTTTCCTCCCAATCGTCTTTAAGATCATAAAACCGCAAGGTAGGATTTGACCACCGTCTTGACATAGGACTAAAATAATCCGCCAACAGTTTCTCCTTATATATTTCGAGGAACTTAGATTCTTCACCAACACCCCTGTTAATATCCATAAACCTTTTTGGATGAGTCGATGTAATTAAATATGTCATGAAAAGAGCTCCCTTGTTTTTTGAGTTATGCTTTTGAAAAAAAATTCGTTTTTCAAATTTCGCAATTTTTCAAAATCATCCCACATTTTATCCATACTGTTAGTATAGTCATGGTTACATATAACATCTATGTCCAAAATTAATGGTAATTTATTTGAGGCGGTTGGTTGCTCCATGGCGACTATGATCACTGCGTTTGCAGGAATGTCTTCCTTTAGTATTTCGAACCTCATAAAAAAGTTGGATACTCCCTGAGGTAGTCCTGGAGCTATTTCAGGATTTGTAAGAATAAATTCACTAAAGTCACTTATTGGAAGGGGAACTTCAATACGGTTAATATAGCGTAAACTGATGCGAGATATTTTTATTGGGTTGGCTATCGAAAGATATAATTTCCAAAGTTCACGGGATTCTTTGGAAAAAGTTGACCAGTTTTCATAAGGGTTTAATTTATTAAATGCAAATCCATCAACTCTTGTTTGAATCACTTTCTTTTCTGTGGGAGATCGAAGAATAAATCCGTCAGTTCCTCCAGTAGTAGGAAGGAGAATAGGTTTACCTTTATCGTGCAAATCAAGACCACCCTTAACATACTTCCTTTCCTTTATCTCTGGATATCTCTCTTTAATTTGATCGTGGATTGTTTTGAGGTTAGTTATCTCAAAACCATCTTTAAGCTGAACCATTATTTCCAAAACTGCCTCTGCAATAGGAGCGTTTTTTAAGGTTGCGTATTTGCTCATTCTTCCTCCCAACTTTCTTTTTTACCAATATCACATTTATCGTATTTTGCAATGATATTTTAACTTCTACCCAATCGAAAAATGCAATGCAACAGTTTTCGATAACGTCTATATTGCTGCTGCTTGCAAATAATACATACCTTCTTAAACAACTGAATTAAAAACCTATAATCAGTAATAATCGGATTTCTCCTGAAACCATCTTGAGAAGTTGTAGGTGGAGGAGATAAAAGTACGCATCAACCGGATGAACCTTTATTGTGTTCTGAAATTCATACCTATTTCAATTGAATCTCTTCCCATCTCGCAACTTCATCTGTGACATCGGTCAAAACAAAGAAAGCATTGCTTTCCCTGTTCAACCACAGATGCGGAGGGGTGAAATAGTTATCATCAGGCGTCGGATCTGTGTCACGAAGAACAAATGAAATTTTCTTTGTTAATCGTGATTCCAGAGATGTGACCATGCCTTTGCCTCTATCCGCTTGTCTGTGTCCGATCCGTCGCCAATACGAAAAGTATTCTTCAACGTCCCGAACAGATTCTTGAAGATCATAATAGCCTCCTTTTATGCGTCTGCAATGTACCCGAATACATCAAACGTAACTGTTGCAGCACCTGTAGATCCTGTTGTTATTTTGACTCCAAAAATATCTCCGGCTGCATATATCGTCTTCTTCGTTGGAACGATTGGAGGGCCTGCGGCCTGTGCAGGCTGTGTCAATATTCCATGGTCCGTAGTTTCCGTATAACTATCCAGCGAAATCTGCTGGAGCCAATCGTCCGCGTTTTCACCGGCGCCAACGTCAAAATCTGTCATCCCCGCCAATGAGGCGGACGGTTGTCTTATTGCTATCAGGACGGGAACGAAGACTTTACCCGCAGGCACTGTGAAGAGGCCCTGTTTATCCGTATCCTGGCAATCCACAGATATAGAAGATATCAGTGTCAACACATTTTCTCTCGCATCCATTTTAATCTCCTTCCAGGGACAGGACATTATCGTTTAGGCAGAGCACTTGATTATCTAAGCACAATATCCTATCGTGGTTTAGTTTATTGTTAATCCATGTTTCTATCTTTTCAAAATTGGTTTGAACCAATCCGTTCCATCCTGTTGTGCCGTAATTGACATCGTCCAGAGATATATTGTCCATCACACCCTCCTTACCGTTAATTCGAGTCGATCGGATTTTGCCTGATCCCACTCTTCATAATCAATGAAGTTAGTCAGCTTGAAAGTTACTTCTTCCGCCAGGGACCCGTTGTCGGCGATGTTCATCGCTTCCGTGTAGGTCCAGGTGAAGTCGTCGACTTTGTCTTTAGTCCTTACTAAAACGTCAGACACGTAAACCCCGATTTCGAAGTATCCTTCCCAAGTCGGATATGCGTCTGTCTTAGAGGGGATATAATATCCCGCTCCTGTTCCCCGGACTCGCGGAGACCAGGTTAAAACTATATCGTCTGAGTAAGTGGGGTCTTTTTTTAGACCGTTTGCACGGAAGTTTTCGGGATTATATGGATTTCTGGCTGTACTTGAAAAAATCAAATCTGTAACCAGAGATTCAGAAAGCTCACCCGTCACTTTTGCACTGAAAGGGACGAATTTGAACTTTCTTTCCGATGATGGAAGAAAGGCGCTGTCTTTTATAAAGATGAGGCTGTTGCCATCTATGAGATATATGCCATCCCCAGCAGAATGAGCTTCTTTTCCAGTACCGAAACGCGCCCTGTAGATTCCTGTGAGGCGATATCTGATACCGCTTCCTCC
The DNA here is from genome assembly GCA_016935935.1 of Deltaproteobacteria bacterium. The sequence goes on from JAFGPZ010000038.1 coordinate 55,994, forward strand.
GTTTATTGGAGTGAGTTTCTGGATTGTCATAATTTCGTTTCCGACAATGGCCAGATTGGACACACCCAGCAAAGCCTGCCTGGTTAAATTATCAAATTTTGAAATATCGCTGTTCACAAAATCAATTGTGATACCCACCTCATCGTCTATGTTGTATGTATCTTTCGGATAATCTTCCACGAGGGTGCCGCAGGGATTAAACTTCCCGACCGACTTGAGAAACTCATAAGAACTGCCGCCATCAGAACTCATATAGAGTAGATATCCCAGCTCATAATTACCGACTCTGGCAGCCATGGGAATAACAGCCAGATCTTCATCCCCGGAAAGCGCGAAAAAAGACTCAATCACATTCTGGTGGACCAGGGGGGTAACAGAAAAATCAGTCTTAGCTATGGAATGCTTCACTGGATCGTCGGCTTCGGCATAAGAATTTACTTTTGAATAGGGATCTTCCATCGCCGTAATGACAATGCTTTCCGTATCCAGATTGTTTTCTTCAACTGCCAGGACCCGATAGATCATGTTGGAAATATCATAAGGAGAGTACGTAAACTTGAAGCAGTCTCCAACCTGGAGGCGAAACAGATTCCGATTAACTGTTATCGTTAAATTTGCGAAGGGATAAGACGCCTTTCTTAAAGCCAGATCTCCGGCCCATACGGCATTTCTGTTCGTCGTAAACAACGCCATCTGGATTGTTTTAGACACCACCCGGCCCTGGACTTCTTTATTCCCGATATCTCTTGATACGGGAACCCCTTCTGATTCTCTAAAGTCTAACGCCATCTTACGCCTCTAACAATTCGCCTGTAACCTTTTCCGACAGATCGTAATAACCGCACCGGACACATTTAATGACCGATATATAGTCTCCCGCTCCCATACCGCTGCATCTCTGCCTGACAGACAAGGCTCCGTCACATTCAGGGCATCTTTCTTTCAGAATATTTGAAGGTATTTCTTTGCCGGAGATAAACGCCGCCATCTCTTCTTCAGCAAATATATCCTGATATAGCTGAAAAGCATGAGTAACATTCTTGGTAAGCCCCGAATTGATGAAGATTTTACGGGCCTTTGCCACCTCGTTTAATCTGTTCTGAAATTCTTTTAAGTTCATCTGTTTCATAATAACAATTCCGCACAGCACCCTGCCGCTGTCATTGGTCCTGTTCTCTTATCTATTATTTCGCCAGCACTATATCCAGAAGCAGCTACCGATGCCCATACATCGGCTTCAGACAAGCCATTGTCGTCCATATAGGAGTAGCAATCATCACAACTGTAGGTAAACCATGGTGCAACAGACCCTCCCCATGTCTGAATAATACCCAGATATTCGCCCTTACAGTTATATGATTTCATATATACATGTCGGAGGCAGAAATACCTGTCAGGATCATAATAGTAACAGTCTTCTGTTATCGCTGAATCAACCTTCCAGTATGCTACATCCGCATCTACCCCGTAGGCATTTATAACAATCTCTAAAGTATCACAAACTTCGCCACCACAACTGAGTGTAATTGTAGGGTTCTGCTCACAATTAGGATTCGTATGGGGCGCAGTGTAGGTTACAGATATTCCTGTTTCTGCCGATAATGACCCTCCGCCGGAAGCTATGGCCCAATTGTAAACACACCCTTCTACTGCCCCGACAACGGTAAGTTCCTGTTCCTCATCTGCAGACATGCCTTGAGTGGTATAGCCTATTGATACTTCTTCACAGCTGCAAAAAACTTCTTCAAAATTTATTATCTCGGTGTATTGAACCTTTATTTCATTGATTGTTTCGATCCAGCTTTTTCTGGCAAAGGTGGGATCTTCCAGTAGATTGTCTTCATCCACGGATAAAAGATCTCCCGCGGCATAATCCTCTCTCAGTAATTTAGGATGGAATTTAGCGTCTATATCGTAGCGGAGAAGGGCGTCTATGTGGTTATTGATGTTTTCTATGTAAGCTAAAGCGGGCTGAGATCTGTCGAAAAGAAGGCTGATTCCCCGGGCTTCATCACAGACAGTTTCGGCCGCGGTCAGAAAATCAGCTTCTGATAACCAAGATGATGATAACCCTGTTAATGTATTCAAAATATACCAGATTGCATGTACAGGATTATAATTCAGAATCTGAATCGTCTTAAAGGAATCATCAGAGTCAAATGGGCATGTCGGTTCTTTCTTTAAAACAAATTTCATTGTGGGAGCCCGATTGTAGTCACCTATGTAGCAATCGTTAAAGAAGGCCCAGCACAATCCGCGATAAGGCGGATTCAACGTGGGATCGTTTAAGGCTGCCCCAAGTGTTGAATTGGCGGCCTGATCGGAAGTGCCGAAGTAGAATGTCAAAGAGCCCATGCCGGTTAGTACTATTGTCTCTTCCCCTCCTGATCCGGGGCGATCTAATTTTCCTTCCCAGACAACGTCATCGTTCTTATAGACGGCGTATAAAGTGTCGACGGGCCCCAGACACAGCCCCATAGCCCAGGACATATAATATTTGTAACCGGTGACGGTGGTTGTTTCCGATCCGCCCCCCTTGCCGGTTTTTGTTGTCTGGGTCTGCGCGACGCTTCGTTCAAGCCCGAACCATAGAAGATTCCCTGTAATCTTTACCGCCCCGAGAGCGTCCAGTATCGGAGTTCCCACGGAGTTTGTCATTATCTGCAGTTCGCTTTGCAGAGGATTGCCGGGAGTTGCAACATCGGGCGTTGCGGGATCGATGTACATTCCCAGGCCAAATCCTATGGCAGCTCCGTACATCGCTCCCGTGGGTCCGCCTATGGCAAAACCGATTGCTCCGCCTACGACTGCCCCAACTATTGATCCTGTAGACATGCCTTTACCCTGAAAATATGCGTCATGCGCTTCTTGGTTTCTGAATCATCGGAGGAAATCCTCCTTACGCCTACATCTGTAATCGACTGATAAAAGTACCTGTCGAAGTATAACGCCGCGTGCGCCGATGCTCTTCCGTATCGAAAAAGACAAATATCCCCATTCTTCAGGTCCGGATATTCCACTTTTTCAACATTCAATTCCCTGAGAATCCCGTCCATTAAAAGCTCTTTCGTTCTGTGCAGGTGCCAGTCTCTCGGGTAGTCCAGGATCAGGCTTTTTCTCCATTTGAAAACGCCCATTTCTTCAAGGACTTTTCCAACAAAATGGATACAATCGCACCCTTTGCCTTTGACGCCGCACCTGTGTCGGAAGGGTGTATTCAGCCAGGAGTCCAAAACATCTTTCAGTTTTTTCTGTTTTTCTGCATCATCAAAATAGCAAGCCATATTCAGAACCTTGTTGCCGGATTTTCCAGCGGGATATAGGGGAAACCCAGAAATTGATTTACGTTCGAAAACTTATCCCTGCATGTTTCGATTTCACCGTCACACCCGGGATAGACATCTACACTGTTGCCTGTTTCCAGGGTTATGAACTTGTACGCCAGGGTCACCGTGTTTCCTGAGTGGCTTATGATTGTCCGATAGGTATTGTTGAACTCAACTCTGCCATAGGTAAAATATCCTTCATCGAAGGCTCCAAAATCAGCGCTCGTCAGAATACATCCGGTGGCATCCAGGGAAACCGTTGTTGTGTTTTTATATGACGCCTTTACGACCTTACACTTCTCGTCAAAAAGGTTGTGATTACAACTCAGCTGATAACGGAAAACGGGAACGGGCATTTTCAGGAAGTGCTCGAAACCGACGCATTCGACGCCGGCCTGCACTCCTTTGAAGGAAACATTCTTAATCTGCCCTATGAAAATGACTCCTGCTTCCAGAGGATCCTGATCTCTGAAGAGTTTCGATATCTGTATCCAGAAAGTCTCTATGGGATTGTTCGCGATGAACTGTATGAAGGGGGTCTCGGCGTATTGAGCCTCGACGGTCATTGTGGTGACTTCCAACTGGCTGTCGTATTTGGCAACGCCTCTCTTGAGCGTTGCCGGCGCGTAGGTGTTCCCTCCAAAGGAGACGGAAACGTCGCCGCTGGTGTAGCGCCAGTTTTCCCCGCCGTCTCTCCAGATGTGATACAATTCAACGGGCTTCCTCTGGCTGGATTCCTCTTTTGCGATATAGTCTGCTGACGCGCTTTTCATGTAATCTCTTCTCCAACCAGGCTGCTGAATGTTAATTTTACGTCGGCTACCTGTTCGTTTCCTTCGAGATAATCAAGCCGGATTTCATCCACGGCGAACCGGGACAATACAAGAAAGCTCACCAGCAGTTTATCGAGATCCGCGGGGGCGGCCGCTTTTCCTATGGCAGAATCTATAACTATGCTTTCACTGGAGGGAGCCAGGGTAATTTCTCTGCAGACCTTAGTCCCGTCGGGAAACTGAAATAGGATGTATTTTCCTATGATGTCGTCTGCGTTCCAGTATGTTGTATATTCAATGTCGCTGATGTCGAAAACGGAGGCGTCGGCTCCAAAGGCCGATGTTATCTGAATGTCCGGAGACCAGGTGGGAACCCAGAAATCACCGTATCTTCCCTGGTGGGCGTCAAAGAAATTGAGCAAACTCCAGATTGAGGCCCTGCCGTTCTCCTGCAGTGATAACTCATGTCGTAAAACAGCCTCGTCGTAGGATGTCCAGGATTTCCCGATTCCCAAAAACTGACGCAGTTCGTAGGGGTGCGTAAACCCGAGCTTCAACGCTTTGTAGGGCACGAACAGGAACAGATCCTTGCCCTGGTACGTGTCCGCTCCGGATGCAGGCAAGGAATATGAAAACGACCGTGCCGACTCGAATTGCTCCGATGCCGTGAATGACAGTTCCTGTTCCGTATGCAGATTAAAATCGATTGACTGGCTGTCGTCTATGGTGAAATCATAATGCGGGATGACGTATTGTCTCGAAGCCCAGGTATTTGCAAGATTGTCTTCCAGCGTTATCTGCGTGTCGGAGTCTACGGAAGCTATTGTCCCGACCTCATAAGAGGTGTAATCAGAGGGATCCAGTATGATCAGATTCCGGTCCGCGTAAAAATGCCTGTAAGATGTCTTGGCCACTGTCAACACTTTCTGCCCCGATGCCGCCTGGGCTGTCAGTTGCGTTTTGTCCGGCCACAGGGGTATGCCCCAGGAATCACTCAGATGCCTGTAGAGATTTCTTTTCACCCAGTTAAATTCTGAAATACTGGTCAGCCAGAATGTATTGTCCAATGTGACACGGGGCCAGGTATAGAGTGCTGACCTCTTCTCCCCGCCTTTAACTCCGGCCTGTATTGAAGTCTTCCAGACGTGGGAAAGGGACTGTTTTTTCCTGGGCGGAATCGTTAAGTCTATATCGGCCATTATCTCAGCACCCTCCTCACTGAAGATGCCTTGCTTGAGATTACGTTTATGATTGCGTCCTGCCCTCTGCTTGACGCCAGATACTGGTCGATTACTGAGGGATCCGTTATGTTGATCAGGTTTATCTCCTGTTTTTCCCTTTCTATAACAACCGGAACCGATCCTTTTTCCAGAGGGATATGCGCTTCCGGCACTCCCGAATAGTAAATTCCCGGAGAAGTGCTGATTCCGCCCTGGTCGTATGACGGCGGTGTTGCGGCCGCTATCATGGCCACATTTAACATGGCCTGCCCGTACACCATTGCCGAAAGGGGTATCCCGAACATTCCGGTCTGGCCGAGCACTTTGGCCGCCGCCAGATTCGCCGCTATTATTGCCTCGCTGATTGCCAGGGCCTGATATATCCGGAATGCCGCTATGCTCTGTTTCCCTCCCGCCTGAGAGATCTGCAGGAAGGTGTTTGCCACCTGGCCAGCCATGTCGGCGTACATCTGCTGAACGGCTATCGTCTCGCTGCGTTTGATTTCCTGAATTCTCTGGCTCGTCCACCGCGCAACATCCAACTGGTCCGCGCCTGCCTGCCGCCAGGCCTCCGCCATGGTGTTGACGTTCTCGATTTCCAACTCGTAGGTGGATTTTCCCAAGGCGGCATATTTGCGGGCGAATTCGGCGCGTTTGGCGATATTTTCCTCTTCTATCTCCTGAAGTCTGTTCAGTCTGTATTCCCGGGCCAGCAGATCTTCATCGCCGTTCATGGCCGCAGGTAATACCGATGTCGCCATCCCTAAAAGACGCTGCCCCGTTGTCTCAAAACCCAGCACAGCGGTTTCACCCGTTGCAGGTGCAGGCGTGGTTTTTACCGCCCGTGGGTTCTCCGGTTCCACCGGCCGCAGATAGCTTAGAATGCCTGCCTCGAATCCTTTTCCCGGAGGCTGGATCTGCGATTGGGGAGGTTTTTTCACAGACATCTTGTAGATATCGGACAATATGCCGTAGAGGGTGGCCAGCCTCCCCGTCGCATAGGTCAGGACTCCCAGCAGCACGCCCGCCTGAGGTCCGAAGAGTATTGTTCCCAGAAGACCCACGCCGGCAGCTCCTATGACGCCGTCAGGCAAGGCGTTATATATATCGACCATCTTTGTAATGGCGGACTTGATCTTCTCAATATATTCGGGGACTTTCTGCTTGATTATATCATCATTGTTTTTGATCCATCGACCGAAGCGGTCGTTGATTTCTGAGAGCTGCTTTTTCAACTCATCGTAAACGCCAGCTTCCATGATAAGGTTGCGGAACTGGTACCACTTGTCGGAGATCATGGACATCATCCCGTCCCAGGTGGTGGCGAGCTTTTCCGTGGCGCCTCTGAACTGGCTGCCTGCCGCGTTCCAGGACTCCATCAGCTTTTTCCGTGTCTCTTCTGCAGAGTAACTGACGCCTGCCTGAAACCCCAGCATTGCCAGTATCCCGCGTTCGCGGAAGAGGTCCGCCGATGCCGCTCCGGCGGAGTACATGCGTATGACCTGCTCCGTCGTCTTGTCGATGCCCAGCCCGGCGGCTGCCGCCAGATCGCCGATCATGGGCATCCAGGTCTTGATCTCGTCTACGCCGCCTTTCATGACGCCGGAAAGCATCGTAGCCGAGCCCATAACCTTCTCAAACTCGAAGGGCACACGGCCGGCGTATATCTCCATTTCCTGAAAGAGCCGGTTTCCCTCTTCCACGCTTCCCAGGAGAACCTCAAGGCGGACACGGAAATTTTCCGACGTCTTTGCGGCTTCAAGAAAGGTGCCTCCCAGCTTGACGGCGCCATACAGAGACGCGGCGGCGGCCAAAACACCGCCCAGGGCCGCTGTCACACCCTTCCAGTGTGATGTAAGCGTCTGCGATGTCCTCTTCGATGCAAGCTGCACATTACGCATGGAGCGCTCGTATTTTGAGCTGTCGCCGTATATTTCGACCTTTGTTTTTTTAGTCGCCATTATCGCCTTCCCCTGCGGGGTATCCGCTGTTTCGGCAGGCTGTTCAGAAATTCCTGTCGCTCCCTGTCTCGCCCGGCGTCACGCTCAGCACGCTCCGTCATCTCACCAAAATAGTAGCCTTCCATCACGCGGTGGTAGTGCAGTAATCTCTTGTCGAACCTGGACAGGTTTTTCCACTGGCCCGGAGTCATGCCGAAATCCTTCATCGTGGCTATGGACTGATAGAGGTCTGTAGTCTCCGGCCGGCCCTTCTTCTGCTTTTTCCGGATGGCTGACAGGACATCGTCGGTGAGCCCTGTCAACTGCCGGGCAAAAAATCGGCCTCTTCCTCCTCGATCCGTGTGAGAGTCCGTACATCCTTATAAATCTGGTCGACGTGGGAACCCGTTATGCCGTTGGTCTGCAGGATCTCTTTCCGCTCTCCGAAAGTTTCAGCCTCTGATCCATCCTTTTTTGTCCATGTGATGTCGAGGGCGAAGATGCATATCTGCCAGACGAAATCGCTGGTATGCCTCTCCAAAGCGGCAATGTATGTTTCATCTGTGGTATCGAAGACCTGCATCAGCCTGTCATGGATAAGGCCCATCGCCTTACCTTCTTTTGAGTCCTTCCTTACCAGCTCCTTTTTAACGGGAGGTTTGGGCGCCTTCCCGGAGAGTTCTTCCTCAAACTCTGCCACGCCTGTTGATTTTATGGGAAGCTCCAGCAGCTCCTCGACGCCGCCCTTTGTCACCTTCAGCAGCGAAAACCCGGAAGAGTCGAATACCTTCTGTCCGGCTACCAGTTCAGAGATCCTGCGCGGCGCATTGTCATTTTTTACCTTTGTCATTGCGTCCCCCTATGCCTTCACGTCAGTGCCGGCTGTAAACTCCGTGTCGCGCGTGACGGTTCCGTACCATTTGCCCTTCAGAGACAGCGTGACCTCTTCCTCGCTTTCGGAGATCTGGCACTCTTCCAGCGGGAAATAGATTTCATTGTAGTGAAAGACCATGTCTGTCGATCCTTCGAGTTTGTACTCCAGGTTGCAGCACTTCTTGCTGCTGTCGGCGAAGGACGGGTTGTTGTTGGCGCCGTCGCGCTGAGTGGTGCCCTTTGTAGTGACGATCGTATTGGAGTTGACGGTGTTTCCTTCCAGCCAGTCGTGAAGATAGGTCGTGATCGTCGTATCCTCCGTGATACAGGAGAAGGACAGATCCAGCGGCTCCATGACGGGCTCGTCGCTCCCTTCGATGTAGTGGGCGTTGGCGTCCATGTTGCCCCGGTTCAGGACCAGCTTCTCTTCTGTCTTCGGCTGGCCGATGGGGCCGGAGAAATCGCCCTTGTCGAATTCAATCTCCAGATAGAAGGGCGTTCCCGTGCCGTCGTAAAGCCTCAATTTCCCTTTTTTATTTGTAAATTTTGACATTTTAACCTCCTGTTAATATCTATTTCCGAATTCGTGTATCCGTTCAATAACTCCGTAAACTCCCCCCTTGCAGGAGAGTGTGACGGCCTCCTCGCTTTCACTCATGCTTTGCCCCTCTTCGGGAAAGAATGTCTCGTAATAGGACCAGCCTTCATTGTAGGTTTCGCCGGTAAAGAGGATCTGGACGTTTACTGTTTTCTTCGTCGTGTCGGCGAAGGCGGGGTTGTAGTTGGTTCCGTCGTTCTTCGTCGTCCCCTTGGAGCTTTCACCTGCCGCTGTCCAGCGCGCCGAATCGTCGGGGTTTCCACAGGCCAGGGCGGTGAAGATGTAGTCCTTGTTGGCGCTGTCGTCGAGGAGGCATGAGAAGCCGATCTCCAGTGGCTCATGGATCTTCTCGTCGCTCCCCTCGATGTAGTGGGCGTTGGCATCCATGTTGCCCCGGTTCAGGACCAGTTTTTCTTCCGTCTTCGGCCTGCCGATGGGGCCGTTGAAGTCCATGGCGGCGAAGATCACTTCCCGGTACTGCCCGTCAACGGGGCAGAGGACGTCGGCGTCGGGATCGGTGGACGGGGAATCGGTTGTCATGAGCTTGATATAATACCTCGTAGTGGACAGATTGATGTTGCCGCGGAGCGCCCAGTCTTTCGGGATGGCAAAGCTGATGACTCCGTCCTTTGCGAAGCAGTCTCCGCCTGATTCGGTGCCGTCGTCCACCGTAAGGGCCGTCCAGGCGCTTCCGTTGTAATACCAGGCAAGGAGGGTTCCGGAGCCGGCGGCGTAATTGCTGCCGTTTCCTTTCAGGTATTTGATCCTGGCAAACTTGACGGATGATCCCACGTAAACCTCGCCGGCATTGTCGGCAAGGAAAGCCGTGGCGACGCTGGTGTCGTCGGCCTTGACATCATCGGTAATATCCGCCCAGGTGTCGACGCCGTTGTATTTCTTGATCTGGACCGTCGCGTCATCCCTGGGCGCCGTTCCGTGCAGGACGTCCGTCGAATCATAAATTCTGAGGACTCCGTTTTTACCTGTGAATTTTCTGGACATGGTCAGTACCTCAAATTCGGTTTTTGTTTGGAGAAAAACTTCTCAAAGAATTTTTTCTCGATGTAATTCAGCGTTTCCCTCTCCTCCCGGCGCCAGAAGGGTTCGATAATGGGGCGGGGCGGAACATTAAGGTAGGTCGTGGATTTTCGGAGGAATATCTTGCGCCGTGCGAAATGTTCTCGAAGCGACGGCGTGACGCGGATCCTTTTGCCGTACTGCACTGTTTTGGCGATTCTGGTGACGACGGTATTCATAAAGCCGATCCGCACCTGCTGATTTCCGCCTCTGTTGCTGTACTTGAAACGCACGAACCGCCCAAGGCCGAAGAGTGGCGTCCGCTCTGATCTGTGTTGCGCCTCTGCCAGCTTTTTTGTCGGGTGGGAGAGTGGAGGCCAGTTCTCACCGCCTTTTTCGATCCATTCGCGCATTTTCTTCCTCGTATGGCCGCCCCCCATTTTTAGGGACTCGGCTGTTGCCCAGCGCGCCCTCTGCGGTGACTTCTTCGCAAAATCCATGATCTGGCTGTCGTCTATTCTGATCTTGATCAAGTCAGTTCCCTCTCCAATCCAATGATGAGTGTGTATCCGTCATCGCTGATCACGCCTCTCGTCGGGTCGAACTCCCAGGTCACTCCGTCGATGGTGAAGGTGTCGCCGTACTGCGGGTTCGCTACATCAGAGGCCTTCACCTCGATCTCACAGCGTGCCGTTTCCTCGCCGCGGACGTAGGGCTCCTGGAAGGGTGAATCTTTTATCACGATGGCCATGATCGGGACGCCTGCGCCACCTTTTGATGTATAGGTCACTGATTCGGAAAAATCGCCGGTGTCGAAAAAAACCGAGTCAAGATCGGCAGCCATTTCATCTTTGAGAGTCATTAAGTTACGCTCCCTTTTTCAGAGCCATGAAATCAGCTATTTTTTTGTATCCAAATGATGACGCTACGGCTATCATGAAGGCCCACTGATACCAGTCAGGAGTTTCTGCCAGAGCGGCAAATCCCTGACGCACATAGTCGGCCAAACCTGGAACAAAACAGAGTATCGCCGGAATGGAAAGGATGACGGTAAACCATTCGTCTTTCCATCCGCTGTTCGCTATCGACGTGTTTTCCCAGGCAATGTCGGCAGCCTGATCGGTTTTGATCTTTTCGATCTGAGCTTCCGTTTTTGCCCAGGCGATCTGCAGGTCATGATCGAGTTGCGCCCTTTTGCGTTCCTGCCAGCCGGTTATCAGAGACGTTAATGGACCGGCCACGGCTTTCAGCATGGTCATAATCATGGTATCACCTCCCTAAACAATCAGAATACGTTCCTCACAGTTACGGCTGTCCGCATGCAGCCAGGTATTTGTCCCGGCTTCGATACAATTGATGCGGCAGAGCAACTCATGATTTTTGTTTTTGAGGATCTCCTGGCGGATGTCGTCATAGGTCATGGCCGGCTCGATGTCCCGGAGCCGCGGGAATTTCAGATCGAAAGCGGTGGCGATACGATGGATGCTGCGATCGCTTCCCTCATTGCAGAATATGGTGCGAAGTCCGGACCAGCGGAACCGTCCACCCCAACTCCAGTCATTGATTACAATGACGGTGTTTCCCGGCGTGATAAACTGGTCGAAATATTCCCAGATGCCGTCGATCATCCGCAGGGCATCGGGATTAAAGAACTGCCAGCTGCATTTACCATAGAGACTGTAGGTTTCGGGATCGACGAGTTCTTCTGCCTTGTAATGTTTGCATATATATTGCCGCATCGGTAATTACCCTCCCGGGGTCATGATGACGACGCGACCGTCACCGTTGTGCTTATGGCCGTGGACATGCCGCCATAGATCGTCTCGCACCTTTTCAAACTCTTTTTTGTCTGTTTTTCTTTCCAGTACGCGGTAAATGGATCCGCTGAAATCGTTGAGTTCCTTCCTGAAAGATCGAACCTGCCACGAAAGCACTCCGAGAATGAAGATTAACAGGCTTCCAATAATTCCAAGCATACATGCCATTTCGCTGGTCATTTGCGGATCTCCATGTTTACCGGGGCGGCCCCTGAGTTACGCTGACGCCTCTTTCTTTTTGTCCCTCTGGGGTGTTTTTTTCTTCTCAGTTTCAGCTTCCAATCCCCTGACATATCCAGTGAGTTCATCGAGCTTGTTTTTAAGGTCGGCAATTTCGGCGTCTTTGGCGGCAATGACATCTTCGGCCGGTCTTGTCTCTGTCTCGATTTCAAGTTTTGTGGGATCCGCAGCGCATCCGATTTTGATCAGGTTTTCCGCGATTTCCTGATCGACGTCCAGGATCAGAGGCTCGGCTTTTCCGGGGTTGACAACCGTTCCCTTAACGATCACACTTTTGATGATTTTAACTTTCATGTTTTGTCTCCTGCTGGATTTTTGAAAAAGCGTCCCGCACCGCACCAGTCTGCCATGCGGGACGCCGGGGTATCCCATTGTCAGTATCAGTCGGTTATGCCTGTAAGCAGATAGCCCGCGCCGGTGAAGACAAATTCCTCATCGGTGTACTGACGCACCCTGATGATGTCCGCCCTGGTCTGCTCTTCGCGGTAGCTTTCAGTGACAAGGTTCTGAGGACTGTCCTCAATCCAAAGGAAGGTTCTTCCGACGATGGGTTCCTTCAGATCGGGTCCGCCGTTGGATACGGCGAACAGGCCCACATAGTCATCATCCCAGATGTCGGTGATGCTCATGGCTATGTTCTTCTTCGATGCATCGTAAATAGCGCCTCCGACCAAGATTTGAGAGACTCCGAAATACTGGGCAAGGAGTCTCCTCTGCACTTCATACCCTCCCAGTTCAATGGGGTTCGTGTATCTCAGGGCATCAGTGATTTCAGAGGTCATCAAAAGATTATCGAAGACTTTTTTACTCATGGCCAGAACGTTGGGCTCCAGCCCGGACGCCGCCCGCATTGCCGCCTTGGCGGAGTTGACATCCGACCGCGGGGTGCAGGTATCGGCGGTTGACCATGTAGTCAAAACAGCCGCGTTGGCAAAATTGCCCGTGTTGAACACCTTGGCGGCTATTCTCTTTTCCTGGCCGCGGAGTATGATGTCTACGGCGCGTTTGGTGGCTACCTCTTCGGCATCGAAAAACCTCCGGTAGAGTTTTGCTTCCACATCGTCTACCCGTTCCTCCCAGCCGTTTTCCTCGCAGGCATAGGTGTCGGTTTCGAATTCGTAGGCGGAGCGGGGGTAACTGCCGCTCGGCGCCCGTTTGGTGGACTGGAGTTTGAGAATCGCCTCAATCGGGATAACGGGATAGTCGGCTGACTGCTCGTCGACCTCGAAAATCGGGAGGATCTCCAGCCCGATAAAACCCCGCCGCGAAGCCTCCAGCATATATTCGTAGGCGATCGCAGCAAGATCAGGCCTCTGTATGGTCGTTGAATTTGTTGGTCTGGGCATCGTTATTGCCTCCTTTTTCTTTTTTTATGCTGTTAGAATCTTCGGGGTGTATTCGATCCAGCCCCCGTAGATGTAAACCGCGTCGCCGTCGTTTGTTCCTCCCAGCGTGAGAACAACGCTGAGGGTTCCAGGTGCGGCCAGCACACCGTCGGCGCCACAGATGAAGATGAGCTCGCTTATCGCTTCCGTTATTGTCTGCGCTACCGTATCCTGGATATCGTCATTTCCCACATCTCCAACTGCAGAGGGGTAGACCTCGCAGTCAAGTGTCAGCGCATCGAGATTGGCCGCCTTACCGGCCAGCACATGAACGGTGATATCCTTCGAATCGTCGAGATCCTGAGGGACAGGGACGGAAAAACCAAAGGCTTCCACGGTTGCGTCCACCGGGATTTCGATGACAATCTCCTTATTGGTGAGTTGAGAGAATCCGGATGTCGTGCTGTTCAGTTTTGTCAGCGCCGTTCCGTCTTCCTGGGTTATCGCCCCCAGCGGTATGGGGATGGTGGCCTGAGCGCTGAGAAGGTGCTGATAGATTTCAGCCAGAGAAGCCTCAACGGTTGCCGCTTCGGTAAATTCACCGGTATCCTCGATACTGGTCGTGGCGGCGGTGGTTGATTTTACATTCCAGGCCGCGACCTCGATGACGGCATTGTCAACGATGGTTCCCGGCTCGATGCAGATGCCCTGAGCCGTTCCGCTTGAGGCGTCGCTGACCTTACCATCGGCGGCTCCATACAGGACGGTCCCCAGCGCGATTGCCGAATCGACAACACACTCGATTTCGAAGGTACCCGGACCGGTACACATTTTGACAGCGATCAGCTCGCCGTCCTCTGCGGCGTATTCAGTGACGCCTATGAAGTCCTCTCCAGCGCCGGCATAAACCACCTCAGCCGGGTTTGCGGCGGGGACACCGCTGTCGATTTTGACTCTTCTATGCGCGGCAAGATCTTCGCCTGCGGTAAATGTCTTTATTCCATTTATGTATGACATGGTTATTCACCTCCTTTTCGGACTATCCGGATGTTGCTATTCCGGATGTATTCCTGGTGTTCCTCGGGGTGTGATTTGGCGATCACGGAAATGGCCGTTCCTCTTGTGCATCCGTGAGCGACCTGGTAGGCTTCCACAAGGCCGACAAAATCCTTCGGGTCCCCGTAACCCTGCCGCGCCCCGTCACCGAAACCGACGGTTTCGCTGTTGGTCCTTGAGATCTGGTCGAGCATCTGCTGGCGGAATTTTTCTTCCTTTGTGTCGTCAGATTCCTTCCAGGTCTGTGTGCCGGTGATGGCCAGATATTGTTCCGGCGTGATTCCGGATTCGATGATATCGCGGAACTTTGCGCCTTTTTCAGCGCCGAACACGGTGGCTGCCATAAAGAGCACGCGCTCACGTTCGTTGCTGACAGTGAAATCAATATCGACTGCTTTTGCTCCTTCTTCTCTGAGCTGTGCCGCGAATTCAGGATACCCGGCAACAAGCTCGTCAAAGGTGAGCTTTTTTTCCACTTCTTTTGACATTTTTGTATCCTTTCCGGGGATTTTCCCCTGTATATTTGCGCCCCCTTCGGACGCAGAAACAGCTGCCATGATGGCGTCGTCGAGGTTGCCGATTTCATCGGCCAGACCCGCGTCGATTGCTTTTTTTCCAAAATAGAGGGCGGCTTCGGTACTCCTCACCGCCGCTTCATCCATGCCCCGGTTGCGGGCAACTTCTTTTGTGAAAATGTCATAATGGTGGCGGACAATTCCTTCGATTGTCCCGTAGGCCTCTTCCGTCAGGGGCTGGTCGGGTGACGAATCGTTTTTGCGGGCGCCGGCATAGATAGTGGTAACCTTGAAGCCTTCCTTTTCGTTGTATCCGGACTGATCGATATGCTTGGCGATGACGCCGATGGAACCGACGCCTCCCGAGGCCGGCAGGATAATTGAATCAGCCGCCGAGGCTATCATGTAGCCTGCGGAGAAGGCATGCTCGTCAATGGCTGCAATTATGGGCTTCGTGCCCCGGGCGTCATGGATTTCCTTCGCCGTTTCAAAGGCGCCGGCCACTTCGCCGCCGGGCGAATCAATGTGGAGAACAACAGCGGCGACGTCATTGTTTGCCATGGCCTTTCTGAAGGCGCTCCGGATGTAGAGGTAGCTGGTCATGCCGGAGTAGGAGAGCATGAGGCTGTGGCGGTTGACCAGGACGTCATGAACAGCAATAACGGCTATGTTTTTGGGATCTATGCCCCTGTCGCGTGACGCGTTCTTTGCCTCGGCGGAGAGGTGGTACTTTTCGGGTGCCGCCTGTACCGCAGTTTCGTCCATGTCGATATTGAGACGGTCTTTCAGCGCCCAGAGAATCACGTCGAGTTTTGGCTCGTGAATCATCAACGGCACGTTGAATATCCGCGACATGACCAGGGGTATGGCGTGTTTATTCATCTGCATTCTCATCCGTCCTTTCTGCCTGATTGTCCGGCGGGTTTACGGCCGGCATGAGGCCGCGCTGCTGAAGCATTTCTTTTTCCTCTTCCAGTTGGTCAAGGAGGGTTTCAAGATCAGTGCCTCTTTCCGCGGCTATCTGGGCGAGGGATTTCATGTTGTTTTCGTTAAGCTTGATATCGGAGGTGGTTTCTTTTACGGGTTCGATATCTCCCTTTGGAGCTCCGCGCCATTCGGTCTTCGTGAGGTTCCACATGCGAGTGTAGAAATTTTGCACCTTGAGATCTCCGCGCAGGTATGCCTCTTCCATGAGCATGGTCCATATCTTCTGCAGGCACGAGCGCCCGAGGGTGGTGCGGAAGTGCATATAGACGCGCCAGGCGTCGAGCATGGCGGAGCGGAAGCCGGCAAAGTTGGTGTCGGATACGTCTTTGAAAAGGACCACGTAGGGGACATTGATTGATGAAGCTATGGCCTTTTTTATGACTTTAGTGAAGGGCTCGAAGGTCTGGCCGGGTCGGTTCGCCGCTATGGCGTGCGGCTTTTCAAAGGCGTTGCCGTACATGATCTGGCCCGGAACTATCTCCTGGTAATAACGTTCCCCCGATGTTCCGTCGGACTTGTTCCGCGTCTGTGTGAATGATGCCAGGGCCTGGGCGACGGCGTCGGTGTCGGTTCCGCTCGCCTGCTCGATGAAGAGTGAAAAGGCGGCTGTGACGATGTTGGATACCAGTTCGGCATCAAGATAGTCGTTAAGGTCCCTGAAGAATTTCATGGCCGGGGCGAAGTAGGGCATCCCTCGGACCTGCTCGGCGTCCTCGTTGACATAGCAGTGGATCACCTGCCATCGGTGGCCTTTTTTAGCGGGGATCCGGTGGAAGTTGTCCGATGTGTCGGGGAGATAGAATGCTCCTTTGCCTTTTTTTATGATATGGGATTTTTTAATCCAGTAGTAGAGAGGCTGCCCGTGTGGCCCGAGTTCTATGCCGTCGCGTATGGATGTGTCGTTCTTCTTGTCGACGGGTGTCTTCAGACGGAGGGGGTTGACGACCTGGCACGCCAGCGAGTAGGGACGCGCCGGATCGTCAACCATCACAGGGAGCAAGATAAATTCGCCGTACTGGATTAGGTTGCGTTGCAGAAGAAACTGAATGCCTTCGAAGGTCATACGCTCGCCGGCGTCTGCAAATGGTGACCATGAGGCGTATATCGCCCGCTGGCTGGCGGCAATCTTGCGGACGCGTTCTTTCGTGAACCCCAGTATTTCAGGATTCAGCGTTGGCTGCGGAGAAAGGCCGACGCCTACGACACTGGTGGCAAAGGAACTGACTATTCCCGCCGCGTGCGGATCGTTCTGGGTAAGATCTATGGAGCGCTCAACGATGGCGTGTCGCTCGGCGGCTTCGACTCGATGATCTATAAGACGTTTCGGTATCCAGTTCGACATAGATCCGTGACGTTTGGCTGATTTTCGGCTGTAAGACGTGTATGCATGAGGCATCAGGGGACGATTGTCGGGACCATAGAGGACGGGTCGGCGTATCTGTGCCGCCATGGCGTTGACGGCGCCGGTGAATATGTCGTTTCTCTTGGCGGCTACTTCTTTCATGGCCTTTCCATTATCCCGGTTACGAATGCCGGACCTC
>JAFGPZ010000243.1 GCA_016935935.1 Deltaproteobacteria bacterium
GATGCCTTTGAGCAGAAAGTAGGTAAAGAGGCCGTGACCTTTTTCGTCATATGTGGAGCTGATCTGTTCGCCCGACGAGGCGGCCAGAACCGTCATGTTCTTCGGCAGATCAGTGCTGGTCTGAAAGTTCATTACCAGGGGCCGGGCTCCCTTGGCCAGCACCGACCGGCCACCGGCGCCGGAAAAACAGGAATCCAGTGCAACAATGACCTCTTTTGCCGGAAGCCTGCCGAGAGCGTCATACATTCTCTTTAGGGAATATCCCGTCTGTTCGATAAACGACGGGTCTCCATCATACGGCACTAGATAGGCATCACCTGTCCGGGGATTTGGCGCGCCGTGGCCGGAAAAATAGAT
The DNA here is from genome assembly GCA_016935935.1 of Deltaproteobacteria bacterium. The sequence continues at coordinate 358 of JAFGPZ010000243.1, forward strand.
AAATACCGTGCTGCCTTTTTCCACATTATTCGACAGCCATTTCTCGAAATATTTTACCAGGTCAACATTGGATGCGTGATCGTTCAAGAGTGTAATGACATTCTCTTCAGAGTAGCCCATGGCTTTTATGAGATATTCTGTAACAAGCCGCGCATCCTGCGTTGCAAAGTCGGCCTTGGGTAATTTCTGACGATAATCTTCTATACCGATGACAACGGCGTAGGCACTCTGATTTTTCTGGACCTTCAGCGAAGGTGGTTCATCAATGTCTGATTTAACTACGGGAGATATATCTCGGTGTGGTACGGTAGCGGCTAATTCTGTTTTGCCTTTGGTAGAGGCAAAAATACGAACTTCCTTGGATGAAGAAATTTCTTTGCAGGTCTTTTTCAGTGCATTTGATGTCGCCCTGGATATTAAACCGCCCCAAAACCGAGCGGTTGCGTCTTTGGACCAGGTGGCAGATGGGTACTCTTTCTCCTGCACGCTGGACGTTTTTGACCATATTGACATTCCTGACAAATCGACAATCTGACTTCTCAGGGATAGATTGATAACGGAAGGCTTGCCACCCCTTTCAGGCTCTTTATTAAAATCTTCAACGGTGGTTATAAACAGGGCTTCAATGTCTGATGGATAGGGTTCTTCCTTGACTATTTCGATGCTCTGAAAGACCGATGGTAATATATCCAAGGATGACTGTTTTATCAATTTCCCGAAAGGAACCGTTAATGTATTTTCTGCTCCTCCAAAATCAGGCATTGTTTTTGATAAAGTATAATTTTCGTTAGGGATAACAACACCAATTTTAAGGGAAAGTTTTTTCACAACAAAACTGACGTCTTCAACCGGCTCGATTACAACCGGAATTGTGTAATTCATTGCGCATCCTGCAATTAAAAACCACAAAATGAATATCAGTAATTTTTTCATTTACTCTCCCAAGATTATTTACATTGTACAGCAATCAGCTACAATTTGCTCTTAAAAAGTTTATTATCCCCCTGCCGGAAGATGAGATGCAACTACCTGTAATAATTACTTTATCGTCCTAGCGCCGCCTTCTATCATCAGGAGAGAGTGCATTCCGGGCTTTTTATGAGGCCTTGATTTTCGTTGTAAAGAGAAAGGGGGATGACCCCTTCCGGTTTCATCCCCCTTTTATCACATCTCACTATTATAGAACCAGCCTATTACTCTTTTTCTTTAGCCTTCACATCTGAAGCGCCGCTGGATTCGGTCGTGCTGGTTGTATCTTTTTCACTGCCCGTATTTTCCGTCGCTGATGGTTTCTTTCCACCATAATCGGTCACGTACCAGCCCGATCCCTTAAGATGAAAGGCCGACAGTGATATTAACTTCTCAACACGGCCATCGCCACAGAACCTGCAACTCTTTACCTCGTCATCGGTAATCTTTTGAAATACCTCAAAATTTTTTCCGCATTTCCTGCATTTATACTCGTAGATAGGCATTAATATAACCTCCAAACTATAATCTAATTTAGCATGTCTCCTATTTGGTATTTGTCGCTGAAGCAGTCCAGCACCAGCGCCAGATCAATCCCCGCAATAGGCTTAAGTATATCCCTCGTTATAGCATGCACTTTATCTTCCTCTCTTATTTTTTCTTCCAGAGGGGCGTCAAAGTCGCTGTCACCGTTGGTGAAGCGTATAACGTGAACAAGCTCATGCGTCGCTATATATAACAGTAGCGGCACCATCTTTATAAAGGGCTTGCTCCTTTTAACGGCATCGAATATCCGATCGTCTTGTAGGCAAACCTTAAAAAAATAGAAATTGTCCGGGTGATCAACATCCTCATTCTTCTGACAAAAGTACCTGCAGAGATGGGCGAAGGCCATGTCATTTCTTTCACACTCCTTCAGATGTAGAAGTGTCTTCACCTCATATCTGTGACTGTCCAGACCCCCGATCCCCAGACGGAAATGGCTTTCCGCCAGTTTCTCGGCCTGGCTGAATGCGCCTTTTACGAGGGATATCTCGGACTTATTAAAATACATCTTCTCTTACACGCCGTTAAGATTCGGTGCTAATATATACACAACTTGCATAATGTCAATAGATTTTAAAGCAATTTAGCTGACGCCTGCCTGATCAGGGGGAAACGCGACTCATGAAACTCCCCCTTTATCATCCGGCGGTGAGAACTTGGTAAAACCCCTGTTATTTGGGAAGAGGCGCGCTGGTAAGGAGATATTTAAGGTCATCATCCTCGAATTTTATTGAAAATCCCACGAATGGCGATTCGTTGCCCTGGTCGCTGACAAAGTCATCCCACCCCGCAGACAGATAAACATGCTTCAGAAGTTCATATTCAGCAAATACCTTGAGATGGGGGTCTCTGTCCGTATCAAAATCAAATGCCTCGAAGGTAAACTTGAGGTTATCGTTAAGCGCAAAATAGTCTATACCAAGACCGCCAGTGGATTCCAGGAGTCCCCCTCTCAAGACCACATCCTTGAATCTCTTACCGATCTGCAAATTGAAAAGAAGCTCATCCTTCTCCCACACTTCGGTTCGTGTGGTCTTGCCGCCAGTGGTACTGTCGCTCACTGTCAACTTTCCCCTCGGATCGGTAACGATACCAAGTACATAGAACTTGTCCCATTTTGGTTGGATCTTAATGTCCAGGTAGCTCTTTGCATCGCTCTTGTCAAAGAGATATTCACCACGATAGCTCAGGAAGGTCCTGAATTGCTCCGATTTGGAGAGGTATTTGTTAATACCCTCCATGCTTTCCTCTATGCTTTTGAGACCGGCATTCAGATTATCCACCGTTTCGTCCTCATTGACCAACCTTCCAATAGTACCTTCCCCCTTGCTTATCTTATCTGAAATGTCACGCATTGACACGAGGGTTTCATTCAGATTGTCGACTATACTTTCATCCTTCACCAGTTTGCCGACCGTTCCTTCACCTCTGTTTATCTTATCAGTTATTTCCTTCAGTGAGGCAACGGTTTCATTAAGGTTATCAAAGACACTTTCATCCGCTACGAGTTTTCCGACAGTCCCCTCGCCCCTGTTGATCTTCTCAGTTATTTCCTTCAGCGAAGCCACTGTTTCGTTGAGGTTATCAAAGACTCCATCATCCCTTATCAGTTTTCCGACAGTCCCCTCACCTCTCTTTATTCTTTCCGTAACATCACTGAGTGCGGTAAAAGTCTTTTCCATCTCCTTCGAAGCGTTTGTGAGATTGGAAATCATTACTCCAAGTTTTTCGTCGTTCTGCTTGACGACATTGCTGAGATTTTCACTCAATTCTTTGGTATTATTAACAATCGCTCTGAGGCTCGCCTCCCCATCTTCACCTCCGATAACGGTTCTCAAAGATGCCGTGACAGCCTTCACATCTTCGGCGATAAGGCCCAGTTCTCGCAACAGTTTATCGATGTCAGCCTGCATCTCCACCTGGGCTATCTCGCCCCCCTCCTCTATGAGTGCGACTCCCTGAGTGCCGGGTTGAATTTCAATATATTTATCTCCCAAAATACCATGGGTCTTTATAGCCGCGATTACGTCCTTTTCCATTTTAATGCCGGGAAGTATTCTCATGGCAACCAGTGCCTTTCCATCCTTGAGCGATATAGATTCGACCCTTCCCACTTCCACTCCCGCTATCTGAACAGATGCGTCCTTGTCCAGACCGGCGGCATTATCGAAGATTGCATTTATAATATATCCCTTTTTGAGACCGAAACCGTACTCACCAACATGAAAAGACATGTAGGCAAGCAGAATCAATGCCACCAAAACGAATAATCCAACCTTCGCCTCTGTACTTACTGAAGACATGCACATCCTCCATCAATAACTGGGAGTAAATATAACAGCATAAAATTTAAAATTAAATAAAAAGTTTCTCCAAAGCGATTGAGGTTCCCTCGCATACTGCCTTAACTTGGGAACTGCCTGTTCATACAACACTGATCGGTCCCTCAAGATCGCCGGAGAGAAACTGCTTCAAAACAGGATCTTCAGAATCCTGTATCTCTTTGGGAGTACCGCACTCCACGATCTGACCTTCATAGAGCATGGCTATCTTGTGCCCCACCTTAAATATGGAACGCACATCGTGACTTATTACAACACAGGTTAGATCAAAGTTCTTCTGAGTGTTCATAATCAGCTCGTTTACGGCCTCCGTCATGATAGGATCAAGTCCGGTAGTGGGCTCATCGAAAAGAACAATGGCAGGTTGCATGGCGATGGCTCGCGCCAGTCCCACCCTCTTCCTCATTCCGCCACTCAGTTCGGAAGGCATTTTGGCTTCCACACCGGCCAACCCCACGGCTGCCAGCTTATCCCCTACAATCCGCATGATTTCCCTGTTCTTCATTTTTGTATGTTCCCTCAGCGGGAAGGCGACATTTTCCCCCACATTCATCGAATCAAAGAGGGCAGCCTCCTGGAAAAGCATGCCAAATTTTTTCCTCACCTCATTAAGCTGCCTGTCGTTCATCCTGGAGATATCATCTCC
>JAFGPZ010000039.1 GCA_016935935.1 Deltaproteobacteria bacterium
CTTGGTGTGGAGATATACGGCAGCGACGAAAAAGAACTTTTTTCCAATGCGGCGCACGCGCTTTTTGATATAATGACGGACATTAATGCCGTATGTATGACGGTAGAAAGAGACATATACATAGAGGGCGCTGGTCTTGAGGAATTGCTTGTAAACTTTTTGAGGGAGATGTTATATCTCTTAAGCGGTGAAGGACTTTGTCTACAGAGTTGTCTTGTCGCCGAAATAGATCAAAAACATGTTCAAGGAACTGTAAGAGGAGAATTTTTTGACTCCGAGAGGCACAGCCAACACATGGAAGTGAAGGCAGTGACATATCACCGGACAGAGGTCAAAAAATCTCCTCATGGCTGGACCGCGCGGGTTATTTTCGATGTCTGATATTACAATAGAAAGGATCGACGAGCATCGCTGGATAGTGCCACCCACAGGGGGAATGCGTGTCCCAGGCATGATATATTCGAGCGAGACGATGTTGGGAGGGATCGGCGCCGATGAAAGTCTCCGGCAGGTTGCCAATGTGGCACACCTGCCCGGTATCATTCAATACTCCTTCGCAATGCCCGATATGCACTGGGGGTATGGTTTCCCCATAGGGGGTGTTGCGGCCTTTGATGTTAAAGAGGGAATCATTTCTCCCGGAGGTGTCGGTTATGATATAAATTGCGGAGTCCGTGCAATGACTACGGGGCTCACTTATCCCGATATCAGGGGTAAGATGAACAATCTTGTGAGCGCTCTTTTCAATGATATTCCATCCGGTGTAGGTTCCACGGGCAAACTGAAACTATCCCTCAGGGAAGAAAGAAAGGTCCTTTGTGACGGCGCAGGATGGGCAGTCAAGAATGGATACGGTTCCCCCGAGGATATTATCACTACAGAAAATAAGGGTAAAATGGAAGGTGCCGATCCTGCATGTGTCAGCGACCGGGCACTGGAGCGAGGCAGAGCTCAACTGGGGACGCTCGGTTCAGGAAACCACTTTCTTGAGATAGAGGTTGTTGAAGAGATCTATGACGAAGTGGCGGCACAAGCCTTCGGTCTTGAATATGCTCAGGTTGTGTTCGTCATACACAGCGGTTCCCGGGGTTTGGGTTATCAGGTCTGTGACGATTACCTTGCCCGGATGGTGAAGCAGGTTCAAACCTTGGGATTTCCTTTGCCTGACAGGCAACTTGCATGTGCCTACCTGTCATCGCATGAAGGGAAAGAATATTATGCAGCTATGGCCTGTGCGGCAAATTATGCCTGGGCAAACAGGCAGATGCTGATGCACTGGACCAGAGAAACCATCGAAAGGACCCTTGGCATGTCGCCCCGAGATTTGAGGATGAATCTTCTCTACGACGTGTGTCACAACATTGCCAAATTTGAGGAATTCCCCATCGAGGGGGAAAAAAGGAAGGTATGTGTCCACAGGAAGGGCGCCACCAGGGCATATCCTCCCGGTCATGATGAGTTGCCTGCAAAATATCGTTCTGTGGGTCAGCCGGTTCTGATACCGGGAGATATGGGAACGGGATCCTATATACTTGCTGGAACCGAAAAGGCCTTTACAGAGACATTCGGCAGCACCTGTCATGGAGCGGGGCGCGTAATGAGCCGATCACGGGCCGTCAAGGAGAGCAGGAAACGCGCTATAGCAAGCGAAATGGCCGAACGTGGTGTTGTCGTGATGGCCAAAGGGAAAAGGACGCTCAATGAAGAGATGCCCGAGGCCTACAAGAAAGTCGATGATGTTGTAGATGTTGTGCACCGCGCGGGCCTTTCAAAAAAGGTTGCCAGACTGAGGGCAATCGGGTGTATAAAGGGGTGAGAGAAAGAAATGCAGATCAGAAGAGGTGAAGAAGGATGAATATTACAATTCCGGAAGATGTCTTTGATGTTATTATAATCGGCGGCGGGCCGGGCGGACTTACGGCGGGGCTTTACGCGTCAAGGGCCGGCATGAAAACCCTGTTGCTTGAAGGGAATGTCACCGTAAGCCAGATAACAGTTACGGATATTGTGGAAAACTATCCAGGGGTGCCCAATATTTCCGGACCGGAACTGATAGGCCGACTCAAGGAGCATTCCTCTTCATTCGGTATGGAAATAAAACCTGAGCAGGTCCTGTCGATCAGGGAGTGCAAAATCGGAGATATTGCAGGATGGAAGGTACAATCTGACAAAGGGGAATACCGGGCGCTGGCTGTTATTGTATCGACGGGGGCAGTATGGCGGAAACTTGGCGTTCCGGGGGAACTGGAATTTGCCGGCAGAGGTGTTTCCTACTGTGCCACCTGCGATGGCCCCTTTTACCGGAACAGCGAAGTCATCGTTGTCGGAGGGGGAGACACGGCCGTCCAGGAGGCCCTCTTCCTGACGAAATTTGCCAGCAAGGTCACCATCGTGCACCGACGGGACCGTCTCCGAGCCACAGCAATCCTTCAGAAACGAGCCTTTGCACAGGACAAGATAGAATTTGCCTGGGATTCGGTGGTGGTGGAGGTACTGGGCGAAACGGCGGTGACAGGCGCACGGATCAGGAGCGTGAAGGAACCGAAAGAGACGAGAGAAATCCCTGCCGATGGTGTCTTCATCTTCATCGGTCTCGATCCCGTTTCAGACGTCGTCCGTGACCTTGTCAAAATCGATTCCTATGGTTATGTTATTGTTGGTCGCGAAATGTCAACATCAACGCCCGGTATCTTTGCCTGTGGTGATTGCATTCAGAAACCATTTCGGCAGATTATAAATGCCTGCGGCGAAGGAGCCACGGCGGCCTATCACGTGGAACTCTATATCGATGAATTGAAGGGACAGTCCTATTGACGGGGGAGGCCCCTATCAAGGGTTCCCGGAAAGCATAAAGGAGAGTAATCAGTGCCAATCTATGAATATGTATGTAAAAAGTGCAACCATGAATTCGAGGTAATCAGCTTCTCAAGCAGCGGTGCAGCTGACGACGTCCAGTGTCCCTCCTGCGGTGAAAGGGATGCGGAGAAGCTCATGTCCACCCTGGCGAAACCGGGATGTGGCGGGTCCTGTGCGTCCTGTTCACCATCTGCGGGGAGCACCTGAGGCGTCTAAGTACCGGCCGGTGGCCGTTACCGTTACAGAACTGGTGCGGATTTTCCTCCGGGGAATCCGCTTTTCACAGGGTATCCTATGGCAAGACCCTGTGCCGATTACGTCGATCAGGGAATGATCCCTGCAGACGCGGAGTCCATGTCATGAACTTCTGGAACTATATACCCTATCATATCGATCCCGCACTCATCACCATCGGGTCCTTTCAGCTTCGTTATTACGGCCTCATGTATCTGGTGGCCTTCTTC
>JAFGPZ010000244.1 GCA_016935935.1 Deltaproteobacteria bacterium
ATCCATTTTGTAATATTACAGAGATGATCGTTCAAGCGCTCGATATCGGTAAGCATATCGGAATATATGAGTCCCGCGTCGCTGATGCACATCTTGTCCTCAAGCCGTTCGATATGAGTCATTTTATATGTATCGATCAGGGCGTCTATTTCTTTTTCTATGCTCAGGGTAATCATCGCCGACTTCTCATCATTATCGTCGAGGGCCTTTCTTGTGTGTCTCATGAGGATATACGTCTTGTCGAAGAGCTTTTCCAGTTCCGCCTTGGCGCTTTCTGAAAAGGTCAGATCATTTTCATACGCCCTCTGAGTTAATCGGGTGAGACTTTCGCAGTAATCGCCCACCTTTTCTATATCATTCACGCTGTGAAGCAATGCGGGAATCAATCTTCTTTCACTTTCTTCCAGTTCATTCTGGGTAATCTCTACGAGATAGTGGGTAATGTCCTTCTGCATCTCATCGACGGACTCTTCGTCGATAGAGATTTCGTTCTTCAGCTTGTGGTTGTACGACAGGGCACACTCTCTTGCCTTTTGCAACATCTCCTGGCAGATACCCAGCATGGCGGAAAGTTGCTTGATAACGGCCTTCATGGCGAGACCTGGAGTAGTTAGCAGATTTTCATCAAGGAATCTCGTCTCCACCTTCTCATAGTCCTTCCCAGGCAGTATCTTATCCGTAAGTTTTATAAAGAGGGGCACAAAGGGAAGTAAAATTATGGTGTTAACTACATTAAAGATCGTGTGAGTATTCGCGATCTGCCTGGCAAGATCGCCCGAGAGCAGAGGAATGTAATGGAGATAGAGAGGAATAAAGGGAAGAACGATCAATGTCCCGATTACATTGAATAGCACGTGCCCGGCGGCCAGTCTTTTGCTGACCATTTTCCCCCCGATACTGGCAATAACGGCGGTGACGCATGTCCCGATATTGTCGCCCAGCACCAGATAGACGGAGGACTGAAGATCGAGAAGACCTGCCGAGGCGAAGGCAATCACCATACCGATCGTTGTACTGCTGCTCTGCAGAAGGACGGTAACCACCAACCCTATCAGTATTGCCAGGTATGGATGTTGACCGAAACTGATAAAGGCCTGTATGATTGCCTCGTTTTCAGCGAGTGGTTTTACCGATGCGCCCATCGTTGAGAGACCAAGGAAGAGAATTCCGAATCCCAGAATCGCACGTCCCCGGTTTTTGTTTTTGGTCTTCTTCGCGAAAAGATAGATGAGGGCGCCGATAAATACAAAGAAATAGGCCGATTTGGTCAATTTGAAGGCAATCAACTGCGCCGTAATAGTGGTACCGATATTCGCTCCAAAGATAACGGGAAGCGCTGCCGCCAAAGTGATAAGTCCTGCGTTTAGAAATCCGATAAGCAGAACGGAAGTTGCGCTTGAACTCTGTATGATCGATGTAACAACAACACCAAGTGCGGCTGATTTTACCCTGTTGGATGTCACTTTTTCGAGGAGAACCTTCAGAAACCCGAGGGAAAGCTTTCTCATGGAATCGCTCAGAAGATGCATCCCGAAAAGAAACAATCCCAGGCCGCCTATCAAACCCATAATTACACCAATTGTCATATATACGCTCCTGAAACCCTTTAAACCGAAACCAGCAGATATGGATTGACCCTCCAAGGAGTTGCAGGAGAGTATCCTGCCGGCAAGGAAATTGTTTATTTTTATTCGTTCTTAATCCCCACCGCAAGCGAGTGGGGCGTTTGCTCACTGTTCAGGTCAAATCGGTTGTGACCTTACACCAAAAATTAATCACAGGAAAGATATTTTCCCAGCGATAAAGGTTATGAATTTGTAAAAAATTGGTATGCACCCTTCTCCATCATTGTGCAGCGTCAATCAAGCTTCTTCCTGAAGCGTCCCACGGCTCCGGTGAAAACAATAACCCCAAGCAGTGTAAGCGAAACCAATTGCGGCCAGAGTACCTCCAGACCGACACCTTTAAGAAATATTCCCCGTATGATAATCAGAAAATAACGAAGAGGATTAATATAGGTGAACCACTGGACAACAGTGGGCATATTCTCTATGGGAAAGACAAATCCACTAAGCATGAAGAAGGGAACAAGGAAGAAGAAGGTAGTCATCATGGCCTGTTGCTGCGTCGTCGAAATGGTCGAGATAAAGAGCCCTATGCCCAGATTGCTGAGAAGAAAAATGCAGGTAGAGAGAAAGAGGAGGGGGATACTGCCTACCAGCGGAATCCTGAACCACAGGACGGCAAAGACGGTGACGACAATCATCTGGCCGATGGCGATGATAATGTAGGGAATCGTCTTCCCCAGGATCAGCTCGACGGGGCTCATGGGAGTCACGATCAACTGCTCCATGGTGCCTTTCTCCCGCTCCTTGATGATGGCCATGGATGTAAATAGCAGCGTCAGTATCATGACGAGAAAGGCCACAATACCGGGTACAAAGAAATTGTGGCTGTAGAGATTGGGGTTGTACCAGGTTCGCACTCTGGCATCGATCCTCCCGTACTTCATCTTAAAGGGGTGAAGCTCTTTTATGAATACCTGATTCAATCGCTCGATTACAAGGGACGTGTAGGAGATCCTCACCGAGGCCATGTTGCTCATGCTCCCATCGACCAGTATCTGCACCGGAGCCGTTTGACCCTTTCTTATCTTTTCGGCAAAATCGGGGCCTATCTTGACGGCAAGCTCGATCTTACGGCGCAGGAGCTGATCCTCCAGATCCTTTGGCTCATCTGCATAATAGATGATATGAAAGGTCTTGTTGGCGTTAAGGGCATCTATAAGCATGCGGCTCTCTCTAGTTCGCGACTGATCCAGGAGGCCCAGGGTAATACTCCTGATATCGGTAGTCACCACATAGCCGAAGACGAGCAACTGAACCAGGGGTGCAATGACCAGGATGGGCCTGTTTTTCTTGTCCCGGAACAGCTGGATAAATTCCTTTCTCACAAGTTCTCTTATACGCAGCCACTTCATTCTACATCCCCTCCCGTTTCAACAGGATAAAATTGATCATGCCGATGACGAAAACCATGATCCCCAGAACAAGATAACTGTTCCAGAGGATGTCAAGCCCCAGATTACGCAGATAGAGCCCGTTGAGTATATCGATAAAATAGCGGGCGGGGATGATATAGGTAATTGCCTGCAATACCTTTGGCATGTTGACAATGGGAAATACAAAGTCCGACAGCAGAACCGAGGGCAGATAGGTGATCAGGACAGCCGCCTGATTCGCCACAAGCTGTGACTTGGTAACAATGGATATGCACAGCCCCAGATTGAGGGCCACACCCAGATATATGAAAGAGGCAAGGATTAGGAACCAGAAACTCGATTTCATAACGATCCCGAAGAGGACCTGACCCATTAGGACAGCCACAAGAACGTCTGTAAAGCCTATCAGGAAATAGGGAATGGCCTTACCCAGTAAAAATTCGGGAGCGCTTATCGGCACGGAAAGAACCGTCTCCATGGTGCCGTTTTCATACTCTCTGGCGATGACGAGCGAGGTGAGCATGGCGCCTACAATCATGATAATGATGGCAATAATTCCGGGGACAATAAATTTCTTACTCTCCAGGTCTTCGTTGAACCAGACTCGGATCTGCCCTTCAATGGGGGGATTGATTCTCTCCATCCCCTTGCGATTGAGAAAATCGAGAAGCAGCCGGCTGTTGTATTCCTCGACGAAGCGCGTCACATATCCCACGGAAATGCCGGCGAAATTGGGATCGCTGCCGTCGAAGAGGAGTTGGAGTGGCGCGTCCCGGTCGGCCCTGATATTTTCTGTCCATCTCGGAGGTATGACAATGGCCATCCGCGCCCATCCGTGATCGATGTAACCTGTCACCTCTCTTTCATCTGAAAGATGAGCGGTTACATTGAAATATGGAGACGCATTCAGACTGGAGATGAAATCGCGACTCAGTTCTGTCTTGTCGTGATCCATGACGACGGCCTTGATATTATCAACATCCATACTGAGGGCGTATCCGAAGAGAAGGATCAGAAAGAGGGGAATTGCGAAGGCCAGGTACAGGCTCCTGAAGTCCCGCAAGAGATGGTAAAATTCCTTCCGGGCGATGGCCTGAATCTTGATAATATTCACTCGTATCTCCCCGACATGATGGCAATGAAGGCATCGTTCAGGTCGGCATCGGGCCGGTCTGGAATGGCTGCCGCCACAATCTCGGCGGGGCTGCCCGCGGCGACGATTTTTCCATCATCAATCATGACGATACGTTCGCAGTTGGTCGCTTCATCCATATAATGAGTCGTCACAAAGACGGTCATCCCCTCGGCGGCAAGCTTGCCGATGAACTCCCAGAAATGTCTCCGTGTAATAGGATCAACTCCGGAAGTTGGCTCATCAAGAAAGATTATATCGGGGCGATGCAAGAGTGAGCACCCCAGAGCAAGACGCTGCCTCCATCCCGGGGGAAGATCACGGGTCAGACGATTCTGAACCTCCTCCAGGCGGGCGAGATGAAGCACCCACGCCATGCGCTCCTTCCACTCCCGGGAGGGAATGTTATAGATTCCCAGATAGAACCTTATATTTTCGTATGGCGAAAGGTCTTCGTAGAGGGAGAATTTCTGCGACATGTACCCAATGGACTGCTTGATCTTCTCCGATTCCTTCTCTATATCGTGCCCCGCAACCGTTCCGTGACCTGCCGTTGGCGTCAGTATGCCGCAGAGCATCCGTATGGTAGTCGATTTTCCCGAACCGTTTGAACCCAGAAAACCGAAGATCTCTCCCTTCCTGACGGAAAAGGTGATCCTGTCGACGGCTGTGAACTTGCCAAAGCGCTTCTCCAGGTTTTCCACGGAAATTACGTCAGAGTTGAAATTTGTCATGTATCAGTTCCTTGTCGTACTCCTGAATACGATGGATCATGGCCTCTTCCAGATCGCTGAAGTGTGACTGTATATCTGCGGGAATACCCGTCTCTATAAGACGGGAACGGTGCATCAGGGCCAGACAGTCACATTTTTCACCCTCGTCCAGATAGGCCGTAGAAATCATGATGGTCATCCCCTGACCCTTCATCTGGAATAGAATATCCCAGAACTCCTGGCGTGATACGGGGTCCACGCCGTTTGTAGGTTCATCGAGAATGAGAAGGTCGGGCTGATGGACCAGGACGCAGGCGAGACCCAGCTTCTGCTTCATACCACCCGAGAGGTTTCCCGCCAGTCGATTCATAAAGGGAATCAGATTGGAGAATCGGAGAAATCGCTCCCGGCGGATCTTACGCTCCCGGCCGAAAATTCCGAAGATATCCATGAAAAAGTCGATATTTTCACGCACTGTCAGGTCCTGGTAGAGTCCGAAGCGCTGGGGCATATAGCCGATCACGGATTTGATGGCGGCGCGGTTTTTCATTATATCGCGGCCTCCGATTTTTATCGTTCCGGCCGTGGGACGCATCATTGCTGCCGCCATGCGGAGCAGAGTTGTCTTGCCTGCGCCGTCGGAACCGACAAAACCGAATATGGCCCCCCGCTCGACGGAAAGGGACACATTATCAACTGCTACTTCGTCGCCATAGCGCATGGAAACGCCGTCGATCACGACAAATTCGTCACTGGCTGCAAGAGAGGGGTTCGTTATGGTGGGGTCAGTCTTGTAACCAGGCATCGGCAGGCATTCCTGATTTCAGTTCCCCTTCGGGATTAGGAATTGAAATCTTAACAAGATAAACGAGCTTGACGCGCTCCTTGTGCGTCTGGATTATTTTCGGTGTAAATTCACCCTGAGGAGAGATAAACGAGACACGTCCCTCGTAGATCTTGTCGGGGAAGGTGTCGGTCCTAACCTCAGCTGCCTGCCCCGTTTTGACCTCCCCCAGATCCCGTTCACCGACAAAAATCTTCAGATAAACGGTGGAAAGATCGGCGAGAGTAAGGACCTCCCGCCCAGATGTCACCACCTCGCCTGGCTCAACATTACGGCTCGTCAGAGTGCCGGCAAAGGGCGCCCGGAGGACCGTGTAATCGAGATTGATGTCTGCAAGGCTGACAGTCGATAGCGCAACTTCGACCTGACTTCTTGCCTGTTCCACATCCTTCTGAGCCGTTTCAATCTTCTTCAGATTAGCCTTTGCCTGCCTGAGGATCGCCTCTCCTTCGGCAAGCCTTGCCCTGGCTGTCTGGATGGTCTCCTTCCTGATTCCCTCTTGGAGCATATCGAGAGTCTCTTTTGCCCTTTGAAGGTCCCGGGAGGCTATATCATACTTCAGTGCCATCTCATCCCGGCTCTTTTCCGAAATAATCTTCTTTTCATAGAGTCGATCGTACCTGACTTTGTCCCTGGCGGCCTCCTCCATGACATCCCTGGCCGCAAGGTAGGCCAGCCGTGCCCGTTCTACCTCCTGTTTACGATATCCCGCTTCCAGTTCCTTCAACTGAGATCGAATTACCGCAACGCCCGATTCCGCCCGAGCCACCTCAGTGGGAAGAGTGGCACTGTAGAGATCGAGCACCGTCTCCATCTTTCGCAGATTTTTCCGCGCCATGTCCAGACTTGCCAGGGCCTGATCGCGATGGGCCTGATAGGTCGCCTGGTCGAGGCGCGCAAGCGGTTGCCCCTTTTCCACGCGCTCGCCCTCTTCCACGAGAACCTCTGTCACCCTGCCGTTAACCTGAAAAGAGAGTTCAGACGTCGTTGCTTCGATAGTGCCGGAATAGTAATGTTCCTCTGTTTGAATATCCTTCTGTCCAACATAAACGAAATAGCCAACCCCCACCAGGAGAAAGAGAAAAAGAATGATGACAATCCGTTTTTTCAAGGCGGAACCTCCTTCGCAGTCATGAACTGAAGAGCGAGAACTCCCCCGCAATCCGTTGCGGGGGAGTCTCAATCCATAAATTTTGAGCATTTATATCATGTAATCCCTCAATTGGCACCGTTTTTTTGCCTTCATTTAATTGCTCGGCACTCCTCCTCTATGACGGATATAAAACCATGTGACCCGTTAATAGGGCTCTTTGCAACCAGAACTGATTATAAGCATACCCTTATATCCACAATGGCGATGCGAGTGCTTGCTTTAACTTGATTGAAATATTAGAGGGTTAATGCTAATGTGGCGGTGCACCGCCAGTATGAAGGCGTAGCATGCCGGATGTTTCAGAAACAGAAATGTTCTTCTAGGCAGGCATCAATGTCCTTGGATAAACAAGATAAAAAACACTGCTCTTGACTTAAGTCAAGGAAAGTTCTCTACCTCTCTTCTATAGTGGCTTCAACAGTGTTATTTATAAATACATTATGAAGGAGGATATCATGTTCTGTTTTCAGTGTCAGGAAACCGCTAAAAACAATGGTTGCACCGTCAGAGGCATGTGCGGTAAGCCGGAAGAAACCGCCGATCTTCAGGATCTGCTCATTTACGTGTGCAAGGGAATTTCAGTCTACGGAGAAAAGTTGAAGGAAAAGGGCATTGTGGATAAAGAGGCCGCCCGCTTCATAACGAAGGCCCTTTTTACCACCATAACCAACGCCGCCTGGAACGATGATGTGATCATCGAGAGGATCAGCGAAGGCATCAAGGTCAGAGATGCAGTCAGGAAAAAAGTCGGAGCCTTATCCGGTCCGCTCCCTGATTGCGCCACATGGAAACCTAAGGAAAGGGAAGAGATCCTGGTCAAGGCCATGTCCGGCGACCTTCGAATTACGGCCCTCCAGAACGAGGACGTGCGCTCCCTTAGAGAGCTGCTCACCATCGGCTGCAAGGGAATATCCGCTTATGCGGATCACGCGGCCCTCCTCGGTCATGAAAAGGATGACATTTACGGCTTTCTCATGGAAGCACTGGAATCCACTACCAGAGATCTATCGGTAGATGAAATGATAGCCATGGTCATGAAGGCCGGAGAAATGGCGGTCAATACCATGGCTCTTCTGGATACGGCCAATACCAAAGCCTATGGCAATCCCGAGATTACAGAAGTCAATATCGGCGTCCGCAAAAATCCCGGAATTTTGATCTCCGGCCACGATCTGAAAGACATGGAAGAACTCCTCAAAGAGACCGAAGGAACGGGTGTGGATGTTTACACACACGGTGAAATGTTGCCGGCAAACTACTATCCCGCTTTCAAGAAGTATAACCACTTCGTGGGCAACTACGGCGGTTCATGGTGGCACCAGAACGAGGAATTTGAATCCTTCAAGGGTCCTGTTATTTTAACCACCAACTGTCTGATTCCGATAAAGAAGGGTAATACCTATCTTGACAGGCTCTTTACCACCGGAGTTGTCAGCTATCCCGGAGCCAAGCATATTGCCGACAGGCCGCAGGGTGGATCAAAGGACTTTTCAGCAGTCGTGAAACTGGCAAAGAAATGCGAGCCACCGGAGGAGATAGAGTCCGGCAAAATCGTGGGAGGTTTCGCGCATAACCAGATGATTACTCTCGCCGATAAGGTTATCGATGCTGTTAAGTCGGGAGCCATAAAACGCTTCGTCGTAATGGCAGGTTGTGACGGCAGACATAAAACCCGCAGTTACTTCACGGAATTGGCCGAAAAACTTCCAAAAGATACGGTTATTCTTACGGCTGGATGCGCCAAGTATCGTTACAACAAACTGTCTCTGGGCGACATAGACGGCATTCCAAGAGTACTGGATGCGGGTCAGTGCAATGATTCCTACTCGCTGGCTGTGGTTGCCCTCAAACTCAAAGAGGCATTCGGGCTCAATGATATCAACGAACTGCCCATTTCCTATGATATAGCCTGGTACGAGCAGAAGGCCGTGGCCGTACTGCTGGCCTTACTGTTTCTCGGCGTTAAAGGAATACGACTCGGTCCAACCCTGCCGGCTTTTCTGTCTCCCAATGTAGCCAAGGTACTGGTGGAAAAATTCAATATTATGCCCATTTCGACACCGGAGGAAGATCTTAAGGCTATCTTGGGGTAGTTTCATAATCTCAGGGAGATCAGTCCTGCAGGGCTGGTCCCCCACAAATCGAAGAAGGAGTCAGGACAATAACAAAAACGAAACGAGCCGTATGGGGATGGGCGATGTATGACTGGGCAAATTCCGCCTTTGCCACTACGGTCATCGCAGGATTTTTCCCTATTTTCTTTAAACAGTACTGGAGCTTCGGAACCGATGTCAATACTAGCACGGCCCTCCTCGGTATTGCCAATTCCATCTCCAGCCTGATCGTCGCGTTACTGGCGCCAATACTTGGTGCAATTGCCGACGGCGGTTCTCTCAGGAAAAGACTTCTCATCCTCTTCGCCTATCTGGGCGTCCTTATGACGGCTTCACTCTTTATGGTTGGCAAGGGCAACTGGGCCGGGGCAATCTTCATCTACACCTTGGGAAACATTGGATTTGCAGGCGCCAACGTCTTTTACGACTCCCTGCTCCCCAGTGTGGCAGGAAAGGAAAATATCGATTATGTGTCGGGGCTGGGTTACGGCCTTGGGTATCTTGGAGGAGGACTACTCTTTTTTTTCAACGTATGGATGACAATGTCGCCGGCAACCTTCGGACTTCCAGATGCCGGCTACGCTGTAAGGATCTCCTTTGTCACCGTGGCGGCATGGTGGGGATTATTCACCATCTTTACAATCCTGTGGGTGCCGGAGGCGAAAACTCACGCGCCAAAGGAAGGAATGAGGAAAATCATAAGGGAGGGCTTCCGGCGCGTTGAGGGCACATTCAAGGAGATCCGCCACATGAAGACCATTCTCCTCTTCCTCGTGGCTTACTGGTGCTATATCGACGGCGTCGATACCATCATCAGGATGGCCGTCGACTATGGTATGTCCATTGGCTTTGATTCCAGCGATCTCATTATTGCCCTGCTGCTTGTGCAATTCATTGGCTTTCCAGCTGCTCTCGTCTTTGGAAAACTGGGACAGCATTGGGATACGAAAAAGTCCATATATCTGGCTATCGCCATCTATGTCTTTATAACGCTGTGGGGCATGATGATGGAAAGGAAAGAAGAGTTCTACATTCTTGCCATCATGATTGGTCTCGTCCAGGGAGGGATTCAGGCACTGAGCCGGTCTTACTATTCACGGCTTATTCCGAAGAACCGGACCGCCGAATTCTATGGATTTTACAATATGCTGGGTAAATTTGCCGCCATACTGGGGCCTCTCTTTATCGGCATGACGGGGCTGTTTGCAAGGCGGTTATTATTACCCGATTCACCAACGCCGACAGAGATTTTCCATGTGGGTCAGTTGGCGGCGCGATGGGGCATGTCCTCCATCCTGATACTGTTCATAGCCGGGGCCGTTATTTTCTCATTTGTCGATGAAGAAAAAGGGAAGGAGGAGGCCGCCCAACTCAAATAGCGCCGCCGATCTCGTCCCTATATAAAAATTTCTGGCATATTTTGAAATAATCTGTAAAAAGACAGGTAAGTAAATCAGGAGGAAAAGACTATGATATACAATGACGAATTTGAAACTTTACCAAGGGAGGCATTGCAGGCTCTGCAGTTAAAGAGACTCAGGCAGGCCGTCCGGCGAGTCTATCACACCGTTGGCTTTTACAGACAGGCATTCGATAATGCCGGTGTAACTCCTGATGATATTAAGACGATTTCAGACATTCAGAAACTGCCTCTTACGACGAAGGAAGACCTTAAGGATAATTACCCCTTTGGTCTCTTTGCCGTTCCCATGAGCAATATAGTGCGACTTCATGCGTCATCGGGAACGACTGGGAAATCGACGGTTGTGGGCTATACTAAAAGGGATATAGAAACGTGGTCGGAACTGATGGCGCGATCCTTCGTAGCGGCTGGACTCACTCAGAATGACATCATACACAACGCTTACGGATACGGCCTTTTTACGGGAGGACTTGGGACTCACTATGGAGCTGAAAAACTGGGCGCAAGTGTGATCCCCATGTCGGGGGGAAACACGAAGAGGCAGCTCATGATACTTCAGGATTTCGGTCCCACGGCCATCTGTTGTACCCCCTCCTATTTACTCTATCTCACCGAAGAAGGTGAAAGAATGGGCATAGACATGCGGTCGCTCAAGCTGCGTACGGGGATTTTAGGCGCCGAACCCTGGAGCGAACAGATGAGGCAGGAAATCGAAGACCGGTTAGGCATCACGGCTCTCGACATCTACGGTCTCTCCGAGGTCATGGGTCCCGGCGTTGCCATGGAATGCAAAGAGGGACGAAAGGGTCTCCATGTCTTCGAGGACCACTTCATCGTTGAAACTATAAATCCAGAAACAAAGGAAGTAGTGCCACCGGGCGAAGAGGGTGAACTGGTCTTTACCACGCTTACGAAAGAGGCCTTCCCCCTGATCCGTTATCGGTCAAGGGATATTTCGAAGCTGATAAAGGAGCCCTGTCCCTGCGGCAGGACACATCGGAAGATCGCCCGAATCATTGGCAGAAGCGACGATATGCTTATCATAAGGGGCGTAAATGTATTCCCCTCACAGATAGAGGGAGTACTCACAGCGATTGAGGGGCTGGAACCCCACTACGAGATAATCGCGGACCGTGAAGGGAAAATGGACACCCTCGAGATACGAGTTGAAGTCGGCGAAAACATCTTTTCAGACGAGGTGCGAGGACTGCAGCAGATAGAAAAACGCATCTCAGAGGATGTAAAAGATTATCTTGGCGTCACTGCAAAGGTAACACTGGTGGGATCTAAAACCCTGCAGCGTTTCGAAGGGAAGGCTCAACGTGTAATCGATAAGAGAAAAATCTAAGAGAGGAGGCTTAACATGAAGGTGGAACAGATCTCCATATTTTTGGAAAACAAGCCGGGCGGCCTGGAATTGGCAACAGGGGCATTGAAAGATATCGGTATAAATATAAGGGCTCTTGCCCTCGCCGACACCTCCGATTTTGGCATCCTCCGCATTATAGTTAATGACACGGAGAAGGCCTTAAAGGCCCTTCAGGATAAGGGATTTACGGTAAAGAAATCACACGTAGTCGCCGTAGAGGTACCGGACCGCCCTGGTGGATTTCACAGCATCATGGAGGCGCTCTCAAAAAAAGGAATCAACGTGGAGTACACATACGCCTTTGTAGAGAAAAGCGGTGAAAACGCCATAATAATCTTCAGATTCGACAAGACCGACGCGGCCATAGATATCCTGATGGAAAAGGGATTCACCGTGCATGGAGGTGAAAGGATCTACGGTTTGTAGTTCCGGGCAGTTTTAAGCACCTTCAGCGTATTTTTGGACACCGGAATTTTGCCGAGATCTTTCATTCTAACCCATCGGGCCTCGAGGGCGTCATCGCCGCCCTGCGGTTCACCGCTGACATAGTCGGCGATAAGATCAACTATGACATAATGAAAACGGATCTTGTCCCCTTCGTCTTTTTTTATAAGTTCAAAGGTGATGTGGGGCGGGAGTTTTGCCTTGATTTCAATCCCCGTCTCTTCCATGATTTCGCGTTCAGCAGCGCCCTGCAATGTTTCTCCCAGTTTCAGGTTCCCCCCTGGGATTGCCCAAAGTCCCTTCCCGGGGTTAAAGCCTCTCTTCACGAGCAAGACTGCATCATCCTTGATCACAATTGCCCCAACTCCAACCCTTGGGTACCCGGGATATTCTCTACTCGACATAGATATTGAACCTCCAAAAAAAGATAAACTGATAAATTTTCAGTGATTAATGTCGACGGCATGATAAAACTCTCGGTTTGTTGCGGGAGATTTTTTCGTTTTTAAGTTCAACCGTCCTCGTCTCTTGATCCACTTTTCCAGCATCGAAAGTCCTCTCAGTAAATCTCACTGTATCATAACTGTCAATCAGGATAACCGTTGAAGAACGAGTCCCATAGCCTGGACTCTTGATAAATATGGGAGATAGAATCCTCTCAAGCTCCATGCCAACTCCCGTATCGGGAAGCAGAGTGTCATCCGGCCATGCTGTATCAGCGAGTGCATCAAAAATTGCCTCTTCCGAAGGACTCTCTCTATCAGAAAGAAGTCTGGCAAACATCTCTTTCCCTCGCTCCACCTTAGGCCATGGTGTGTCCAGCAGGTGATTGCTCAAGCCGTGTATTCCCTCATCTATCTCCCGAATAACATTACCTCTGTTTGAAAAATAGAATAGCCGTGACAGGTCTCCCACAATAATATTGAAGCCGTTGTATTCGCTCGCAGTCGGTCGGATTCTTTTAATGAATTCCTCCGGTCTCTCATCACCGCGGAGGAAATCGCTGACCAGAATTCCGCGAGAAGGGGCATCCTCCTTTCGAGCCAGCGGATCACGAAAATTTGTGATGGCGGCTATTCGTCCCGACTTCGTTAATCCGAGCCATGTTCCTCCTCCCCGCAAATCTCTCCCCGCGATAATATTTGGCTCCTCATCCCAAAAGGCCACCGGGGCGGAAGGTCTTTCATAGAATTCGTCGCGGTTTGCCCCAAACACAAGGGGATATAGAGGATGATACTTGTAAGCAAAAATGATAAGGCACATAATATTTACTTTGAAACTTTCAGCTGATGGTTAATGGAGTTATGCTCTTTGAAGCGCCTTTGCCACAGATTCTTTCGCCGACTCCACAATCCAGTCCATTATATCGCCGGCGTTCCTATGTATGAGGACATCGGCCTTTGTGTCCAAAGGAGTGTCGCCGATATTAATGATTACCAGTTTCGCGCCGCCCTCCTTGGCATATAAAGGCATGAAG
The DNA here is from genome assembly GCA_016935935.1 of Deltaproteobacteria bacterium. The sequence continues at coordinate 13,671 of JAFGPZ010000244.1, forward strand.
GCTGCCGGTTGCACTACCAGGGAAGAGCCCACAACAATGAAGAGGTCACACTCACTAGAGTGACGTGTGGCTGCTTCCATTGCCTTCTCAGGGAGCGTCTCGCCGAAAAATACTATGTCAGGTTTCAGGGTGCCAAAGCATTTTCTGCAGGGCGGTTCTTCCATGCCGTCCTTCAGCATCTGCTCCACATAATCGATTGGAAAAACGGCCTGGCAATCAAGGCATCTTGCGCGTTTCATGTTCCCGTGAAGCTCCAAAACACTGTCGGGAGAATTCCCCGCCTTCTGATGGAGATTATCGATATTCTGTGTAATGACGCAGTCCAACCTGCCAAGCGCCTCCATTTCAGCGATGGCGTAATGGGCCCTGTTGGGTTCCACATCAGAGAAAAATCCCTCTCCAAACAGTATTTTCCACTGCCTTTTTCTGGTATCCGCGCTCTGTAAAAATTTATGTATGGTAAAATCGTCTGGATCGAATCTGCTCCAGATTCCACCGGGACCACGGAAATCAGGTATGCCAGACTCGGTGCTGACGCCGGCTCCGGTAAAGACCACAACCCTGTCTGAATCAAGGATCATGTCTGCCACCAGTTGTATCTTCGTATCTAAATCACTGTCCATAATTTCCCTTATTCCAGAATTGATGGATGAACCTATACCACAAAAGGCAACACGCAAGAATTTTTATTTTCCCCGCGCAAGAGGAAAGTAGAAAATGCCGGCCAGTATGTATAGACACAGGGCCGATAGAATAACCGCCTTGAATCCGTAGGAAACGGCAATTATAACGGCGGTGGTGGCCCCAATGACGGAGAAGAAACCATTTATACCCCACGCCCAGGGAATCAGATTTTGTCTTACCCCACCGAGAAGACTAAGCCCCGATGGAAAAGGCATCCCCATTGGAAGGGCGATGGGCGCGATCATTATGCTGCAAGCGAGCATGCGCATCCAGAGTGGCAGGCGGGATAATGGAGCAAAGAGATAGTCACCCCACTGGAGATACAAAAGGCCCACAAGGAAGATAACGGTTACAGTGAAAACCATATGTCGCCCTTTGGCCTGCCACATTTTTCCGCCAATAATACTCCCTATACCCGAATACACAAGAAAAGAACTGACGACAACCGATGCGGAGAAGACGGGGCTGTGGAGATAACGGATAAAATGCTGCAAAAGGGCCATTTCCAGAAAGATGTAGGCCAGGCCCAGAGAACCGAAATACAAAAATATTGGAATCATAGTCCTCGAAAAACGCATGGCAAACGGAAGGGGAGCCAGTATCAGAATCAGACTTGCCGGAACCACAGCAAGGAGTGAAAGCCACACAAGAATGTATCCCCAATCTACAAAGGGAATGATTGTTCGTCCTTCATCACCAAGATAACGATTGAGGATTGTTTTTTTGAAGAAGTAGGAAAAGAAGGGCCTGTCGTCTGTGGCGGGACGAATGTAAAAGGGGTATGCGTCATAGAATTCTTCCTTTTTACCGGATAGCAGCATTTCGGCGGCCCTGTAGAAATAGTTTTCGTCCATCCGGTTAAACTTGTTTGCCTCCCCCTCTTTCATCATAGGATAGTAGCACAGGTCAAAAAATCGCTCCCTGCAGAATTCCCGCGTCGATCGAATTTCCTCTATCCCGAATACCCCCTTTTTAATCAAAAGCGTTGCCGCCTGCCAGCTCCTGATCATTAATAAGGACTGGGATGCTTCGCTTTCTCCAGTGACCTCAAGGGCCTGAATCGCCATGGCGAGAATTTTGACTCCCTCTCGGGGCGGACTTTCTATACCACTTGACAGAAGTATCATTCCTCCCGGACTCAGATGATTCAGACATGTCTCCAGAGCTTCCACGGTAAAGATGTAATTTTCATTCAGCGAATAGGCCCCTGCCGAAAGGATGCCCATTGAACCGGGTAGATTGATGTGAATCAGATCATAGAGATCATCCGTCCTCTCCAGATATCCCCTTCCGTCCTCGGGAAAGACTGTAATACGATCTCCGTCATAGATCCCTTTGCTGAATTGCCCGTATCTTTCTCTCATCAGATGGATGATGTCCCTATTTATCTCTGCAACGGAGATGGCCCTGGCGCCATGGTATCTGGCATTGAGGACCTCTGTTCCCCCGCCTCCTCCTATGATAAGAACTCGTGGCTTTTCGAGGAGTTTGTATGGGAGTGATACTGTCCTGCAGTTCATAAAGTGGAGTGAATCAATGTCACCTGAAAATCGACTGATGGCGCCCACCCTGTTTCCGTCCAGGAAGAGTCCCTTCTGCCGGGGAAGAGGGTCGGGACAGTTGAGGCTTAGATCGGGCAGGTAGTGATATGCGGGACTATCCACTACGGTAATCAACCCCAGTGATCCGAATACCTGGGCCTCCCGCTTGGCTCCCTTCAGTTTCTCTGCCTGAGCAAGATCCTTGAAATCATTCAGTGCAACGGGAATTTCGTAGAGAAGGGCTCCATACAAGACTACGACTGCACAGATAAAGATGAATGAAACAATCACCCGCATGCGCGTCACGCACAGGGGCAGCGTAGTACCAACGGTTATAAGAGAAATTATCAGTATCAGTTCGGAAGGACCCAGGTGGAAGACAGAGAGGAGAACGATAAAGGCCCCAAAGCCGGATCCGGTGAGATTTGAAAAGTATATGCGATGAATATCCCCGGTAAAAACGGTAAATCCCGTTCCGATTGTGAGGGCGCCCAGAAAAAAAGG
>JAFGPZ010000040.1 GCA_016935935.1 Deltaproteobacteria bacterium
GATGGAGTGCGCCCCTGTAAAAGATTTCACCCCGAACCGTTCAGGCAAGATCGGGGATGTTGGGATTGTGTCGGTTATTTCTGCCACCCAGAATTCCTCGTGGGGAATTGCTGAAAATATGTAATCACCGGTGTCTGCTGAACCTACGAGTACTTAAGCTCATTAGACTTTGAGAATCGGAGAGTATGGGTAGAAAGGTTGATTACGAGATTTTTAATACTTTAGTATTAGATAAAATCATACTTGCGACCGATTGATTTTCTAACAGGGTTAGATTTAATGATCGCGGTCTTATCTCAAGCCAAGGAGTTACATATGAAAAAGTTGAATATGGTGTTTATGTTTCGTGTCTTGGCTATGTTGCTGCTGGCGGCTGGAGCGGCGAATGCAACTACCTATACAGACAACTTCAATTCCGGTGTGCAACTTCCTTGGGGGAATCAGAGGGGCAATTGGACTGCTGGAGGTGGCGTATATTACGCCAGTGCGCCAACAAACAATCCAGTGACAGCCTCACTCCTGCCTTACGACTTTACCGACTTCATCGCTGAGGTGGACATCAATGGCGTGGCAGACGGAGGCCTGTGGGCCCGTGCCGATTCGACAGCCACTGCCGGCGTCATGCTGATCCTTCATTCCAACGACATCTACTGGCACGTGATAACAAATCCGTCCTCCGGTCCTTGGACTATGTATGGCAAGCAATCCTGGTCGGGGTCGAATGCGCATGTCAAGTTAACAGGTGTTGGGAACATCCTAAGCGCCTACCTGAATGGCGCCACCACCCCGATCACGACCCTGGACCTATCCACGATCAGCCGCCCAGGATACGATTACTCAAGCGGCCGCTTCGGATTATACTCATACTCCAGCCAGACCTTCGATAACGTGTCCCTGACCGACTCGACCTCGGCCGTTCCTGAACCCGCCACCGTGTTACTTCTCGGGTTTGGATTGACAGGGCTTGCAGGACTGAGGAGGCGAATCGCAAGGGGTTAACCCTCTGCCTTTTTCATAGGTGCAGGTGCAGATAGGCGGGGTCAGAAATGGCTCTGCCTTTTTATTTCCTGATTTCATTGATTATCATCTGTAATCTTCGATTCGCCACCGAATTCCGATTTCAACGAGTACAGAAAGTACATATTATTAAGGACATCATAGACTTAAATCATGCGATCGTGAATCTTTCATCCTGAACTCTGGGAGCCCTCTCGTTCCATTTTTGCGGCAATATCTTCAAATTGGTTGATCTTGACAGACCCGTCCGGAAATTTAGCGATGATTTCCAAATCTCCTCCCATGGCCTTGATGAAATTTCTTAAGGTACTGATATACATGTCTGTCCGTTTCTCAAGTTTTGAATCGGCAGCTTGTCTGACAGACAATGTCTGAGCCAGATGTTCCTGGCTTAAATTTCTGGCATGACGCAATTCTTGCAAAGGCATTGCCGCAAGTAATACTCTTGTCTTGTCTGCCGCTTTTTTTCTCGCAGCAGGTTTCATTCTTTCTCTCAGTATCGCATAAGGTTTGCTCATTATGAATCCCCTTCTTCTTTCAATGACTTCAGATGTTTCTCGTAAATCTTTTCTGCCAATGGCACATACTTTTCGTAACAGCGTTCACCACCCGTCTTCCTACCGCCAATGAGAAGAATAGCTGTTCTGCGGGGATCGAAAGCATACAGGAGGACTCTCAACGGGTTGCCTTTATGCTGTATTCTTAATTTTCTTATTTATGCCGTACCTGGTTCCTTTGACATCAGAGCTGTGAGGATATGGAAGATGGGGATTCTTTTCTTCCAGCAAACCAACGATGGAATCAATTTCGATCTGTTCTTCTTCGTCCAGACTCATCCACCATGCTTCAAATTCATCAGTATATTCAACTTCCCATGTCATGTGCGAAATATAACCTCTATGGAATATAATGTCAATCCCTTTTGCATCGATGAATTCTATTCGAAAGCCAGCATAATTGCACAAGACCGCTGCATGACGTTTTCAGGAAGGAGCATGTCCCGACCAAGAAAGGACATTCGGCTGTCTGCCGTGGCTCACTTTCAAGCAGCGTTCAATGACTTGGCCAGATTACCTGACGTCTCTCTTTGTAGATGAAATCAAAATCGATCGATTCGTTGATCTTCCGAAGCGGATGTTTCTTTGCAAATCCCTTGATCAATAAGGTGAACCAGGTAATCCCACCGGTAGCTGCTACCGGCTGAAACGAGATGGAACGAGGGGGCCGGGTAATCGGAAACGGAACCGGCAAGGACGGTATCGACAAAAAGCGGTACCTGGTCGGAGGCCTTCACGAAGGCGTTGTTTTTCGGCCGCAGGCGCGGCGGCAAACGGATCAATCCTCGCTCCTCCAACCGGAGCAGGACGTCCCGGGCGGCATATTCCTTCAGCTTCCCGTTCGGCTGCCACCATGACCATGCTTCGCAGATCGTCCGTGCGATGTAACTCCGCCCTTTATCATAGTGCCGTGCAACGACACCCTTGATAAAGGCAATGGCCTCGTCATCCAGAGGCTGTGATCGATACTGGAGCAGAATGTGATCCATGGCCCTCCTTGTGAGGTGCTACATACCTGATCTGCATTACTGACGCCTGCATTTTTTTGTGTTCTGTTTTCAAAGAGCTACAGTGTTACCGATCTATTAATATTGGAGTGAGGCCCTCCCCCTGCCATGAGAGATCTAAATCATTATATATGACAGTATCTGGAATTTGCGGCGTTGCATGTGAATGGGTTGGCAACAGAAAAAAAGCTATAAACAAAATAAAGATTCTTAATATAATCCTCATATTTTGGATGCTACCCACCGAGACCTCGAATTCGGACTTTAATATAGGATTCCTTGCTTCCAAATGTGATAATGGGACGCTAATTGTCAATCGCCTTTAGGTACTCAAATAATTTTCCGAGCCTTTCGGACGTATTCAAAGGCCTTGGCCCAAATTTCTTTTCCCCCTTGGTGCCAATGGAAATCCTTCTGGTAAATGTGGATGACCTCATCATTGCTTCCCTGCTTTGCGTATGTCCAGCCGATGTTGCCATAGATGCTAATCCATACGATCCCTATGCGCATTGTCTCTTTGATCTCAAGAATTTCTTATAGGGGATGTTGTGTTGTGTGTTTTGCTCCATTTCCTCCTTCCGAAATTCCCAATGAGTGCCCTTAAGGAAAGACAACCAAAAATCTTCTAACTTCAACGCCACGCCTCCCCCCAATAACTATTGCTGTGAAACTTGTTTAACATCCTGAAAAAATGCAGCGCCTCGGCCATATCGACCGCCAGACCCGCAGTCCTACCCAGCGTTATCGATGAATCATCGCTCCTATGCTTCTTTGCTAAGACGCGCCAGTCTTGGTCGAATTTCTGAAATCGTTCACAAGTGGCTACCCTTGGCCAAATGTTCTCAGGAACACCATCCCACTGCCAGCAAGATTTATCTATTATACAAATAAAATTCTGTTCTATAAAAAATGAGGATCGCACGAGATCATACCATCCATCGTCGCCGATCCCAAGAAAGCTCTCTATGGTACCATCTCTTAATTTTCTTTTTATTCCGACTGTCGGCTCAAACCACAGCCCACTAATGTAGCCGAACGACTCTTCTTCTAACTCCTTCCAATTGCGCTCTATAAATAACTTTAGTAGTTTCAGGTTCGTTGTATTATATAGGATCGGGTACCAGTGGTCACTGTATGGCGAGCTGTAAGGCTTTTTTGTTAACGCCCAATCGATGGTCTTGAGCGCGCCAGTTGAATCGCCGTACTTCCACTGTGAAAGGGCAATCATCATTACGGCGCGATGGTAGTCATTCGTTGGGATGCCTCTTTTCCCCTTCGATTCCATTTCGACTCTATTGGCCTTATTCCAATATGATTGGATTGCACTCTGAAGAGATTTCGAAGCAGCATCAAAATCGCCAATCGCCGCCTGGGCTATCGCAATGACTTTGTAATCATCACGGTCTATTTCCGCAAAGCTCAATACATTCTCCTCGGCAATCTTGATCAAGCGTCTAACAGCGCTCTCTGCCTGGATGTCCAGCTTGATGATGCGTTGTCTCACCGGCTCACAACGCTTATCGTCATGAGGGCAGATACCAAGGAAGGAACGGTACCAGGCAATAGCAGGAAGCTCACGGCCGCCGGCCTTGTCGTAGGCAAGAGCGAGATAAAACCACACGTTGGGTGAATCCTTACCGCCGTTATCGTATGCCTCCCTGAAATACTTGATCGCAAGCTCATAATCTTGTATCTCTGTCGCCGCAAGCCCCTTGGTCACGGCTTCCCGTGCCCTGAGGGGGAGGGTGTCTTCCGATGCATGGGCCGGAATAGCCCATACACAGACGGACACCAGGAATAAAAAGCAAATAGTGTCAATGCGGAATGTGTTTTGTATCGCTGGGGTGATCATTTTCCGTGCCTTTCTGTTGAACGGCTCCCGGCAGCTTTCTGAAGCGGTAAAAATTCTGCTGCTCTCGGAAAGGCCGTTACTTATAGTCTCACTCAACGCTCTGTTGAGCTGCCCACGCCCCTTCCAAAAAATTCATCACATCACGGATGCCCAAATCCTCGGGGCTTTGTTCATGGGCTTTCCTGAAGTAGCCATACGCCTTTTCATACTCGCGGGCACGAATGCTTTGTATCCCCTTGTCCTCCAGTTTCTGCACCTCGCTCTTTACTAAAGGAGCTTTATAGCTGGAGGGCAAAGGGATTTCTCCGGGATGCAACCAGTAACCACTCATGCCCTCCGCAAATTGCAGGGCATCACGCGCAGGCAAATCATTGGGATCCTTCTTATAGGCATCCTTTAGATACTCCACGCTCCTTTGCCAATCACCCTTGCCATATTCCAGCGCGTCAAGCAACGCCTCCGCCTTTGGGCTTGGGGGCATGCTTTTTCTGTCGCGCAAATACATGGTGTAGGTTATTGCCTTTTTGATGCCCAAATCATCGGGTCTGTCCTTTTCCGCTTTTCTCAAATAGCTCATGGCGCCATCGTAGTCGCCTTGGCCTACCAATGCAGCTGCTAAAGTCACTCTTGCTTTTACCTTTATTTCATCCTCCCAGTCTTTCCGGGCCTCCACTGGCGTCATCTCGCCCTTTACAACACGCGGGTCAACAACCATGGGCTTGTCCGGGTCCATAAACGTCAGATCCACAGGGGCGGAGGATTTAGAACCCTTTGAGAACAGCGATTCACCAGGACTGACGAATTCGAGGGCATTCGGCGAGGAGGCATCGGAAAAACGCAGAGAACTGGCAGAGGTGCTGGGGACTTGTGGGTTATCAAAATCTTTCGTAAGCTCATCTAACATTTTATCAATCTTCGTTTTTGCCTCGGCGCGCTTGCGCTGAGTTTCCGCTTCGATGGTCTTCCACATCCTTTCACTTTTCGCTGACACCTGGGCCCTATCCAGATTGTCCTGAATAACTTTATCATTTGGCTTATATTCCAGTGCTTCTTTGTAATACTGTATAGCGCTGTTCCAATCTCTCTGCTCATGGAATTTTATAGCTTTGCGGTTAAGGGCCAGTCCAAGTGCGGTCTTGGCTGCTGTATTATCCGGGTTAAGACTGAGCGCCTCCCTGTAATGGTCGATGGCACCGTCGTAGTCGCCCTTCTTGCTGCATTCAAGACCTTTTTTCATGGCTTCAGTCGATTTCTGCTTTCGCTCATGCCGCTCCTGTTCCTCATGTGAGGGGCGGTCGCCTCTTAAGTGCGGATATCTCCTATACAATTCTCTTGTGGCCGCCGGAACGTTCCCTCCATCGATTCCCCAGGCAATTGCAGGCACGATTAAGGCGGAGACGATAAGAAAAAAAATCAGAAATGTTCTTTCAACTTTGTGCTTTTTCATGGCTACCACTTTCCTAAAACAAATATTTGCCTGGTTCACACATGACTATCTCAATGCCCAAAGCTAATTTTAAGCCATTGCAATGGTTTCCTCTCTATAAGGTTTATTTAGACCAGCAATATATGACGGTGTTATGACTAGGAAATATAACAGGAGTTGGATAGTTCAAGCTGTAATATAAAGATATCAGAACAGACATCACAGGATGTATAACTTTCTGGAAGATTACCTTATTAAATTAACTATGTCAAAATGTATTTGATTTGGAATAAAGGAAGGTGTTTGAGATGCAGGTGAATTGATAAGACATTGCTTCTGACAGTTCGGAGTGTAGGGGGGCAGATTTTTCGTGTCAAGGGATAATTTTCATCGAAAATCAGGAGCGGCAATACCGTTGGGCGGAGAATGGGAATTGGTGGCGGTCCTTTTTGCGCAATCGGCTCATCTTTTGGACTCATCGCCCGTCACGAAGGTATATGGAGGCGCTTTTCGGGCAAACCTTTGCGGCGCTCCTCTTTTCTCGATGCGTCATGCCTGGATGTAATGATCCCAGGAGTATTGAGGGTCCCCATAGAAGTGATCGTCACGAACGAAGATCTGCGAGACGTCATCCGCGATGCATGGGGCAGCCGACCTGTCGTGCGTAAAGACAGGCGGGTCATGGATTCTGGGCGGCGGTTTGGACCGGGCGAGCCAGAGGCCCAGGTGTTCGAGGAGGGCTCGGAGGAGTGGGGGGACGTCCATAAAATTATAAAATTCAGATTAAATCCTCGATGCGAAGGCCCTTTCTCATAAAGAGTTTCTCTTTCTTTGTGGACGAAAACAAAATCGAC
>JAFGPZ010000245.1 GCA_016935935.1 Deltaproteobacteria bacterium
GTCCGTGTCGTTTCGAAAAGGGATTCGACAAACCCCTTCCAGCTCAGGTTGCGCCTCACCACTGCGAGTATCAGCGTTCCCATGGCGCCTATAGCCCCTGCCTCGGTAGGTGTGAAAAATCCCCAGAAAAGACCTCCCATTATAAGTACAAAGAGAATCAGTGTCTCTATAAGTCCCAGGAGTGAACGAATTTTTTCACCGAAGCTCGCCTTCGGTCCGCGGGGACCGAGTTCCGGCCTCAACCTTGTCCATATCACTATGGCCAGCACAAAAAGCCCTGAAAGAAGAAGTCCCGGTATAATACCCGACATAAAGAGCTTCCCAATGGATTGCTCTGTCAGTATGCCGTAGACAATGAATATGACACTGGGTGGAATCAGTATCCCGAGACTTCCGCCGGCGGCAACGACACCGGTAGCCAGCTCAGGTTTGTAATCATATCTTTTCATTTCGGGAAGAGTAACGGCAGCCATGGTCGCTGCCGTTGCATTTGTCGATCCGCAGATTGCCGCAAAGCCGGCGCATGCTCCGATGGTTGCAATGGCAAGCCCCCCCGGCCAGTGGCCAATAAATTTGTATGTGGCGTCAAAAAGCCGTTTGCTTATGCCGGCATGAAAGGCAAGCTGCCCCATAAGCACAAAGAGGGGGATCACGGTAAGATTGTAGGATCCGAAGACAGCATAGATATCCTTTGCCATGAGATTAAGGGAGGCGCTGAAGGAAACAAGAGTGCCAAAACCGATGAATCCCACGATAGCCATAACAAAGCCCACGGGCATCCTGGAAAAAATAAGCAAAAAGAGAGCCGCAATACCTATAAGACCGACAAAGGTTGGACTCATCGCGAACTTAACCTTTTCAATGATTTAAAAAATTCGAGTAACAGAACAAGAGATACGAGGGCACACCCCATGGCAATACCAAAGATAAAGGGATGAATCGGCATCTGCACTGTCAATGAAACTTCCCCGCTCGCTTGCATATCCATGGCATAGAGTAGGCTTTGCCACGCAATGATGACAAAGAGCATGATGCCGAGAAACTGGTTAACGGCATCAATTGCTCTCTGCACCTTTTTAGAAAACCTCTGCACGAGGAATTCCACCGCGATGTGACCTTTATGGGACGTTGTGTAGGCCAGGGCAAAGGAGATAAGGAGGGCTCCCAGAAGGGCCACGATCTCATAGGTCCCCGGTATGGGCTTATTGAAGGATCGCCTCATTACCACATCGGCACAGGTAAGTAACATCATGCCAACAAGCGCCAAGGCGGCTACCCAGTTGAAAAGGCCAACCGTTTTATTGATTGACTTTTCGATACGGAACATAATTATTTACCCGGATACATCATGTAAACTTCCACGAAAGAGTGCCTGATTATTTACTGTACTTATCGATAAGCAGTCTTATCAAGGTTACCGCCTTTTTGCCTGGAAGATTCCTGTTTTCCTTGTCCAATATATAGTCATCGATGACAGGACTGGCTGCATCGGCCCATTTTTTACTTTCCGAGGCGGACAGGGGTATGATTTCATTTCCCCTGCTCAGTGTATATTGACGTCCCTCTTCATCGCTGTCGTCCCAAACCTTTCCGTGAACATCAATCCATTCTTCGCTGATTGCATCTATGGTCTGACGAACATCCTCCGGCAGGGCCTCCCACTTCTTCAGGTTCATAACCACAAACATGGCCGTCGTATATCCAACGCTGGTAGAGTCTGTGGTAAATTTTATAACTTCGGCCTGTTTCCATCCCTTCAGAGTTTCCATCGGCGCGAATGTACCCACGACGACTCCCTTCTGCAGGGCTTCATAGGTAGCACCTTGCGGCATTGCGACGGGGACAGCGCCCAGGACCGTTGTAACCTTTGCGCTCAGCCCGGTGGAACGTATCTTCATACCCTTCAGGTCATCAAGTGATCTGACAGGTGTTTTTGTGTGGAGCAATCCGGGGCCATGCGCGTGAATGTAGAGAACCTTTACATCTTCAAGCTCCTGAGGTCTCATTTTTTTGTAAAATTCGGTGGCAACCGAGGTTGCAACCTTGCCGTTGGGGTACCCAAGGGGAAGATCAAGGGCCTCCATGACGGGAAACCGTCCCCTTGTGTATGCGAAGCATGACATTCCTATATCGGAAATGCCCTTGACAACACCGTCATAGACCTGATCAGCCTTTGTCAGTGTGCCTCCGGGGAAGGTGGTAATCTTGACCTGTCCATTCGTACGTTTTTCAACTTCCTCTGCCCATGCTACACCGGCTTTAGCCTGTCCGTGGGTGGGCGGAAAAAAGATACTGTAAGTCAGTGTGACGGTTTTGGCCTGCACCATTGAGGCACTCATCGAAATAGACAAGGTTGTTAGAAACGTAACTATCATTGATATTATTATGATTCTTTTCTTCATGATGCTCTCCTTCGGCATATGTTTAATAAAACCTCCCTTAAAAGCATAAGGAAGATGGTGGCTTATAGATAATTAACTGTCCAATTATAATGGGAAATAAAAAGGATTGCAAAGCCCGCTAACCCATCTACGAGATGGGCAGCAGGCATCAATACATATAGATATAGTATTCAGGTGAGATACCGATAATGATGGGCGTGCCGTTTATTTTCATCATACATACTTTTCCATACAGTGGACTTTGTGCAAGTATCTATTTTCTTTTTCCAGTCATGTCAAGCATTTTTTAGCATTGTGAGACCGGCATCCTCCCACTGGGGAGTACCTGATTCTGCTGGAACCAGGTACTCTGCTTCAATTTCCCCACAACTGTAAGAGCCAAGAGCCAACAAATAGAAGGGACCTACTTTTCTACCTTCGCTTTGGCGCTCTTTCCTTTCGCCTTCTCCAATTCTTCCTTATACTTTGCAGCTTCGGCCTTTGTCTTCTCTAATTCCTTTCTGGCCCTCTCCAGTTCTTCTTCCTTTCTTTCCTTTTCTTTGGCCTTTTCCTTTTTCTCGAGCATCTGATCCTTTATCTCATCAATCCCGACATATATTGCGAGAGCTCCTCCCAGAAGAAGACAGATTGGAATTCCACCCATAAGTATCATAAGGAATGGCGCCCACCAAAGGATGAGCAGGATCAGTCCTACAACTGCCGCTATAATACCACCTATCAATACCTTCATAACTGATTAACCTCCTTCGTTTTGTTAACGTTAAATCATATTATCAAAAAGAACAGGAACGCGTAAGGTAACTTATACGATTATTAAATAGCATAAAAAAAATGGACAGGCAAGTTTTAAATAAAGAAAATTGCTTGCTTAAAATCAGATATTACATTATTAATATCTCCATTCTATGCAATATTTGGGTATTTCAAACCTTGATAATAATATGTGTAATCTTGAGTGAGAATATCGGGAGGAAGATGTTGAATGGTTGAATTAGATTTTCAGAAAGGAAGTGGCTTATTGCCGGTTATCGCACAGGATTGCGAAACAAATGAGGTGCTGATGCTTGCCTATATGAATGAGGAATCATGGATGAAAACCATTGAGACGGGCAAGGCTACATACTGGAGCAGATCACGGAACACTCTGTGGGTGAAGGGTGAAACGTCAGGCCACGTTCAAATAGTTAAGGAAATATTGATTGATTGCGATTCGGATTCCATTGTGATCAAGGTTGATCAGCAGGGAGGGGCCGCGTGCCACACCGGATACAAATCCTGCTTTTATAGAAAAGTGAATGGGGATACAACGGAAATCGTTGGAGAGAAGGTCTTCGATCCTGAGAAAGTATATTGATATGAA
>JAFGPZ010000246.1 GCA_016935935.1 Deltaproteobacteria bacterium
CCTGTCTTCACTGGTCACACACCCCACCGTCTCATCGGCAAAGTTGCGAACCAGATTCTTCAGGCACTGGGAATCGCTCATGGTCGCCACATCCGTAAAGATAATGATCTCTCCCCGCGCATGGGACAGCCCCCGCTGCTGCGCCCCTTCTTTCCCCACACGCCCGTCCGTTTTAACGAGCTGCACGCCCCTTTCAGCATACTTGGTGACGAGACGGTTCGTCCCGTCGGTCGAGCCGTCCGAAACCACGATAATCTGAAGCCTGTCCCGGGGATATTCCATGAGCAGGGTGTTCTCCAGTTTCGCTTCGATCTGTGCCTCTTCGTTATAGGCCGCGATGATGACGGTAACGGAAGGTGTGATATCGGCCCTCAGCACCGGCTCTTCCCTAACTGCCGAAAGAGCAAGAAGTGTGAGCGGGTAGCCGAGGTACGCGAAGAGCACGAGCAATACGGCGGATATGAAGAGTGTTTCTATCATGCTGGTCCTCGGAACAATAGTACTAAGGGCGACAGATGGCGATCAGACGGCGACATCCTTCGGGCGGTCCCTCCTGCAGGTGCCGCCGCCAGTATCGCTCCTTTGCCCGGCTGATGACATCGACTGCACGGGGGTATTTCCAGCAAAAGCGGTCAGAGTAGCAGATCAGCGAAAGGATATTCATCGTCGAAAATATCTTGCCGTGCATAGGAGATACTTTGCTGTGACCGGTGATGGCCACCTCTCCGAAAAACGATCCCAGTGTCTCACGCAGGGTTATTTGCGTGTAATCCCTGAAATGCTTCTCTTCGAGAGGTTTCCTGACCGAGGGAACCGTAAAGATGACAACGGCATCGTCCATGACAACCGATCTTATCCCCTCGATGAAGACCGGCATACTGTCATCAGGGATATGTTCAAGGACTTCGATGGCGACCGCCCCATCGAACACCCCCCACAGGTTTAGGGCCTCTATCCGTTTGTTATGAAACGCGACCTCAGGATTGAACGCCCGCGCCCACTCAAGCGCCCTTTCTGATATATCGAGCCCCTCGACGCGGAGATAGTTCTTGGCAAAAAAGCAAAACCGGCCATCGCCGCACCCCACATCGATCACATGAGCTTTCCCGGCCCGACGGAATGTCCCCACGATGAACTTGAAGATAGAGTTCCGTTCAATCGACTGCCCCGGAGCAAAAATGTCCTTATAGTGATAGGGGAGCACATACTCCTCTTCCTGTATCGCGTGTCTCTTTTCTTTCAGCAGACTGTCTCTGGTATTATCCGGCATCGTTCATATTCTCCGATACGGTGCACATGTCTCCTGCAGTATGGAGCGGCACACTAAAAAGCGCTCGCTCACACCATGGTACGATACAGGGCAAGATAATCTCGCGCCATCCGCTCAGCGCTGAAGGAGGTCTTGACCTTCATCACCGCGGCGCGGGACATGGAATCATACAGTTCGAAGTCCTCCATAAGCTCCAGGCACCGGTCGGCGTACCGGGATGGAGTCCTCTCGTCGATCAGATACCCGTCGATCCCGTCGGTTATCACCTCCCCCAGCCCTCCGACGCAGGGCGCGACAACGGGAAGACCGTGGAGCATCGCCTCTAGCACACTGACCGGTATCCCTTCATGCAGGGAGGTATTGATATACACATCCAGCCCCCGGTAAAAACCCTCCATATCATCCACTGCGCCGAGGCACGAGAATGCATCCTCCAGGTTATGCGCCCTGACGAGTTCTCGGACCGTGTCGAACTCCGGCCCATCTCCTGCCAGCCTGAAGAGGACGGTTCCGTTTCGCGCCCGGACGGAGGCGGCGACTGCGATAAAGAAAGGAAAATCCTTCACGGGAACGAACCTCCCGCACGATCCGATCACGAACTTCTCCTCCCGCTCCGGTCTCCGCCCATCGATCTGCACATCAATCCCGTTCCTGATGACCTCGGTCTTACTCCCCACCTTTCCATTTTCTCCGATCAGGATCCGCCTCATATCCTCGGACACACAGACGAGGCGGTCGAAGAAACGGGAAATGACGGAGAGGTTCATATGATTCAGAACCCGGTATTTCAGGTCGAGTCTCCGCCCGTATACTTCCGGCCAGCCGTGCAGTGTCGCAACCAGCCGCACTGCAGGTAACAGCCTCGATGCGGCAAAGGCGACCATGTTCTCCTTGTATCCGTGGGAGTGGAGGATCACCGGGCTCTCACGGTTCAAGCGCCCTCTGACCTCTCCCGCTAGGCGCGGCAGCGAGTGTTTACTCTCGTCGATGACAGTCACATCGACGCCGTCTTCCTCCATCAATTGCTGAAGTCTGCCTTCGTTGAAGGTGACGACCGAGATCTGTACGCCCAGGGTCCTCAACGCCAGGCTGAGATGATAGACGACCGCCTCCGCGCCCCCCCATAGGTCGCCGGAGACGATATGGCACACCTTCGGAAGCCCTTTTTCCACGCCGTGGCTCACTTGAGCTTCCCTATCTCTTCCTGAACAACCGAAAAGATATTTTTCCACTCCCGGTTGATTATCCCGCTCAACTCCCGAACCCCGGAACGCAGATCTTCCTTTCTCTGCAGCGCCTCGCGGATACCCCGCGCAATGGATCGTGAATCGGGTTTCACATAGATACATCCCCGGTTGAAATAGGACCGGAGCGCCTTTGTGTCGGACAGGATCAGCGGCCTGCCGAGCGCGACCGTTTCATACGCCCCGCAGACGAGACAGCCCTCCCTCAGCGTCAGGACCATCACGGCATCCGATGCGGCGAGGAGCGACCAGTAGGCTGTCTCATCGATGAACCCCGTCAACTCGACATTGGACGGGAGCGATCCCATATCGATTTTGCCGCGGTGGTTGCCCGTGATGTATACAATAATGTTCTCATCCAGGAGCCCGGCTGCCTTGATCACCTCTTCATAGGGCTCATCCTCGCTGAAGGTGCAGATGTAGGTGACAACACTGCCGCCGCGGGTCACAGCCAGTTCGAGTGGAGGAACCTCAGGAAGTCTGTCGGGAAGGATCACTGCCTTTCCGTCGTTTGCTTCCACCATGGCCTTCATCTCTTCGTTGGTCACGATCGTCAGATCCGCCCACCGCTGAATCCACCGGGTAACCTTCAGAAGGACCTTGGACCGCCCCTCCAAGGGGATGAGCCCGCTGTTATGGGCATCAACGATACATCGGTACCCCAGAATCCTTTTGCAGATAATGCCGAGTAGTGCCAGGATAATTGATGGATTCTGGAAGCAGACAACCGTTGGTTTTTCATGGATGAGAATCCGAATTGTTTTTACCGCCAGACGAGCGTAACGAAGCAGTCGTGGGGAACCATCGATCATTTCATAGAGAGGCCATTGCAACGCCGAGCTAATGCCGATGTTTCTCCTCTGTCGTTCCCACGTTACCCAGATGCCTTTTTCCATTGTTTATGGTACTTGCTTGCTAAGGATTGGATATACGAACATTTGCTGGAATTTTAGGAAAACTTTCACACTTCTTCATATTGCTGATGTCGGCACCAATAACCCTGCCATCCGAGGTTTTAAACGATCTTGCGAAATCCTCACCCACTTGAAAATCGCAAAGATCTTTAAAATCATTCGGCTTACCCAGAAGCTCCGGATCCTGCTGCACCGAATGAGCATCCTGTCCGGAGAGTTTCTGCCACTGCACGAGTGAAAAGGGCTTTCGCTTATGGTCACGGATAACACCCGAATAACGATCATTAAAATAACAATTGTAATCTATCGTATGGCCGAAATTGAACGGGGTTGTCTGATAAGGGGTGATTGATAATTCCGGAAATTCTCCGCTACAATTAAGAATAATATTATTTGTTACCGTACAGCTTCTAAATCCTTCCTGACCAACAGGACCGAATCCCAAAACAATACCGTTTCCACAATTCACGAGAGTATTGTGATTGAGGATACTATAACTGCCGCCGGGTGATCCTTCATTTCTCCACACACCAATAGCCAGCTGACAATTATACAGCACATTACTTTCAATCAATGATTTATCACCATTCAGCTGGATCCCCATGTGTCCAATATCATGAACATAATTGTTCATAATTATTAAATATTTATCCCTTCCACCATGTTTGTTGTCAATTCCCTTTCTCAACAAGTTAAAGACCTCATTTCCCTGGACAAGCAATCTGGATGTCCCGCTCCATATCTTTATTCCGGTCCTGTCACATTTCCCGGAACCATACACTTTACAATTACGGATCTCGCAGTTTTCAGTATAATTAAACACAACGACAGAAGGATTAGAGTTTCCAAGTTTAGTGCCACTGTTGGTGAATTCACAATTTAGAATTTTTATACCTACGGCAGGCTTTTTCCAACCACTTATATAAAGGGTCCCGCCCTTCCCCCCTTTTTCGGTACGACTGAATCCTGTGATTTTCAAACCCTCTATAACAACATATGATACTCTATCCACCTCCATTGTGTATATGTGTTCATCATGGTTGTCGACACCATAAACAATCACCTCTTCATCGTCCGCAGCACGGATAACAGTCGGATACTGTTCGCTCCCGGAAGCCGCGAGGGGAAGCCTAATACATTTTTCCCGATAACTCCCCTCATGGATGATGACAATATCCCCACCCACTATCCGCGAAACCGCAAATCCTATGGTTCTCCAAGGGTTTTGAACACTCCCTGATCCATGGGTGTCGCTCCCCGATATAGCTACATGATATTCTCGCGATGTTTTTGCCGGGCTGTAAGGTGCCCAAACAGTAATGAGCAGGCACAAACCGATGAAAAGACTTGTATATGTGGACCTGTTCAAGATTCAAACCCCATTATCGCTCTGTAAACCTTTGGCTTGTGCACTATTCTTATCATACCATCCTAATATCTGAGATATTTTTTCATATCATCCATGGATGGTTTGACAGTATTCCAGGCCTTGTTGTCATAATAATCCATTTCAGGTGTATTAATTTTGACTAACAGCTCCTTATTTACTCGTATGGAATACAATTTTTCCAGTTGATGCAGCATGCTAACAAGCTCCTCCGTAGATACCTTGGCCGATATGTGAGATTCAATCCATTTACGTGGAGAATATGCACCACGGCTTAGGGTATCATCAATATCGCGGATAAAAAGGGCCAACTCCCTCGGATTGATAAATCCGCCTGTGTGTTCATTAATGAAGGGATAAGCAAATCCATAATTAAACCCTTCTAAAATGAAAACAGGAATATCCGCATACATCGCCTCTATTATAGCTTTATTAACCCCCTCTTTCTTCGACAGGAGAAACAAACACCTAGAGTGGTTTAACAACTCATTAATCTTTTTTTGCGAAAGATCTTCAAAAAAGTCGATCATATGAAGCACGCCATAGTGTGTTGCTTCTTCTTTTAAATCTTCAAGCGTCTTGTTCCATGGCTTTCCGACAAGGGCTACGCGCATTTCTTTCCCGGCCTTGCTTAATGCCTCGAATAGATGATAGTGGCGCTTAAATTCTGCCCAAATTGCCACCATTATAACATCATAGATTTTTTCAGCTCCTTCAATAGGGTGAAATACACGGTCATCCACCCAGTGGTTCGCGCCTAACGGTATGGGGAGAAGATTCGATTCTAAGTCAGTAATGAATTTATAATCTACCGGTTCCAAGGTTTCGATAATTACGGGATCTCGTAGGCATAACAGTTGCAGAATATCTTCATCGAAATAACCGCTATAACTTGGCTCCACAACGATTACATAATCCTTGCACAGTCTCTCCATATCAAAGAGCTGCAGCAAATACTTGAAGGACTCAGTAAATTTAACAATCAGCACCCCCTTGGTATCATTGATCGGACCGGAAAGAATCAAAAGGCGCCCATTCAAAGGCCTGCCGCCTTCTTCTGTGATACTGCTCCTGATCTCCTCCTTCATACCATCGCTTATCGATTCAGAAATAATTTGGTGAAGCTCTTTACCCACTTTGAGTGACCCGTGGGAGGCAATTGTTCTTAAAAGATATTTGGTCGCCACCCCTCTGATCAGATCAAATTTTGTATGCCGGAACATACTCCCTGCAGATGGCAACGCGTAGAAATCGTTTTTATACACCTTCATGTAAAAATATTTGAGCAGATAGAATAGCGACAGAACCATCGATAGCACCCAGGAGTCAAACCGCACATACTCTTTTATTTTCATTATATATATATTCAAGATTGTGCGAATGCGCTTTTTCACATCTCCCCCTAATATCTTCGATTATGCCATCTACTTGTTGAGGACTCCGATGGTTGCCAGGAAAAGGGACAATCTCCCCGCGTTACCCTCATGAATATTGACTCTCCTGAGAGCGAATAAATCAGTATTGCAGTTGTTATACCCTTTTCGTAAGGAAACAGCCCCTCCGTATTTATGTTTTTTTAATGCTGAAATGATCTTTTCATTATATTTTCCGTCGGGATAACAGAATAGGGGCTTCAAATTGATCCCCGCGGAAAGATATTCTTCAGTTGGAATGATCAACTCATCATCCAAGATGCTATCAGGGACCTGTGTCAACATGTAATGATTCTTAGAATGATACCCGAAATCAATCTTTTCCTTCCCCATCTTCTTCATATTATCGGTTGATAGCATCTTGTATTTATCTTTCAAGGAAGCAACATCGAAATGAGATTCGAAATATCGGGTCAGATCATTACATGCCAGCATGAAGGTATCATATGGTAGGCTGCGCAACGTATGTATTGCGCGCCGGGCTTTTTCTCTCTTGTCAGTTATCTCACGGTTCCATATGATCGCATCGATTTCTTCTACACCAGAGATTTTGACTCTTTCATCTTTACATCGTAGGGCTAACTCAAAACAGGAGTCAAAACAGTTTAGCCTGTCCGATCGCGCCAGTCCACCTACCAGAAATACTGTCGCAGGAACATCGTTTTTCTTCAATATTGGGAATGCATACGTATATACATCATCCCACCCATCGTCAAAGGTAATGGCGCATAATTGATCTTTCCACGGGATACCTGAGTCAATCTTCTCTATGATCTCTTCCAGAGAAACTAGGGTAAAATTTTTCTTCAACCACCCTATGCCTCGCTCAAATGCCTCCGAAGAAAGATACATTCCCGGCATTACATTGCCTTCTTCAATTTTTTTTCTGGGGATCACATGATGATATGAGAGTATGAGAGCCCTTCCCTTACTTCTCTTTTTTATGTGGTAGGAGGCCAAACCCGTCATACAGAGGACACGAGCGGCAAGATTTTTAATGATAGGCTTTAACCTCTGCGATGTTGACTTTATCTTACGCACCTCCATTAATTCACTTTAAATATCATAACTTCATTATTTGAATATACCAATCGATAATCTTCCTTTCGTTCAGAAAATCTCTTGCCGCATTGTGGAAAAGTTTTCTCCTCCCTCTTACCGATAAACACATAATTTATCTTTAACTCTCGTAATAGCTGTAAGCGTTCCGCATCATCCTCCGTTCGGAACATGAGCTTGATTTTGTCAAGCCGTTCTACGATATCCTCCCTTTGGGGATGAAACAACAATGCCATTTTATAGAACCCAAGAGCGGCCTTACGCTCACCGAAATCAATGGTCAGTGAATAATCATAATATCCCGAATAATCAACTTTGGACTGCACGACAGAATCAACAGGGGTATGGAATCGGATCCATTCAGATGCAGCCGATTCCGCCGGTGAAACATATGTCGTGAAGTTCCTATTTCCTGTTCCTGCAACGGCATATATATCAGTTGCCATGGTAGGCAATCCCACCAGCATGATTACCGTTGTTATGACGATGCACTTCCCGGATATTAGAACACGATAAAGCATAAAGCCGGCCCAGAGAGAAAGAGGCAATCTTGCCAGGTAAAGAGCTTTACGGAGGCAAACGTTACCTTCCATCACCTCAGTCACTGCAACAATAAACAGTATCGAGAACAGAAAGGTCAGTGCTAAAAATTGATTCTCCATCACGTGTCTGCTCTTCATGGCCCCAAGTATTCCTACGACAGCAGCCCCACCATAAATCAAAATCAAAAAAACGGGTAAACCAAGAATCATCGTAAAATTTGGTTTGAACACAAGAGCATTCGACGATTCCTGGAATGCAAAAAGACCTACAGCATAAAATATTCCTACAAACAGTAAACCCGTTATTGCCGTTAGCAATGTATCGAAAACGATTATTATCTGTTTTTCAATAATTACCCTCATCACGCAATAGGAAAAATATGCTATGCACACAACCATAAAGATCCATACATCCGTTACCGCGATAGCGGATAGGATTGTACCAATAGTAACTCCCCGCCACAGTCCCGGCGTTATTGATAAGAAATAATATAAAAGCATTGCCATCATCAGAGCGATTATCACCTGAGGTTCAAAGATAAAGTCTCGGAACCATGATTGAGACAACCAATTCATTTGCTCAGCCATCTGCGATAATTTTGGGATCCCGAAATAATGTACTATTTTTTTTAGTATGAAAAAAACCCAGTGATAAGACGAACAGAATACGACAAGGAAAAAAACTGCGGAGCATTTCTTTGCATTAATCTCGGAAAGCGTTACTTTCATCGCTCTGGAAAGAAAGTTGCGCAATAAATCATAAAAAATAAAAAGAAAAAAGGGAACAGTCATGAGACAGATAACCGCCACTATCGCCCTGATATCAGACCCCGTTCCAAGAATTTTGTAGGCCATGGCGGGGAGAAGATACCATAAGAAATAGTAGTTGGTTATCTTCGTACCGGCAAAATAGTAATTATCCGGGGGAAGACCACTATGAGCGATCGAGAATGCATGCACGGACCTCACCAAAAAGTCCAGCCCGAACAACCCCGAATAAGCATGACCGTATTCAGTCAGTTGACCGAACCTGAGGAGGGGAATAAAGACACATATCGAAAGAACCGCTATTGCCAGCACTAAAGAGAAAGAAATATCAATATTCCCTGAATCACTTTCTGATGGATGTATGACAGCATACCTCCGGATACGTCCCTTCATCCCCACACAAATGACACCCACGAAAAGCGCCGCATAACATATTGTAATGGAAAGGCAATTCCAACCAAAAACAGCAATGACAACCAACAGAACAAGTCCTGTTACTGAAAAACCCAAGGGAACCCCATAAAAAAGAGACCTTAAGCCAGAGATGCCCATGGATCTTAGCAGCAGTATTCCGGGAAAAACAAAAATACCATACAAAACAGACACTACAAGAACTGATAGGCAATCAAGCAAGACCATACCGAGCACAAAAATAACGATCAGCACCATCAGAAGATATAAATACCGTCTTATTGATTGCAAGACATGAAAATCAAGCATGTACATGAGGAGTCAAATCCTTTGAATAACTGCAGATTGGTTCTCACCGAATCTATTGGCTTTTCTCGAATGGAGTATATCTTCATATCCCTTTTCCCAACTATTACCTCAATATCAAGAAAAAGGGGGAAAGACATTTCAGCGACGAGACACCTCTTTATTATTGTAATGAAGCATGAACAGGGCCTTACTGTACCAGGGGAATCGCACCCGGTGTCACGCCATTCGTGTCTTCAGCACTGCTGCTCAGTATTTCCAACCTGGCCTCTGTAATCTTTCTCGTTGCCACCAACAGTGCGGTCAAATACCAGAAATGAGGGTAATACAAAACAGAAAGCCCTGTTGCAGATGCGAAAAATCCTGCCGCTGAGGCCAGAAAGGCAAGTGAGAGGGTCTGTATGTATGCGAGGTCGGGATCGTCACCTTCATATCTCAATCGCAAAAGAAAGAGAAGTTCCTTAAAATTAACCCATAAAAGCATGAAATAGATAATTATACCCGGAATTCCCAGTTCCGGTATCAAGGTAAACCATAACGAATGGGAAACATGCCCCCACATCCCGCGGGGGAATTCTTCCGATTGATAATCCGGAAATCTAACGGGAAAATTACTTCCCCCCACTCCCAATGGGTGGTCAATAAACATATCCCATGCCGCTTCCCACATGAGAAACCTTCCATGGATCGTTCCGGATTGAGTGTCCGTTATGGTAGACATCTCTTCTCTATATTCCTGACTGGTGTACGTAAAGAAGGCAAAAGCGGCCACAATTACAACAAATAATATCCTAATCTTATGCCGACTAAGCAACCACCCGACACCCACCATAGCAACAAGACCAACCAGGCCTCCCCGTGAAAAGGACGCAATGATCGAACCGATGCCAAGGATAAAGACAATAATGTATAATACTTTAAGAATCCTTTTTTCCGCATGGTAATATAAGTGCAGAGCAAAGGGCATCATGGCATTGATATAGAGAGCAAGATCGTTTTCGTCACCGAACCACCCTCCTACCCCGTGTCCCCCATGTGTTATACTCCACAAACTCATATAGACCATAATGATAACCATAATGGTTACAATCTGTTTGAGACGTTCCATTCCTGAAACAAGGATAATAACAGATATGATGAAGGGCATTAACTTGAGCATATTTTGGGCTGTCACTAAGGCATAGTAATTATTGGCAGCAAAAGGAACATGGATAAATAGAAGGATAATAAATGCCCAGATAAGGCGAGTCTGTCTTGTATCAGAAAGATAGATCTGCCGGCTGCCTATGATAAATATGGTTAATACCGTGATCGTAATGGCGCCTGGACGGAGAAGACCGATCCATGAAAAAATGTTTTGCGGTCTCACATAATCCACGATAAAGTACAGTATGGCAAAGTAAAACCACCACCGGTCATACAAGCTGCTCCGTATTTCGCTGGCTGCCATTTCACGTTGCCTGATCATAATGGCCCCACCTGTTCTCTGCATGAGAGGGTAAATTGTAATAAGCTATCATAGATGTACGTATATTACTGATCTTTTCGATTATCATTTCATTGACTTACTTTTTTTGATATGGCCCGTGGTCCTTCGTATGAAACCGGCGAGAATGCGTCTAGGCGTGAATCGTTTGGACATTGCAACCAGCTTTTCTCTGAGAAGCCTCCTTTCAACGCGCCTCACAACAGCTTCGATTCCACATTCATCTTTCAGTAAAGCATGCCAACGCACTTCCCTTTTTGCCCAGCAGATATCGGCGTCGACAGTCAGCTCATTCCTGAGGGAACCTTCCATCCCATATTGAGGAACGGATCGTCCCATATTATTCCAAGCCTTTGTATATGCAGTAAAGATCTTACGGTGATGATCGAGATGTTGACCTGAAACAACCCTTTCGGGATCTATTTCTTCAAGGGCGATGACCTTTGCTTTTTGCGCATCCAGTAGCACTTGCAACCCACCGGATGTTCGAGCGATAATTGAAGAATACCCGTGGCTATCTTCTTTAATGCCCCATGCGTCCCCAATGGTGATATCACTGTACGTATTCAACTTATCATAACACAGACGACAGCGAGCAGGAGTAAATGCCTCCTTACATGCAACACGAACCTGCGCGGGGATTTCAACTATATGTTTGTCTTTGTTCGTAATAGATACATTTTCTGGAAACAATCCTCTCGACGTATCTCTAAATCTAAGTGATTGAACATCGCCACGCTTGACATTGCCTTTCCTTAACAGGTAATCCATCGCCGTATATAAAAGTGTTCTGTCACATATCAGCCCGATGATAAGAGGTAAACGCTTTTGCCAGCCGATGTTTTGCGTCTTCAAATTCCAGATTCCGTGAACATGGCAGGGCAAACCGACCATGGCCACTTTGTCTCCCTTTTTCAGATCTGACAATTTCGAATTTACCGCTACGGGACAGTAGAGTGAACCTTGTGACCATTGCAAATCCTGCTCAGAAGCCATATATGGATGTGGCCTCAGTGAACCGTCCGCCAGCATTCGGCATACCAACGCGCGACTTATCTTCCCCGCCCGAAGGAGGTACAAGAGCAGCGCGGTAGCGATTCCACCACTTTGTGACGATCTGCGAATTTCCGGGTCAACGGCATGCCCAAGAAATGCCGTGAGAACCGGACCATAAAAACGATCTCTACATTTTAATGATTTCGCATCACGTATCCGCCACCCGGGACAAACCTCAAAACACACGCCACAACCGTCACATTGATCATTGTCAATTCGTGCCAAAAGAATGCCGGGGAGTGATTCCTCCATTGTTATCGCCTTGCGCTGGCA
>JAFGPZ010000247.1 GCA_016935935.1 Deltaproteobacteria bacterium
ATTAATGTCCGTCATTATATCAAAAAGCGCGTGCGCCGCATTGGAAAAAAGTTCTTTTTCGTCGCTGCCGTATATCTCCACACCAAGATCTGCCGTATGGTCAAAGACGGTGTATTTCTCTTTCATCAGGGATAATTCCTTGCAGTCAAGAAATATCGGGCTGCCGTTCATATCTAAATTTCTTCAGGTTTGTGCCAATGGCAATATCCCTGCGAAGAGATACAAGCTTCCGAAAAAGAAGAGCGTCCTCTTTATGCCCGTAAATCTCCGTGCCCACCTTCCCGGGTATTGTGTGGGCCACAGCAAGTATATCATCAAGCGGTCCAATCTCACGCAGTAAACGAGACGCCGTTTTTGGCCCCACTGAAGGCACACCTGGGATATTGTTCGTCTGGTCTCCAGCAAGGGCCAGAAAATCTATAAACTGGGGCGGCCTGACACCAAATTTTTTCACCACATATTTACTGTCCAGGTCCCTGTCGTTAAAATGGTCACGAAGGGAGATAAAATCATTTATAATCTGAATAAAGACCTTGTCTGTTGACAGTATAACGGTTTTGCCGCCATGTTCGGCAACCTTAGACGCAAGAGTGGCAATGACATCATCGGCTTCCTCGCAGGTCACGGTTAAAGAGGAAACGCCACACTTTGAAAATGCCTCTTCAAATTCAGCCAACCCATCTCCAAGTGCCACCGGCATCGGATCACGTCCAGCCTTATAGTCTGCATACATTCGGTAACGCCATCCCTTTTCTTTGCTATCGAACACGCAAAGCGCGTGTGTAGGCCCTGTCTCGCGAAGGGCGCGCTGTAAAGACTGTCGGGTTGCCCTTATTGCCCCTTCCACATGCTCATAGTCATTATTACCAGGTTGTGCCGCATATACGCGGCGAATAAGATTCAGGGCATCTACCAGCAATAATGTTATATTCATAATAATACCCTTTGCAGATCAGATTATTGGATATTGATAATAAATGCAATCCTTCATCTACAGATGAAGCAAAGAGGAACTTGAGATTTTCTGCACCCGTAAAGGATTGTAATGCAATGTACGCGAAAAAACATCTATACTTTCGAAAGAGTATAATATTTTATGACCCGACAATCGATATAATTGGGTGATAAACGGGTCAGAAAGAATCAAAATTGTAAAAATAATGTTGCCTTCGTCACTTTTTGTATACTATAATTTTCCGACTTATCTGCATCGTCTGGTTTACGATGGCCCGAATCGATGCAATAACACTTCATAATTATTGCACTTCTTTTCTTATTTACAATCGGGAAGAATTTGAAATCGTGACCGAATTCAAAAAAATATTTGCGGCGGCAGCTCGTGAAATTGGAATAGCGCTCTCTGCAAGAGAGGTTTCCCAATTCGATACCTATCGCCGGGAAATCCTAATCTGGAACGAGAAGATATCCCTGGTCTCTGCTAAATCTATTGTTGATCTGCCTATTAAACACTGTATAGACTCACTGACGGCAGTAAAACTGATAGCACCCGAATGCGTCACATTGCTTGACATAGGTGCAGGCGCCGGATTCCCAGGCATTCCGCTCAAGATTGTCAGAAGCTCCCTGAAGTTAACGCTCGTTGATTCACATCGCAAGAAAGTTACATTCCTGAAAAATGTTGCATTGAAACTAAAGCTCACCGATATCGTCATATTGAATCGGAGAATCGAATCGTTCATTAATAATGAGCGGCACTTGGGGATGTACGATGTTGTAATATCACGAGCCACATTTGGTTTATCACAATACATTTCCCTGGGAGCTCCTTTTTTATCCCCTCAGGGAGTGCTGATTGCCATGAAGGGAAGAGGTGTCGATGCCGAACTCGAAGTAGCCTTAGATATTGCTAATAGGGAAAAACTCATTCTTGCAGAACGACACGAACTCGATCTGCCGGTCATAGGTGACAAGAGAATCCTTCTTGCCTTTAAAAGGTCGGATTAGCCTTCAACAAGATAAATTATCGCTACTAAAATTCACTATTTTATGATATCGTACGGACCGTCGTAATGAGGGAGAAACGCTGGCTTAAAATGCAAAAAATTATATGTATAGCGAACCAAAAAGGGGGGGTAGGAAAAACAACTACGGCGGTTAATTTATCTGCATCGCTGGCAGCGGCCGAGAGGAAGACTCTTCTCATCGATTGTGACGCTCAGGGTAACGCCACCAGTGGTTTGGGGATAGAAAGGGCTAACATTCAAGGCCGAACTCTTTATCACGCGCTAACAGATCAAATCCCCATCGGAGAAGCGATTACAGCCACAAAGATACCAACTCTGAGTATCATTCCCTCCACTCAGGATCTAATCGGCGCCGAGGTAGAGTTTGTGTCATTTCCCGAAAGAGAGAAAAGATTAAAACAACTATTAGAAACAGTGGATCTTTCTTATGAGTTCCTTATAATAGATTGCCCGCCATCTTTAGGATTCTTAACTGTCAATTCCCTGGTGGCGGCTCACAGTGTACTTATACCGCTACAGTGTGAGTATTATGCCCTTGAAGGGTTGCACATGCTTCTCAACACAATAAAGCTTGTTCAGGCAAGATTGAATCCATTACTCTCGCTGGCTGGAATATTACTTACCATGTTCGACACGAGAAATCGCCTTTCACATCAGGTTGCTGACGAGGTAAAGGAGTACTTCAGTTCTAAAGTGTTTAAGACAGTTATCCCTCGTAATGTCAGGTTGTCAGAAAGTCCCAGCCACGGGCTTCCAATTATACTCTATGACATCAATTCAAGGGGTGCAATTTCATACATGGAACTTGCTCAGGAAATATTGACCAACGGGAGAATATAAATGCAGAAGAAAAGCCCTCTTGGAAGAGGACTTGGCGCCATCTTTACAGATCTGATTGAGGATGCTGACAGAGAAACAGATTTCTCGACTTGCGGCATCGAGGAATTGATACCCAACAGGTTCCAACCAAGGAAGGAGTTCGATGGCGATGAACTGGATAATCTTATTGCTTCCATAAAACAGAAGGGGATTATTCAGCCTATCGTTGTTAGAAAGGCAGATGCTGGATACGAAATAATAGCCGGCGAAAGGAGATGGCGGGCCGCACAGATTGCCGGATTGAAGGATGTACCAATTATCATTAGAAAAGCGGATGACGTAGATATAGCGGAGTTGTCACTCATAGAAAACATACAGCGTGAAGAATTAAATCCCGTGGAAGAGGCTAATGCATACCAAACGCTTTTAAAAAAATTTAACTTGTCCCAGGAGGAAATATCATCGAGAGTTGGAAAGAACCGTTCCACAGTAGCTAATACCCTAAGACTTTTACG
>JAFGPZ010000041.1 GCA_016935935.1 Deltaproteobacteria bacterium
CTTCGTAAACGGCATTCCTCTCGCTGTAATGGAATGCAAACGTTCGGCCTACACACAGATAAAGAAGAAACCGTTGGATATTGCCATTGCCCAGCTTGCCGATTATCAGGCAAAAGACGGTATCCCTCAGCTCTTTCTCTACAGTCAACTCCTCCTGGTCCTAGCTCGCGACAAGGCCCAGTATGGCACGACGGCAACGCCGAGGCAGTTCTGGGCCGTCTGGAAAGAAGAACAACAGAACGCCGCCATACGGCAGATGCTCACACAACCTGTCGAAAAGCATGCCATCGACAAACTCCTGTCCGGCCCATTTGTCGATGTCCGCAGGGAATATCTCTCAATAATGGAGCAGGGACGTGAAATCTCCGAGCAGGACCGTGCCCTCTACGCCTTGTGCCGCCCGGAACGTCTGTTGGAACTGGTGTATAAATTTATCCTCTTCGATAACGGAACAAAAAAGATCGCCCGCTACCAGCAGTACTTTACGGTCCATGACATCGTGAATCGTATTCTCAGTGCTCAGCCGAATGAACCAAGAACCGGCGGGGTCGTATGGCACACCCAGGGGAGCGGTAAGTCGCTCACCATGGTCATGCTTGCCAAGTCACTTGCCCTTCATAAAGACATTTTGAATCCGAAGGTTATTCTGGTGACCGACCGGATCGATCTTGACAATCAGCTCTGGGGGACCTTTCGGGCCT
Source organism: Deltaproteobacteria bacterium (assembly GCA_016935935.1). Next base: position 702 of record JAFGPZ010000041.1, read on the forward strand.
GCGGGCTGGAGCCGGAGCAGGCAAATACGGGAAAACATCTTGTCGATCTTCTCCTCGATCACCGGACACATATCGTCACCACACTTATTCACAAGTTTGCTGTGGCAACGGCGAACCGTAGCCTGACACAGGCCGACCGCAACACCTTCGTTCTGGTCGATGAAGGGCACCGGGGCCAGTACCAGGAGCAACATGCCCGAATGCGGCTGGCGCTCAAAGGAGCCTGCTTTATCGCTTTCACCGGAACGCCCCTCGCCAAATCGGCCAAGAGAAACACGTTTGTGCAGTTCGGCGATCTTTTCCAGCCGCCGTATACGATTGCGCGGGCAGTGGAAGACAAAGCCGTTGTGCCACTTCTCTATGAGGCGAGACATGTGCCCCAAGACGTTGACAAAGAAGCCATCGACGGCTGGTTCGAAAAACTCACTATGGGGCTCACGAAAGAACAGAAGGCCGATCTCAAACGAAAGTTTTCTACCGAGCGCCAGCTCAATATGGCGAAGCAAAAAGTGCGGATGATTGCGTGGGATGTAAGCCTTCACTACTCCACGACATACCGGGAGACCGGCCTTAAGGCGCAGCTTGTGACGCCGCGAAAGGATACCGCCCTCCAATACAAACAATTCATGGATGAATTTGGTCTCGTCTCATCGGAGGTTTTGATTTCCGCACCGTCTGTTCATGAAGGTGAGGATAACCATGGCAACGGCTCTTCCGAGACAGAAAAGCAATTCTGGCAGGGTATGATGGATCGTTTCGGCTCTGAGGGCAAATACAACAAACAGATTATTAATGCCTTCAAGAACGGTGAAGAACCCGAAATCATCATCGTCGTCGACAAACTGCTCACCGGCTTTGATGCCCCGAGAAACACCGTCCTGTATCTCGCACGAAAATTGAAGGAACACACCCTCCTCCAGGCAATTGCCAGAGTGAACCGGCTTCACGAGGGCAAAGAGTACGGGTTGATTCTCGACTACAGCGGCGTCATTGAAGAACTTGACGAGGCAATCGATTTTTACAGCCGTCTTGCCGATTATGATCGGGCCGATCTGGCGGAGACAGTGACGTACATTGCCGATAAGGTAAAAGAATTGCCGCAGCTTCATTCGAATCTCTGGGAACTCTTTCAGTCGGTAAGAGGCTCGAAGGATCCCGAAGTCTATGAAACATATTTGTGGAATGACGAACTGCGCAACAAGTTCTATGAACGGTTCAGTCTGTTTGCCCGGACGCTTTCACTGGCGTTGTCGTCATCAAATTTCCTGGAAACGGCATCACCTAAGACGATTAATACCTATAAAGCCGATCTCAAGTTTTTCCAGAACCTGAGGGCTGCCGTCACCCTGCGCTACCAGGAAACAATCGATTTTTCAGAATATGAGCCGAAGATCAGGAAACTGATCGATACTCATGTGGGGGCTGGTGAGGTCCAGCAACTCAGTGATCCCATAAATCTGCTGGATTCGAAGCAACGTGAACAGGTTCTTGAAGATCAGGGGAAAAGTACTGGTGCAAAGGCAGACACGATTGCCTCCGCCACGAGGCACGTCATTGAGCACGAAATGGCAAAGGATCCGGCTTTTTATAAAAAGTTTTCTAGACTTCTTGAGGATGTCATCGAAGCATACCATGCGGGTCGCCTGCAGGCGCTCGAAGTCCTTGAGAGAGTCAGAGATATCTCCACGAAGGTTATTACCCATACAGACGATGATGTCCCCACAGAATTGATTGGGAAAGATATGGCGCGAAGATATTTCGGTTGTGTCCGCGAGCCCTTGGCTGAATATTCTGTTGGAAATCAAAAACCAGAAACCGACATAGCTCTCCAAATTGTTGATCGGATAGGGAAACTCAAAATTCGCGACTGGCGCACAAATCAGGATGCAATCAACCGAATGCGTGGAGAGATCGACGACATACTTTTTGAAGTGGCTGAGGAACATGGCATCAACCTTTCACTGGAAGAACATGACGCAATCATCGATCGATGTATAGAAGTCGCTATTGCAAATGAAGACTGATTTTAAGGAACATGTTATTCAATTTGGGAACAGGGAAATCCCGTACCGCTTGCATTGGGCTGTTCGGAAACGAATGAGGATTGTCGTTAATCCTGAACTGACCGTGGACGTGTACGCGCCACTCTTTGCGGAGGATGAGCGCATCTCGCAAGCTTTGCAAAAAAAAGCTCCCTGGATCGCCCGGATGCTTGACAAACAGGAAACCTACCATCCATTGCCGACGCCACAGCGATATGTGAGTGGAGAAACTTTTGTTTATCTGGGGCGACAATACCGCCTTAAAATAGAACAGGGAAGCGAACTATCAGCTAAATTGCTTGGTCGTTTTCTATGGGTTTGGGTCGAGGACAAAAGAGATATCGAACGCATCAAAAGAACTGTAGGTAGGTGGTATCAAAAGCGCGCGCATGAGGTCTTTGCGCGTTATCTGGAAAAATGCCAGGCAGTAGCATCTCGCCACGGTGTTCCCGAGCCTCTGTTATCGATACGTAATATGCGAAGGCGATGGGGTAGCTGCAGCGCATCCGGTCGAATGACCCTCAACATCAAACTTGTACAGATGCCGGTCCATTGCATCGAGTACGTCATCATGCACGAACTCTGTCATCTGAAATATCATAACCATTCAAAACAATTTTATTCTTTGCTGTCCCGGTGCCAACCGGATTGGCGGAAAAGAAAAGAAGCATTGGATAGAATAAGATTATCATAAGGTTTCCCCTTAAATTTGCTTTAAAATTAAGCGATATATTATTTAGCTTTTCAAAACTCTCTTGAACAGTTAGTGGTACCAACAACCCTACCAGTGACAATACAATAAATAAAAGGAGTTACATATGAACACGCCCATCAGGATTGATCGAGAAGATCTGTATAAACAGGTATGGACCGAACCCGTAACAAAGCTAGCGGCGAAATATGGCATTTCTGATGTGGGATTGTCGAAGATATGCAAGAAACTCAATGTGCCGAAACCACCTCGTGGTTACTGGGCCATGATCGCAAGTGGGAAACGACCTCCCCAAAAACCACTACCGAAACTTCGGTACGGTCAGTCGTCAACATATGTGCTTCACGTGTCGACGGCGGAGCAGCAAACCAAAGAGGTAAGCGACGAAGCGCATAATCTCATTGCTACCGCAGAGAAGCTGGAAAATTTGATCACCGTCCCAAAGAGGCTCACTGATATCCACCCGCTCATTGAAGAGATGAGAGATGGATTTGCAAAAGACAAACCGTGTGAAAATGGACTCATTTGTCCACGGGGTAAGTTCTATTGTGATATGAGAATCGCGCCTGAAAATGTGGGCAGGGCACTGCGGATAATGGATACAGTTATCAAGGAACTGGAATACAGGGACTTTGAAATAATCATCAAAAAGGATAAAATCCCTGGTGCACAGTTTGTTATGTTTGGCGAGGAACTCGAAATTTTTCTCCATGAGAAGGTGAGGAGGATTGACCATGTGCCTACAGAAGTTGAGAAAAAGAAACAGTTGAAGGATTACTGGTATAGTCTGCCCAGGTGGGATTATATACCGACTGGCAAATTAAGTATCGGAATTGATGCATGGGGTCTCTACGACATCCGAAAAAGATGGTCGGATACGAAGTACAGAATTATCGAGGATATTCTTAATGAATTTGTAATCGGGGTAATCAGGGCTGCTGACTTCCTGAGAAAGCAGCGTATCGAACGTGAAGAAGAACAGAGAAGGCGGGAGGAAGAGTGCCGGAGACGAGAAGAAGAGAGAAGGCGAATCGAAATTGAGAAGGCAAAGTTGCAGGAGCTTGAAAACCAGGCATACTTATGGGCAAAGAGCAAACAGCTCAGAGCATATATAGAAGCTGTTGAAGAAAGTGCCTCAGCACGACAGTTTGATGGCGATGATATGGAACGGCTTAATGAGTGGATACAGTGGGCGAGGAATCATGCTGATAGGTTTAATCCAATTCAGAATGGACTTCCTTTTGAGAACAAATGTTAATGAAAAAATTTGCATATATCTATTATGATAAAAGCCTCTCTGTTCACTGTCAATTCATTTCCGGCCCTTCAAAGAAAAGTCTGGGACTGACAGTTTAACTGTAACCTAAACACCCTTACCATACCTGATGACCGGCTTCTTTCTTCCCGCCTGTCGGGAAAATTTTTCTCCGGGGACACCTATGGCTATAACGGCATAAACCCGCTCATCCTGAGGAATGCCGATTATTTTCTTAATAGTGGCATCGTGTTTCATCGCCTCCACGGCAAAACCGATCAGGCACGTTCCCAGACCCATGGCATGTGCAGCGAGCAGTATGTTTTGTGATGCAAGGAGCGCGTCTTCACAGGGACAGGACGCTCCCTGTTTCATTCCCACCACAATAATGGCAGGCGCGCCGAAAAAGAGACGATCGGTACCATTCTCCTCCCATTCATGCAGGCTCTCTTTAACAATGGCATAATACTCGCGATAATATTTTACCAGGCTGCCTTTCATAAAAATCCTTGAAAAAAGACGCAGGTAGCTGCGTTCCGCCATACTATTCAACCGCCTCATAAACCGTACGACACCGCTGGCAAGTTCAATAACGGTAGCACGATTATCGAGAATCGTAAAGGTCCATCGCTGGGCATTTGAACCGGAAGGAGCCGTAATGCCGATTCTGACGAGGTCCTCCAGAATACTTCTATCGACTGGTTGTCCGGTAAAAGTACGGCACGATCGTCTGGAACGCATAAGCTGAACAAGCGCTTTAGAATCAAATTTGCCGTAATCGAGCCACTTATCTCCACCCTCCAGAGTGGAAAGCTTCAGCGCCTCTGTATCGAGGGTATGGACTGTAACGGCCCCTTCGGGACAAATGGCCGCACAGTGACCGCAATTGAGAGAGCATTCCGCTTTCACTCTGGCCTTGCCGTTACTCATACCCAGTATACGTGTTGGGCAGATCTTCACGCATAACTCGCAGCCGGTACATATTCCCCCATTAATTTCAATATTCATAAGACGCTTAATCCTCTCTTCAGACATGTATCTCCACGATATCGCAGTCGTGCATCACGTAATCCCGCTGCACCATCTGACCATCGCGGACGGCTCTCCCCCATATCCTGGCGCTTTTCAACTGCCTAACAAAATCCTTATGGATCCTCCCGGCCAGTTCCTCCAGGGTACTATCCCTGGGAATGACATAGGGTGCCTTCATGTCAGGCTCCTTGCCGGGAGATTTGGTATATACTCTGATTACTTCGGAAAGATCAAATACGTGCTTCATAAAGAGGGAAATATTTTTCCCGGTGTGCACAGACATACCTATGCAGGGCATTCGCATGTCCGTCAGTTCCATAAAGACATCAAGGTCTTCTATATCTTCCGCTTTATCCATCTTGTTTATGGCAATGAGGATCTTTTTGATGAAGGGTGGTTTTTTCAAATCTGCAGGGACCTCGCTTTCGTCGGCATAGACGCGGAGTGAATGGAGAATATCCATAACATCTTCGTACTGCTGAAGCGTACTGCCATAAAGATCGAGAAGAACGACCAGGATATCGGCACGCCGAATCAGGTCACCCATAAGAGGCTCCATATACTCCTTTGTAAGGGGAGGTGTATCGATAAGTTGATATTGTATATCTTCATAGGGCGCCATTCCCGGCATCGGTTTCTGGGTGGTATGTGGGAAATCGGCGATTTCGGGGGAGGTATTTGTCAACAGGTCAATCAGTGACGATTTCCCTGCATTGGGGGGACCGATAACGGCAACCTGGGCGGCTCCTTCCCTGTCTATTGAAAAAGCGGCCTTTCGCTTCGAAACTCCCTTTTTCTTCTGAGACTGTTCCTTAACCTTGGAGAGACGCCGGCGTAGATTGGCCCGCAGTTTATCCGTACCCTTGTGTTTCGGGATAATAGAGAGCATCTCCTCCAGGGCCTCAACCTTGGCCTCCGGAGTCTTTGCCTCACGAAAATCTTTCTCTGCCTCAAAGTAGTCGGGAGGTAAGTTTGCCGGCACGCATCTATCTCCTGTCAGTAAGGGTAGAGGATATTTTTAAAGTCGCCTGATAAGAAATATAAAAAATGGCCTAAAGGTTAAATCATCCCAACAATAATGGAATAAGAGTACGACTATACCAAAATGTAAAAAAATTCAATGGATGCTTTAAGAAAAAAAATATATAATAAAGCATGATTCTTATTCATCCTCCTGTAGCAAAACCGGGTGAGCCGCCTGCCGGCCTGGCAAAAATTGCCGGCGCTCTGCGACAAAATAATATCCCCTTCAGTATTATTGATGCCAATCTGGAAGGACTTCTCGCCCTCCTGAAACCACCGCCGGAGATTTCGACTACTTGGACCAAACGTGCTGCAAGACACCTTTCTACCAATCTGGCTTCGCTCAATCAATGGACTCTTTACAGAGAAATTTCCAGATACGGACGGGCCGTTAAAGATATAAACAGGATTCTTGAAGTAACGGCACAACCTTATGGTGTCCGCCTCGGTCTTGCCAACTACCAGCACAAAAAACTTTCCCCCGTAAGGAGTAAAGACCTGATAGAAGCTGCTGAGACTCCCGAAAAAAATCCCTTTTACGATTATTTCAAAAATCGTTTCAAACACGCCATCGAAGAAGAAAAGCCCTCTTTTGTCGGCCTTTCACTCAACTATCTCAGTCAGGCCCTTACCACCTTCGCCATCATAGGCTTTATAAGACAACTCCACCCCGGCATCAAAGTTATCATGGGAGGAGGCCTGATCACCTCATGGATGAGCAGTCCAAACTGGCAGAATCCCTTTGAGGGTCTCGTCGATCATCTGGTGGCCGGACAGGGTGAAGGGCCTCTTCTTTCCATCCTCGGTATAAAGAATGCCAGAGACCATGCCATACCCGATTATGATGACTTTCCCATCGACTCATACATGGCCCCCGGTTTCGTCCTCCCCTACAGCGCATCCAGCGGATGTTACTGGAATAAATGCGCCTTTTGCCCGGAAAAGGCCGAAGGCAGACCCTATCGGCCCTTACCGGCAGAACGGGTACAAAGGGACCTGGAAAGACTCATAGAAAAGAAAACACCGACACTGCTTCATCTATTAGACAACGCTATCAGTCCGTCACTTATGGAGGCCTTTGCCGATGTCCCTCCAGGAGTCCCCTGGTACGGTTTTGCCCGCATATCAAAGCAATTGACGAACCTGGATTTTTGCCGGAATCTGAAACTGTCTGGTTGCGTCATGCTGAAACTGGGGATAGAATCGGGCGATCAGCAGGTCCTCGATTCTCTCGAAAAGGGTTTCGATCTGCAAGAGGCATCAACTGTCCTGAAAAACCTGAAAGAGGTGGGCATAGCAGCATATGTCTATCTTCTTTTTGGAACACCTGCGGAGACTTTCGACGAGGCCCTTCGAACACTTGAATTCACCGTCCAGCATCGTCATGAGATCGGTTTTCTGAACCTTGCCATTTTTAACATGCCCGCCTACGGTGAGGATGCTCGAACGATGGAAACGAGCGATTTTTACAAGGGAGACCTGTCGCTCTACCGAAGTTTTGCACACCCCGGAGACTGGAGCAGGCAGCAGGTAAGACATTTTCTCGACAGGGAGTTCAAGCGAAACTCGGCAGTTTCAACCATTCTGAAACGGGATCCACCTATATTCACATCCAACCACGCGCCCTTCTTCGTAATGTCCGCGTGATCATAATGAGACGAGTACATCCTCAGGTCAAAGCTGATACCATCAGACAGCAGGTTGTATAAATAAAAAATATTCATTGCAGGAAGACTTTATCTAAAGATATCGTAGAATGAAGCGATGTACTTGAGTGTTTCATTTTCCTTTAAAGCCTTTTTGTTGTCTGTTTTCTCATATATTCTGATCAGTTTTAATAGTATCCTTCTCTGCCCTGAGTTGATCTCGAGTGACTTTTTATATGCCGATATAGCCCCCTTTATTTGCCCCTGGTGCACCAGTATATCACCTATCAGTTCGTATTTTGATGCAACGGCAAATGAATTCCCGGGGATCCTGTCAAGATAGGAAACTCCCTTCTGAAAATCTCCTCTCCTGTAATATTGTGCCGCCAGACAAAGATTTGCAAAGGCGGAAAAGGGCCTGTCCATCCGGGATGAGTCTTCCCAGTATTGTATGGCTTCATTTCCGAATCCCTTTGAATCGAGAATGATGGCATGGGTGTTGTAATATGCCGTCATATCGTTAGTGCCCTGAACCGGAAGAAATTCGATTACAAAAAAAGCTGCGGCTATTGCCGAATAGATGACAATATTTTTGAATTGCCTGTTTTTTATATACGAAAGGACTTTGGTGATCCCCATTACCGCAAAGGGTATTAAAATAATCAACATCGTCACCCGGAGCCGCATACTGGTATAAAAAGCAATAAGTGTGAATGCGTAAAGAAAAAAAATTGAACATAGGGCCAGCGCTTTTCTTGACCCCGCAATAATAGTTGCCGCCATTCCTGCCATGCCAAAGGGAAGAATCAACCAGAGACTGAAAAAGGGCAGCGTGAAAAAGGGTACAAAGTTGCTTATGAATCCTATATTATAATGGTCCCCTGCTTCGAACCGGTTGAACAGGACCAGTGCCTTCTGAGATATTTTCCACATAAAGGCGGCAGGCTGTTCCAGGGCCTCTCTGCTTACCTGACCCGTCCAGTAAGATGAAGCCTCCTGAGGAGACAATTTTTTGTTAGTCCTCCTGCTTGCCTCGATAGTGAACTGTACCCCCTGTTCAAAGGGCGACGATGAGGCAAAAGGAACCGGTCTATAATATGGATCAGGATTTTGAAGATTATTTCCCAGGTAAAAGTTGAAACCCGATTGGGAGGTAGTCAGCGCGAATTCACCGGAAACCAGGTAATTCCTGACCATAAAAGGAGATATCGCTACAGAGAGTCCCACTATATAAACCGCAAGATGTGCAATGAGGATCTTCAATGAAGATTTACCTTTGTACATGTAGAGAAAGATGACAAACAGTATGAGCGGAAGAATGACGATAAAATTGCCCCGTACATTGAGCATAAGGCCGGCCGCAATTCCAAGCAGAAATACCTTTACAATCGATTTGCCGTTCATGATTGCCACCACAAGATAGGTAATCAAGGCAAACAGGAAAAGGGACAGGGAAGTCTTTAAGGGTACGATACTGTAAAAGATAAAGGGCTCGTAAAGGGCGGCGATAAGACAGGCAAAAAGGCCTGTCGGCCGGGTTGCCATCTCTTCACCGATACGATAGACCAGATAACAGGTAAACACTCCAAGGATAATATTCAGGATTCTTACATATAAGATATCCGGTGAAAATATCTTATATACAAGGGCGATAATATACGCCGGGAGGGGAGAAAATTCATAGACAGACAACGATTGATAGGTTCCTTCGGCTATATTTTTGGCCCAGACATGATAAATCCCTTCATCCAACAAGGGAAAATCAAAATAGATACTGCCTTTCAGACTCAGAAGGGCTGCTATCCTTACAATAAGAGCGAGAAGAAGAACAGTCGATATTAACAGGCAAGGTAATCTGTCATGTAAATGAGCAAACCTCTCGGCAAATCCGGGTTTAATTTTTTCTTCCATTATTGTTCAACTGTGTTGATGATCCTGTGCCTGTCCTTGGATATTACAAAACTCTTTCCCCTTTTTTTTAACCATGAAACAAAAGATTGTCCACCCGTCTCTGAAGCATTTCAACTTAGTGTTTCCGATCCTATGTTTATAGGAGCCGGGAATTTCCACGGACCTGAGCTTCCGCAAAGCCTCTATCTTGATTTCTCCTGCAAAAGGCCAGCCGTCGCTCGTCAGATCCATCTTCTCTAGCGCAGGTTTTCGGAAAGCCCACATCCCGCTCTGTGAATCTTTCAGGTTCAGCCTGAAGAGTAAATTTGCCACAGAGGTGAGAAAAATATTTCCTATCCTGTTTATTGTGTGCATCGCGCCCGGAGCAACACCGGCGAACCTGTTCACCGTGACGAAATCAAATGTGCCCTCTTTCAGAGTTTTGAGTATCCGGGGAATATTGGAGAGCGGATAGGTGGCATCACAATCAGCGGTAACGATAATTTCACCGCCGGCATGGTCGAAGCCAAGCCTGCATTGTCTTCCATAGCCCCTTTCGGATAAAAGCACTTTCGCACCCCTGCTCCTCGCCAGATCCCCCGAGGCATCGCTGCTGCCGCCGTCGATTACCAGAAGCTCAACCTCACAGCCCATTTCCTTCAGTGTATCAAAGGGGATTTCATCGATGGTCCTTCCGATAGCCACCTCTTCATTCAGGCACGGCATAACAATGGTAATCAGCACCTGTGTCACTCCCTCTGTGAGCAGTCCCGGCATCGGGACGTCCCCACCGATCGTGAAACAAAAAATTTAAAGGCCGCAAGAACCGGCTATGTTCATACGGCCTTTTTGTAATCAACGGCCTTAGAAAAAACCTCACGAGACAGGCAAAATCACTACTAGTCCAATGATTGAGTCGTTTTCGAAGTACTCACGAATGATCCGGCTGCATGGTAGTCACACCCCCCGTAACCCATCTGCCATACGCCGCCCATGGCAGCAGCATTGGGACCGTAAAATGATCCGTGTCCTGAGTAAGAGTTAGCACTCGTTTCATAATCCGTTGGGCCCAGTTGCCACGTGCCGCCGCTCAGACTGAACTTACTGTCACTTATTGAACCTGATGCACCGCTTATGGAAGCCGAATAACTGCTTCCGGAAACAGTCATGTTAAAGTCATTGATTGCGGCTGTAGCGAAATTCACAGTGGAATCGAATGTTCCCGACATATTGTTGCCCCCGGCGGAAGTCCAGAAAGTTCCGTAGGCAGGACCTTCGTATGTGTACGATCCGGTGCCCGGCATATTTCCTGGCGCTGTGTTGTCACCCCAGACGTAATAGCCGCGGTTGGCAAAATAATAGGAGTGTTCATCGTTTGCCGGCATTGCCGTCGTTTGTGTCCAATACCCCCACTCCATGTATTCGCTGTGACTGGTCTCCGTTTGACTGATACCTTCGGAACCGGACCAGGTAACAGTAACCTCCTGAATGCGGGCCCACTCATCAAGTGTTCTCGGACTTGTACTCCCGTTCAGCTTGATATAATAAGTGGAAACATCTCTTCCTGCTTCTGCAACCTTGACAGTGCTGGCATCAAAATCTGTCAGCGTCTGGCTTATGTAAGTTGTGGCGTACGTCCTTGTAAAAGACGAATGTTCAAGCATCCCTGTGTAATAACCCCAATGGGTCGACGGAGCGATACTCCCTTTATCCCCCTTGAAGATACCTGTCGCTCCGATATTTGAAGCAGTGTAATACATACTCCAGGCACCACCTATGTAATCGGCAGCACTCCC
>JAFGPZ010000248.1 GCA_016935935.1 Deltaproteobacteria bacterium
TATTGGCCGAGATTCATCCTTGAGCACCGAAGAACCAAGCAGTTCACGTCTTGACAGCTATAAATGTGTAGAACTATGTTTATAAGTATAATAAAAACAAGCGCTTACCGTTTCTTCACCTTGAGAATGCTATTAACGAGATACCAGCACTCGCTACTCTCGGAACGTTTCGTGACAGCTTCGCATCCCGGACAATGTATACGGTAAATAGACCTTGTGAACGTGGATTAAAGAGGTTCTCAATGAGGTGGATATTACTTGTTATTTTTTCATTCGCTTCATCAGGGTTCATTAATCCTCAAGAAATAATTTTCGCAATAGGCGATTGGCCTCCATATACAAATTCATCCGAGAACGGATTGGCTACGGATATCGTTACAGCCGCATGTGTCTCTGTAGGCATTACATACAGAATAATTCATGTCCCGTGGTTACGAGCAGAGAATTATGTTGAAAGAGGCGACGCATTTGGGACTTTTCCATATGCAATAACAAGCCAAAGAAAAATTAAATACTTGTTTTCGGATCCAATATTTGGCTCAAGCAACACAATTATTTATAACAGCTCAAACAAAAAAATAGATATTGCTGAACTTCAAAGTATTGAATCTTTCAAGATGTTTACGATTGGGATGACAACAGGTAGTGATGCACTTGCAGTCCCCTTGCGAAAAATTGGAGCAAAGGTAGAAACTACCGAGACCATAGACCTGTCGATGAAGAAACTCCAGTCGGGTAGAATTGATTTCATTATTGAAGACTCTTATGTCATTAATGAATTACTGAAACAGTATCAGGATGCCAGAATTGTAGTTTTAAACAAGAAGATTCTCTTTTTAGATAGGGAGTATTGCTTGATGGTTACCAAAAGAAACAAGAACAGTCAAGATATCATAGAACTATTCAATAAAGGCATCAGGAAAATAAAAAGTTCTGGTGAATATGGAAGAATTATTGTGAAATATCAGGAACAATAACGAAAAAGATTGATTTTTAGGGGTCTGCAGAGATATCGAGCTATTCTCTTTATATCATAATGAACGCTATGTACCTATGTGTGATAATGAAAGAACTAATATTCATCGACAGCAATCAACTATACAGACCACTCCATTTGACTGTAGCCCTCGATTACATGGAATTACTGGTATAATCGGTGAATAGAAACAGTTTCTTTCAATAAAAAGGAGTAATCGACCCTGTCGTGCATTAGTCTTTAAACGTGATTCACGAGGGGGCGGAGCATGAAGAAGATCGCGACCTTTTTTACGACCATAAACGTGGTTGTATTTTTCTTGGTTTTGAGCGTCTTTGCGCTCATCGCAACGACACAATCCTTATTTATAATACAGGACAATACGCAAAAACTCCTGATGGAATGGACGTCTTCATGGGCAAACAAGATTGAAGCAGAATTCAACGGAACCTTTGCGCAGCTCGACGTTTTCAAGTCCTACCTGGAAGAAACTGCAGATCTTGATACCCTTTCCGATCCTGAAGAGCTCTTCCCTTATCTAATGAAGCTGGAACCCATGGCAAAGGGGCTTATCAAGCGATACAACACATTGGATTACTATATTTGGTTGGCTCCCGAGTACACAGACCCTTCACTGCGTCAATTGACATTCCAAAATATGAAACTGGACAGAACCGTCCAACTAAAATATGACAGCAAGTACACGAGAAAGGAAATGACAGGGGGCGCGTGGACCTGGTTCACAGACGCCGAGAAAAACGGTACGGCAATCACCGATCCGTATGAATGGGAGGGGTTCGACGGGAAAATTGTTTCCCTGACCCAGTCCATTGTATTGGATGGGAAACCGATAGGCGTAGTGGGTTCTGATATGTTCATCACACAGATAGAAAATGATTTTATCGCAGAACGTATTCTTGAAACGGGATATTTTGTTCTCGTGAATGCATCCGGAACCATACTCTTCGGTACCGATCAGGGCAAATCCCTGAAAGACTTGGGGCCCCAAGCTGTATTAATCTATAATGAAATTCTGAAAGCCAAGAATGAATCGGGAATAATCAGATTTGGGACGGGGACCGGCGAACAGCTTGTTGGGCACCATAGCCTTTCAAATGGGTGGATCCTTCTGGGTATTCCGACCATGAGCGAAATATACCGCCCTGTTACCCAATTGATAATCCTTATGGTTTTTTTAAGCCTTGTATCTCTTGCAATTCTCGCTCTATTGTCCGTTCTTGTCGCCCGTACCCTATCGAAACCCATCGCAGCTATGTCCGTCCTCCAGAAAAAGCTGTCCGAGGGGTATTTGAATATCAGGGTTCCCCAGAATCTTTTAGGCCGGAAGGATGAGCTTGGTACCCTCTCCCGAGCGACTCAAAGTATGATTGAATCCCTGTCGGATATAATTGATAAAACAATTTTATCCTCTCAGGCGGTCGGGTCTGGGTCGAAGGAAATCACCAGTGCCTCGGCACAGGTGAGCACCGGCGCCTCGGAACAAGCATCTTCCATGGAAGAAGTAGCCAGCGCTATGGAACAGATGGCTGCCAATATCAAGCAAAATTCCGATAACGCCCGCGAAACCTATTCAATTGCCCAAAAAACCGCCAATGACGCAAAAAGTGGAGGAGAGATGGTAGCAAAGGCCGTTGAAGCGGTTCGTACCATATCCCAAAAGATTTCAATAATTGAAGAAATATCCAGAAATACAAATCTTCTTGCCCTGAATGCGGCCATTGAGGCTGCTCGCGCTGGTGAGGCGGGCAAAGGGTTCGCGGTGGTAGCGAGCGAGGTGCGCAAGCTTGCGGAAAGAAGCCAGATCGCGGCATCGGAAATCACCGGTCTTTCAAAACAGACGGTGGATACCGCCGAGGAAACTCTTACATTGATTACGAATATTGTTCCAGATATTCTGCGAACCACTGAAATGTTGCAGGAGATATCCACTTCAAGTAACGAGCAGTCCTTGGGAGCGAACCAAATTACTGAAGCGCTAAATCAACTTGATGTCGTGATTCAACAGAATGCTGCAGCGTCTGAAGAACTGGCTAGTACGGCTATTAATCTGGGAGAACGGTCTACGGAGTTGAATGAACATGTTGCGTTCTTCAACCACGAGGAGAATGCACTCTTGCGGATAGAATCCTAGTCGTATTGGTAGACCTTGTGCGTATTACAGGTATGCCTAATGAATTTTCTCAGAAGAGTCCTGCGTTCTCAATGAACTAAGGACTCTTCTCTCGAGCATCACCCTAGCCTTCGTTGACTGCCGAAAGATACCTTTTTTTGTATAAGGGGCAATTCTTTTTAAGAGCCAGGCCTTATCGACAGGATCCAGGCTTGGTCCCGTTAATTATTTACGGAATCCGGTTCTGGGAAGAGGCGGATGTCGAGCCAGTCTATACAAAGATCGATCCAGGCCGAAGCCCTCTTGTCCATTTGCCACTGGCTCCCGGAACTGGTTTTATCTGCGAGGGAGAGCCCATGCCCGCCATTCTCGAAGAGGTGGCATTCGCAGGGCCGCTTGTGTTCAAGCATGGCATTTACGAAATTGATTGAGAGCTGTGGATAGACAAGGCTGTCTGCGCTTGTGTGCCAGATGAAAGCCGGCGGCGTATGCTCTGATACATTATGGGCCGG
Organism: Deltaproteobacteria bacterium; assembly: GCA_016935935.1. Next base: position 3,620 of record JAFGPZ010000248.1, read on the forward strand.
GCTGGCAGCGGTCATCTGTTCCTGGCTTGGATTTTGAGTCCCGAAAACTGTTTGATTGCACTCCCTCCACAGGTCCATTTTTGAGCCCCATTGTTCCCTCTTTTCTGCATCCGGATCCTTTGCCGCGAGAGCCATGAGCATCGGCCAGTCGAGCATTCCGTAGGCCGAAATCAAGGCTGCTGGCTCGAAATCGCTGTTGGGGCGCCCCAGTGCTTGGCTCAAGAATTCTTCATGCCAGCGTGTCGCAAGGAGTCCGGCGAGATTCGCCCCGGCAGAAAAGCCGCATACGGCAATCTTGTCTGGGGCAATGTGTTCTTCTTTCGCTGTATCGCGGATGAAGCATATCGCGCGGGCTGCGTCTTCAAGGAAGGAGGGAAAACGAGCACTGCCGCTTTCTTTCGTCGAGTAACGAAGGA
>JAFGPZ010000249.1 GCA_016935935.1 Deltaproteobacteria bacterium
GCCATATATTCATCGGTGGCCTGAACCAGTTGACCGCCCGGCGCATTTCTCGAATATTCAAGGTGACCTGATTCAAATTCTTCGGGCAATCTCACATCGAAAACATACAGTGTGCGATCTCCCCTTTCAACCATCCATTTATCCAGAACGGAATGATCTATTTTCTGGACGCCAAAACGTTTCCCCACGCGCCCCGCAAATTCCCGCGCCTTCAAAAGCCCCTCAGGAGACGGTGCAGGGGCATAGCGTTCCATGCCCTGTTCAAGTTCGAACCCGGCCAGATGCCAGCCCATGGTGCCGTCTTTCAGTGCGGCAACGGGATTTGGAATACCGGCATTGATCAACGACTGAGTGCCAATGATGCTTCTTGTGCGCCCTGCGCAGTTGACAACCACGAAGGTTTCAGGATCGGGAGCCAAATCATGAATCCGCATAACCAGTTCCGCACCTGGGGTGTTTATGCCTCCGGGGATATTCATTCTGTGATATTCATCTTTCGGACGGGAGTCTAAAATGACAAGTTTTTCTCCGCTGTCGATTTTCGCTTTCAGCTCCCCGGCCGTTAACCGAGAGGTATTACAGGTCCTTTCGACGATTTCCCCGAACGCCTTACTTGGGACATTGACACCGGAAAAGATTTCATAGCCGGTTTCTTTCCATGCCTTGATTCCACCATCCAGTATGGCAATATTCGTGTAACCTAACTGCTCCAGACATTTTCCCGCCCTTTCGGCCATATTATCCCCTCTTCCACCATCGACGAGGACTATCCGTGCGGCACGCCTTGGCACCATGTCGCTGATTCGCAGTTCCATTTGGCTCAATGGTATTGAAGAAGCAAATAACTGATGCTCCCTGTAGAAGGCACCCTGTTCACGCACATCGATGAGGGCGATTTCCCTTCCATCGCCTATCATCTCTTTCAGTTCCTTCGGGTAAATTACATCCATTGCGTAAATTCTCCTGTTATTCACTTATTTTCCGAGTGTATTAAGGAATAAGAAACACTGCCGTTACACATATAAACCCCACCAGTATGGCATTAACGGTAAAGGCCATTCTAAATCCGGTCAGTACCATCGACAAGCCGATAATAAAATACTTATTCTCAGGATTTTTTTATACGAATCATCCATTTTTTCTTGACTTACCAAACCCACTTACATACTAATACCAAAGGATGATCTAAATTCTTGTAAGGACTATCTTAATTTAGAGATTTTAATAATCGGAACAATTATCACAAACAGAAAGGAACAGAAATATGAGTAAAAAAAAACCTTCAGGCATAATAATAGGAGATGCCCTCGGAATCGGCCCTGAAATTACGGTAAAGGCCTTATCTGATCCTTCAATTTACAGGGCCAGCAAACCCATTCTCATCGGCGACGCTGAAGTGGTTAAAAAGGCCTTAACCATTTCTGGAATTGATATGGACGTACTGGCCATAGACACCCCTGATGAGGCACGAATCGAATACCCTAAACTAAATATTATCAATATTGCTTCCCCGGAACTACGCAGTGAGCCTATGGGCAAGGTCTCCCCCGTCTCAGGCCGAGCCTTTGTTGCCTGGTTTAAAAAGGCTATTGAACTGGCTGAAAAAGGAGATCTCGGAGCGATAGTATACGCCCCTATTAACAAGGAGGCCATCCATGCCGCCGGATATGAATTTCACGATGAGACCGATATGATAGAGACCTTCTCCACCGAAAATCTAGACACACTGCTGATCCTCTCCATGGCGGGTAAATTCCGAACCGCTTCCGTGCCTCCCCTGCATCTTTCACTGAGAAAGGCCTGCGAATCCTTAAACAAGGAAACTATCGTAAAATCCCTGAACCTTCTCGATAGGGCCATGAAGGATTGCGGTATTGAACATCCCATTATAGGGGTATCTGCGCTAAATCCCCATGGAGGAGAATCTGGTCTCCATGGAGACGAGGAGATACGCATTATCAAGCCGGCAATAGAGGAGGCTGCCAGCCAGGGGCTGGATGTTCGCGGCCCTTTTCCACCTGATACGGTATATCTGCGCGGTAAGAAGGGCGAGTTTGACTGCGTTCTCGGCATGTTTCACGACCAGACGCGCATAGCCATGAAACTGGTGAGTTTCAAGAAGATCATCTATACCGTTCTGGGAACGTCCATACAATTCGTCTCCGTTGCCCATGGTACCGCCAATGACATCGCCGGCAAGGGAATTGCTGACGCCGATAATTTTAAACAGGCCCTGAGATACGCAGGTCGCGTCAGATAATGGCCTTCTTTAAAGACAGGAAAAGTCTGGAAGGTTAATTGGGGAATCGAGAATACTGAGAAAGAACAAAAGGCTGAAACTATTATACAGTAACGTGAAAGTTGCCGGATCAGCTGGGGGACTTGATGTCACCCCAGCTAATCTCCTCCACGATATATCGGGACAGGATATCCCACCTGACAGCAGGTATACCGTCAGGAAGAATCAGATTTTCTCCCTCCATCCGCAATGGCGGCTCAAGAAAATGATCAACCCCCTTGAGGAATCCATTCATCTCACCGGCATGAACGGTCAGACCCATTCTATGGGCAACCTGCGCCTCATGAAAGCACCCGATGTCTGTGGCAACGCCATTGCCCAGAATAACCTTCAAACCAGCATTAACCGCTTTGTTGACAAGTTTCTCAAGATAACGGAAGCTGCCACATTTCATGAGCTTGAATTTAACAACCTCTGCACATCCCGTCTCGATGGTACGGTCAAGTTCATCCTCTCCCGTAATGGCTTCATCAAGCATGAGTGGAACGGGGCTGATCTTCACAAGTCGGCTCATGTCATCCCATGCCTCGGTACCCAGCGGCTGTTCCAGTAATTCAATTCCCCTCGGGTCCAATCCCTCGACAAATTGAACCGCCTGAGCATAACTGTAGGCCTGATTTGCATCCAGCCGTATCCGGACTCCCGGCGCAAGAAGGGTCTGGAGGTGGCACACCCGCTCAAGGTCCTCATTAACTGAAAAACCAACCTTGAACTTGAGGGTATGGTATCCCTCCATGAGCAGTCTACGGGCATCAGATTCTATGTCTTCGAGTGTCTCGCCCTGTACGACGCCCAGGATAGGAACCGTAACAGAATCTGTCACAGGGTTTTCAATGGAATCTATAATACCCTCCAATGCTGTAACCAGCGGAGTTGCGGCGAAGGATAGCTTCTTTTCTCGAGCGACTATTCTATCGAGAGCCTCCACCGTATTTTTTCCCGGGAGTTGGGGTCCATAGAGACATGCGATTTTCCATGCGTCGCCAAGGTTCTCGGTAAAATATCCAGGCACATCGGTGGTCTCACCGTAGCCAACACCTCCCTCTGTTTCAATGCGGACCATTACACTTTCAAAGCAATCCAGCGTAATAAGAGAGAGATGGTAGGGCCTTTGCAATGGAAGACGTGTCTTGTATACCGCTACTCCCTTTATTGTAGATGACATAGGTTCTCCTCTAATGTTTAAACGTTGTTCGGCTATTACTTTTACATAAAAACTATACGTTATGCCTTATTTGCTTGCCTCATCTTCTTAAACAGCATCATAATCAGAGGATAGACGAGAAAGCAAAGGGCAACAACAATCATGGTACCGCTTATTGGACGCGTGAAGAATATCGTAAAATCATTCTGATAGCTGATCAGGGAAGACAGAAACTTATCCTCGGCAAGAGGACCCAGAACCATTCCAAGCACCAGGGGAGCCACAGGATAGTCATATTTTTTCATGAAATAGCCGATAACCCCGAATATCAACATGACCCATACGTCGTACATGACATTTCTCTTGGCAAAGGCGCCAAGGAAACAGAAGAGAGTTATACCCGATGCCAGAATGGCGTAGGGAACCTTCAAAAACTGTGTAAATGCCTTTACCGCAATAAAACCGAAGATAATAATCAGCAGATTCGCGATAATCATTCCGACGAAAATACTGCCAATAAGTCCAGGTTCACTCATGAATACGAGAGGCCCCGGCTGCAATCCCTTTATCATAAAGGCGCTGATCATAACGGCAGTGGCTCCACCTCCGGGTATTCCCAGAGTCAGAAGGGGAATCATGGCACCACCCGTCGCGGCGTTATTGGCTGTTTCAGGCGCCGCCACACCCTCTATGACACCGGTACCGAATTTACCGGGATCGTCCGACAGGTTTCGCGCCATACCATAGCTGACAAAAGAGGCAATCGTTGCTCCGGCTCCGGGGAGAAAGCCGATAAAGGTGCCCGTTACAAAGGAACGGAGAATTGTCCACTTCAATTGCAGGAATTCTTTTATGGTAAGCATGCTGGTGCCGACCTTACCTTCAACCTTTTTGGCTTCTTCCGTGGAAATTGTTTCAAAGCGGCTGAATATCTCACCAAGGGCAAAGACACCGATCATGACTATGATAAAATCTATTCCGGCACGAAGCTGCGCAAATCCAAGGTCGTAGCGGGGGACACCCTGAATCGGACTAACACCAACGGAAGCAAGGAAGAGTCCTATAAAGAGAGCGATAATTCCATTTACCAGCGATTTACCGGAAATCGATGTCAC
>JAFGPZ010000250.1 GCA_016935935.1 Deltaproteobacteria bacterium
GGAGAAGTACAGATTAACAGGGGATATCGCATACAGGTGAACAGCGCCATCGGGCCTTACAAGGGTGGATTCCGATTCCATCCATCAGTTAATCTGAGTATCTTGAAATTTCTTGGATTTGAACAAACCTTCAAGAACGCCCTGACGACTCTTCCCATGGGCGGAGCAAAGGGCGGATCTGACTTCGATCCCAAGGGAAAATCCGAAATGGAGGTCATGAGGTTCTGCCAGAGTTTCATGTTTGAAATCTACAGGCATATAGGGCCCTATACCGATGTTCCAGCCGGGGACATAGGTGTAGGCACTCGAGAAATAGGATACCTGTTTGGCATGTACAAAAAGCTGACAAACGAGTTCAGTGGCGTTTTGACGGGGAAGGGGCTCACCTGGGGAGGTAGCCTGATACGTCCCGAGGCAACCGGCTACGGTGCGGTATATTTCGCATCTGAGATGCTCGCGTTAAAGGGAGAAACGCTCGAAGGAAAGGTGTGTCTCGTGTCCGGCTCCGGTAACGTTGCCCAGTATACCGTGGAGAAGGCGCTTGAGCTCGGTGGAAAGGTAGTAACTATGTCCGATTCGTCGGGATATATCTATGACGAGAGCGGTATAGACAGGGGAAAACTCGACTATATATTTCATCTCAAGAATGTGCGGAGGGGCCGTATAAAGGAATATGCCAATAAATATCCGGAGGCGGTATATGCCCCGCTGGATTCGGCCCTGGATTACAATCCCTTGTGGGATCATAAGGCCTATTGCGCATTTCCCTCTGCCACTCAGAACGAGATAAACGGTAATGATGCCCGTAATCTTGTGAAAAACGGTGTCAGACTCGTTGCAGAGGGAGCCAACATGCCGACGACGATCGACGGGATAGAGGTTTTTATAGACAGCGACGTATTATACGCACCAAGTAAGGCAGCAAATGCGGGTGGTGTCAGTGTTTCAGGTCTGGAAATGACCCAGAACAGTATGCGATTGAGCTGGTCTCGTAAAGAGGTGGATAATTATCTCAAGAGGATTATGAAGAGAATTCACAGATCATGTGTAGATGCGGCCAAGGAGTATGGTACGCCGGGGAATTACATGAACGGCGCTAACATTGCCGGCTTTGTCAAGGTTGCCGATGCTATGATGGCCCAGGGTATCGTATAGATCAGATGGATGATGGAGGGGACGAGACTCTGTTATAAAACAGTTAAGCCCTTTCCCCTACGATTTTCTCGTATCCCTCCGGATCAGTATCCGATTCGGTGTTAATGAGGAGTACTTTTCTTTCTGGTGTTATGAGTTCATTCCGTCTTTCCCGCCTAAGCGCCAGGACTGCGGCGAGGCCGGCCGCCCCAGATTCGCCGGCAACAACGCCCACACGTGCCATGAGGCGCATTGCCTCCATGGCCAGGGTGTCCTCGATCGAGACAAATGCCGTAAAGCGATCCCTAATCAGAGGCCACGCAGTCAAGGAGGGTGTTTCACAGTTCAATCCTGCCATGATTGTTTTCCCGCCAGGCTCCACTGAATGCGGCATATCATCACCTTTTTCCGCAGAATGAAGTAGGCAGGCCGATGCGGTAGGCTCCACTGAGACCAGGTCAGGACCCTTTTCGGGCTCGGGTGAAAAGAGTGCGGCTGCCGATGCCAAGGCGCCCACACCCGCCTGTATGAATATAATATCCGGTGGTTCTTCCCCTCTTTCTATCAGTTGTATTGACGCTTCTGTGAATATCGTAAGGTATCCACTCTGGATATAGCTGGGTATTGCCATGTACCCAGAATATGCCACATCTGCCACGACAACAACATTTTGTCCTTTTCCATATTCGGCGGCCCTTTTTACCGCATCATCGTAGCCTCCCCTTACGACAATAACTTCGGCTCCTTCCGACTCAATGGCCTCGATCCTTGCGGAAACTGTACCCTGGGGTACGAAAACCATAGCAGGCCTTTCGAGTAGACGCGCAATCCACGCGACGGCTCGCCCGTGATTACCATCGGTGGCACAGCAGAAGGAAAAGCCTTCTGCCAGCGACAGACCCCTTGCCGTCAGAAATTCTTCAGGCGCGAGAGAACCTCCACTTAGGTCCTTCAATATACGATAAACGGCATAGGATGCCCCGAGGGCCTTGAATGCCTTGAGGCCGAAACGCCCGCCCTCATCCTTGATGTATAGTCGTTCAACGCCCAATTCTGCCGCCAAGGTGTCAAGGGATATGAGTGGAGAAGGCCTGTATCCTGGAAGAAGCTGGTGGAATCGCAGTATTTCGCCTCTCTCTTCTTGGGAAAGTGTCCTGACCTTTGAAGGGCTGGGATTAAGAAATATTTTCATTCTACTTATCTCTCTTCGAAGGCGTAATATATTTGGGAAACCTTATTGCAACCGAATCTGTTCAGAAAAGAATTATTTGCAGTTGCCTGTCACTATAGGAAAGGAATGGTAGTGAGTCAATGTCTTTTTTCCCCTGTAGAAGGAAATTCCCTCTTTTTTACAGCTGTCGAGACAGTCGCCACACATAATGCAATCGGAGTTGTCAACATTGGCATATCCATCTATTGCCTGGGTCTTGCATACTTTTCTGCAGGTTTGACATTCAGCACAACCTCCGTTTTTCTCAAGATTAAACGCACCGGGCAGCATGCTTATACAGCCTAATATTAATCCGACAGGACAGACGGCCCGACAGAAGGGCCTGTAGATAAAAAGAGAGGTAATAATAAGAATCGCAAGAAGTATCCAGCCCGCCGTATAGTATGATGAAAGGTTGAAAGCAACCTTGAAGGGATCTACGTGGCTGAAAAGAATTTCTTGTGTAGTTATCAGTTGAGCGATAAGGGCAGCAAAGAGCACATATCTTATCCAGCGCATTATTTCCTGTGCACGTTTATTCCTCAAGAATTCGAAACTGTTCGATCTGTAAATAAACTCCTGAAGGGCGCCGAGATGACAGACCCAGCCGCACCAAACGCGACCAAAAAAATATGTGATGACAACAATTCCAAGAAACCAAAGAATATTGTTAATCTTGAAGTCTACACCTATAACCATCAGAATGAAGTTCTGAAAACTTGAAATTATGCAGGGACAACCTCCATTTATGAAACCGAAAATAACGAGAGAACCCATAAGAAATAGTGGTCGTGCCAGACGGGTCTTTTTGAAACGGAACATGATCCCTGCAAAGACGGTTAATAAAAGAGCCGCTATTGGATACTTAAACCTTTCGAAGTCTTTTGACTGGCTATTTTTACTTGCATCGAAGGATTCTGGGAATTCCGATACAGAAATAGCTTCAAATGATCCGGTCTGTTCCAGTGGCAGGAACTCTGGTTCCTGACCCATGGCGGTTCCCTGAATCAGGAACCAGGATATCACAATTAGTAAAAGGATGATCTCCCGGTATCCTGAAATTTTTTTAAACCATCTGCCGATCATAATATTTGCTGCCATATCCTTTTGACGATCTTTTTGTAAACCTCTCAGGCATTGCTCACATCCAGTTTAAGGTAGTCGTAGCCACCTTCTTTGGTGCAGGTTCTTTTTGCATGGAAGACGGCTTCGCTTGCCCCTTCAACTGTAATCTTGACCTTTACCAGTCGCTCGAAATGGTTGCTCGATACCTCTGTCCAATTCGTAGCGCCCAGAATATCCAGCCCCTGAGCCTGGAACTCTGTTGAATCAATGCCTTCAGGACAGTTCCTGTGTGTCAGAAATACTTTCACTTTAAGGATAACTATATCTCCAGTCCTGTATGCTTCATTCGACTCTCCATTTATTTCTATATCAATTTCACAGGCCGACGCTTTCGTTGGATAAAAGAAAGAGCATACAAGGATTACTGCAAAGACGAGAGTTGTAAGTATTTTTAATTTTCTTGAAAAGTTCATGTCATCCTCCCATACTCATTCGAAAATGGCGAATCCCCGGAATGACCGGGGATTCCTGTAAAGACTATCTGTTGAGGGTCATTCATGATTTCCCATTTCCCCGGCTGAATCGTGTTCCTGCCCAGGCGGGACGCCCCTCGTCGTCTCTGAGTGTTGCCGATTTGCCGCCTGTTTCTATGACAGTTACGGCAACGTCCTTTTCATGGATAAAACCCCTTAAGGAGGCATTCTCTCCATCTTTTAAAATGATTCCCTTATCCGACCAGAAATCACTCGGCCCCAAGTGAAGGTTATAAACACTATCGTTGTGCCTCAGGCTCCACTCATGCCCCGTCTCAATCAGTGTGCCATTCAACTGGACAATCTTGCCGAGGCGGACAAAATCCTTACCCTTGAGCGTCTCAGCAAAACCGACTGAAAGCATTAATGCCGAAGCGACAAAAACAAGTAATACGACTATTGTTATCTTTTTCATGATGATCATATCCTTTCTTTTTTTTGTAATAATACATGAGCAATCCTCATGCCAAATCGTACAAACTGACAAGTACATCAGACAACATATTGTATTCATATGATATATTCGGGTCACTTTATTCTCACCGTGAATCCTGCCTTCCAAATATTCAATTCAAGATGTATAATAAGTATCCATAAAAGGCGAAAATAGGCCTCCTAAATGGATATATAATATCCACATCAGGGGATCGTAGGTGAGAAAGAGAAGAGGAATTAACTTCCAGAAGATTGACGTTTCCAGAAGTTTGTTTAGGGAATCTCTGAACGGAAGGGGAATGTTTTATTTTGTCTCTGCAGGTTTTGGTTTGATTGCTAATATGAGGATAGAAACAAGGACCAGCATGATAAGATTAAATCGCCATGCGTAATCATAAGAAGAAAATATATCATAGATTAATCCACCGAGAACGGGGCCAAGTCCTCCACCGATTCCGGCAACAAAAAATGTAA